>NZ_JAMYOT010000005.1:0-365147 GCF_040320005.1 Mesorhizobium sp. M0816 | reverse complement strand
TCGGTGCAGTCGGGGAACCATTCCGACGGCGTCCCCAGAGGGTCGCACATCTCCAGAATTCTGGTTACCCAGATATTCCCGATTCTCCAATCGTCCATTGATGCGATCCTTCTTCGATCGAGGACGGATCGCTAGAGATAACATTTGCGGCAAGATGGCGTCAGACATTTCTTCCGATAGGAAGACGGAGGCGCTCGCGATGTGGCCGCGCTTACGATCGGGTACCAATCGTTAGATCTTAACCACTAGTTATCTTGCAAGCAGGTGGAAACACTTGCAGCCCCTAAAGCGTTGGAACAACAAAGAAAGGGGCGGTGAAAACCGCCCCTTTCTCTATTGCGACCAGTGAGCATTAACGTTTTGGGAGCGCCTCAGTCTGGTGCGACTGCGCCAGCAAACAAACGTTCAGGCGAATTCCCGAACGGGCTCCAGTCCGACGGCGCCGGCCAGACCGCCGATATCCTTGATTTCGGTATATTCGTAGAAGGGGTTCGCAGGCTCGTGGCCGCGGTTCACCCAGACCTTGCTCTTGATACCGAGATCATAGGCGGTCATGAGATCGTAGCGAAATGAGGACGACACGTGCGTAATGTCCTCCGGGCCGCAGCCTAGTTTGTCGAACATATATTCGAAGCCCTTCATCTGCGGCTTGTAGGCGCCCGTCTCTTCGGCCGTGATGACCATGTGAAAGGGTGCGCCGAGTTTCTCCACGTTCGACATGATCAGGCTCTTCATGGAGTTCGACAGGATCACCAGCGGAATCTCCTTGGCGACCTTGGCCAGGCCCACCGGCACATCCGGGTGCGGACCCCATGTCGGCACTTCCGCATAGATGCGCTGGGCATCCTCGGGCCGGAATGCGACGCCGTTGCGCTTGCAGGTCCGTTCCACGGAATTGTGCACGACCTCGCTGTACGGCTTCCAGGCGCCAAGAACCTCGTCGAGGCGATAGGCCGAGAAATCCCTGATGAACTGCGCCATCCCAGCTGGGGAGAGCTGCGCACCATATACGCGTCTCGCCGCGCCGGACATGTCGAAGTTGGTCAGCGTGCCATAGCAGTCGAAGGTGATGTATTTCGGTCTGAACTGGGTCATGGGCGTCGATCCTTCCAATCCTGTCGGCACTGCGTGCCTTTAACAGCAAGGATCATAATGAGAACCGGAGAAGACTAGTCGCCGCATTCGATGCGTCCTGAAGCAGATTGTTTTGTAGTGCGTGAGAGCTTTGGCAGAGAGTTGCGCCTGAGTTCGTTTCGAGCTTCGGCGGGCGCGCGATCTCTCAGCCGTGCGTGGCATAAGATGCGGTGCCAGCGGCAATGGAAAGTCAAAACGCCTATCGCTCAGGTTCTGGTCGGGAGGAACTGCTGTCCGCGGCCGCCTATCTTCGGCCTAGGCGAATTCAGGCCCGGAATGAACCATGACCGCGCAGCAGATCACGCTGGAAAACGAGCTGAAGGACGAAATCACACCACATCGGACTTATGCTCTCGTCAGTCAGGCACTACGCTGAATCGGAGGAAGAAATGCTGGCAAACTCACTGATCGAACTCGATCGCGCACACCTGGTTCACCCGTTTTCATGCTATCGGAGCCACGAGGACACGGGCGTGCGGGTGCTCAAATCCGCCAAGGGCGCAACCGTGACCGATGCAAGCGGGAAAACCCTGCTGGACGGATTTGCCGGTCTATGGTGCGTCAACATCGGATACGGCCAGGAAAGCGTCGTTGAAGCAGCCGCAAAGCAGCTAAGCGAGCTTCCCTATGCGACGGGATATTTCGGGCTGGGATCCGAGCCTGCCATTCGCCTTGCTGCCAGGCTTGCCGAACTGGCGCCCGGCGATTTGAACCATGTCTATTTCACGCTTGGCGGCTCCGACGCAGTCGACAGTACGATCCGCTTTATTCGCTATTACCACCATGCCACGGGTACGCCGCAAAAGGACCAGTTCATCTCGGTCGAGTATGGCTACCATGGATCCTCGACGGCAGGGTCAGGTCTGACAGCGATCCCGGCCTTCCATGCGGGTTTCGGCGTGCCTTACGACTGGCAGCACAAGATTCCCTCGCACTACGCCTATCGCAATCCGGTCGGTTCTGACCCGCAGTCGATCATCGATGCATCGGTCGCGGCGCTGCGGTCCAAAATCGCGGAACTCGGCGCGGGCCGCGTTGCGGCCTTTTACGCCGAACCCATCCAGGGTTCGGGCGGTGTCCTCGTTCCACCGACAGGTTGGCTGAAGGCTCTGCACGCCGTGTGCAAGGAACACGACATTCTGTTCGTTGCCGACGAAGTCATCACTGCCTTTGGCCGTACCGGCCCGCTCTTCGCGTGTGAGGAAGACGAGGTCGTGCCGGATTTCATGACCACGGCGAAGGGACTGACCTCGGGCTACGTGCCGATGGGCGCCGTTTTTATGTCGGACCAGGTGTACAATACGATCGCGGACGGAGCCGGCAAAGCGGCTGTCGGCCATGGCTATACTTATTCGGCCCATCCCGTTAGCGCGGCGGTCGGGCTCGAATGCCTGCGTCTTTATGAAGATGGCTTGCTCGAGAATGGGCGGAAGGCGGGCAAGCGCTTGATGGAAGGCCTTCGCTCGCTCGCCGACCACCCGCTGGTGGGCGACATTCGCGGTCGCGGCATGCTGGCAGCAATCGAGTTGGTCACTGACAAGGCACGCAAGACGCCGCTGCCGGTGGCGGCCGATCCGGGGCGCCGCATCTTCGAGCGCGCGTGGGCGAACGGCCTTGTCATCCGTGCCTTCAACAGCGGCATTCTCGGCTATGCGCCGCCGCTCTGCTGCACGGACGACGATATTGATGGAATCCTCGAACGCACGCGGATGACGCTGGACCAAACCCTCGAAGATAAGGATGTGCGGGCAGCGATGAAGGGCTGATCAGCGGGCGCATTGCATCGACCAGGGCTAAACTCACGCCGTCCGGGTCTTTCGCATGTTTCCCGGCCTAAATATCAGCCCAGACGCTTCTTTCTCCGCTATACGAACGGCTCCGAGAACGACATTCAACGCCAGGTGGCCCGGCCCAAGATTTCCGGCGAAACCCGCTTACAGGCAGGACGCGCCTGTCGTGATATCTTCCTGGGCCAAATGAAAACCGCTAAAACCTCCGGCCCTCCTTTTGGGACTAGCTTGGCGATCGGCTCGGCGTCACCGAGGCTTCACCTCCAATACTTGCCAAACCTGGTCAGCGGCGGTTTCGCATCCCACTGATCGACTTTTGCTCCTGTCACCCATCGCGCAGCAAAGATGATGGTCCGGCGATTTGTCTCCACGAATCGTCGACCTCGCATCGGCCATTCTGAAGCTCAGCGAGGTCGATCGTGACTCGTTGCACGGCGAGTTCGGGTCTCTTCGGCCTGGAGCCCGCCATTGAGACAATTCCCGCCCGCTCAAGGGCCGCCAAGGAGCGGGATACGTTCGGCTGCGGACGCGCCGCCAACCTGCACAGTTCCGTGATGCTTTGCGGTCGATACCGATGGATCAGCGCCACCAGCCGACAATTCTCAGGGGTCAACGCCCGCAGAACCTCTTCCGGCGCGCACGACTGAGCCATTGGTTCAGGGACCACCAGATGCCCCGCCGCCTGAGCCGTCGCCGCCGCCATCGCTGTCGTGCGTGTTTTCCTCAGTAAGGGTGCTTTCCAAGTAAACAATGGCCTCGACGAAAGACGGAAATGCCTCTTTTACCCTGTCGAGGCTTTCCTGCACCTTGTCTGTTTTCAGGTCAAAACCGTACCGATGCCTCACCAGGTGACGGAATCCCTCTAACTCACTCAACGACTGATAAAGCTCGGGGTCGAGCACAGCCGGCCGGATGCCTGCAATTTCCGCCGACATCTGATCGAGCACGTCCTGGTGCATCGTAGGCCCTTGGGGAACGAGGCCGTCTATGTCGTTGGAGAGGCTGAGCAGGATGTCCTCGATGCCGTTGTAGACATTGTGGACTCCCAGCGAAACTGCTGCGACCGCGCCCCATTCGCCGCGTGACAGCTCACTCCGATGAGCCGCCAGATATTCCTCGATTTGCTGCAGTTCCTTCGCAGCGCGGTCGATTTTTGGCGACAGTTTTGCGAATGCCGGATGCTTAAACGCTGTCATTAAGCAATTCCTGCACTCGTTCGGACGAAACGTCTGAGGCAAAGATCAGGTCATAAGGAATGTTCGTTCCCCGAAGCTGGTCTGCGACCAAGCGCTCTACCATGGCCCGGCGCGCGGGATCAGTGCGTCCGTGCACCAGCAGATCTACGTCCGAGTGGACGCGGAAACGGTTTTTCGCGAGGGATCCGACAACAGAGATATCGACGCCGCGGGCTTTGGCGTTCCGGAGAATACGCGATACACAGGCTTGCGCGGTCTTCCGGCGATCGTCAGCTCTTCGGTGGATCAAAGTGTTAATCTTGTTCATCTTTTCGCCTGTTGCCTTTGGTCCAACTGTGACCCGAGGCGAGATTGTCGCAACTCCGCTAGCTGTGCGTGCTAACTGCCTATATATCATTGTATGATATATTCAAGCCATTTGACGAGGACAAGGCGAAAACAGGCGTTCGCTGGAAATGTCCAGATGCAGTCGAAGTTTTAGGCTAAGCGCCGTTCAGGCGAGTGGCAATGACGGCCTCCGCCGAATCGTGACACCGTCATTCGACAAATGCCGCGCGCGCAACAAGATGGAGCTTGGCACGAGCGCCGCCGCTTGAGGACCGAGCCGGAGCAGCTTTCTCATTTGTCGAAAATGATGTCGAGAGGCAAATGGGATTTCACGATCGGTGACTTCAGCACGACGAAGCTGAAATATTTGTCGATTCCGATATCCAATTCGATCATGCGCTCCATGATCGTCTGGTACTCGCTGATGCCCGCTGTGACAAACTTCACAAGATAGTCGTAGCCGCCTGAAACCAGATGGCATTCGATGACAGAATCGACTTTCTGAATTGCGGTGAGAAATCTCGCGAAGTCGTTCTGTTGATGGTGCTTGAGCGTGACTTCGGTGAAGATCGTTAGAGTCTGTCCGAGCTTGGACACATCGATCTGGGCGGAATAGCCGGTGATGAAGCCTTCCGCCTGAAGCTTCTTCACCCGCATCAGGCAAGGGCTCGGCGAAAGGTTGACCAGGTCGGCAAGCTCGACATTCGTGACCCGCCCGTTCTTTTGCAGTTGGGATAAGATCTTGATGTCGATCCTGTCGAGCTTCATTGGAAACCTGTCAGACGTTCGAACCGCGGATCGCCCGACAGACGGCGTCCGTCACCTCCTGCGTGGTCGCTGTCCCTCCTACGTCCGGCGTCAGCACGCCTTCACTCGTCACCGCTTCCACAGCGCTCATCAACCGCACGGCCGCTGCGCTCTCGCCCAGATGTTCGAGCATCTGGGCAGCGGTCCAGAAGGTCGCGACCGGGTTGGCAATACCTTTGCCGGCGATGTCGAATGCCGAGCCGTGAATTGGCTCGAACATCGAGGGATAGCGCCGCTCGGGATCAATGTTGGCGGTCGGTGCAACGCCGAGACTGCCCGCGAGCGCGCCTGCAAGGTCCGACAATATGTCGGCGTGAAGATTGGTGGCGACGATCGTATCGAGGCTCCGAGGTTTCAACGTCATACGCACTGTCATAGCATCGACTAGCATCTTGTCCCACGCGAGGTCCGGGAATTCCCGCGCCACCTCGGCTGCGATTTCGTCCCACATTACCATGCCGTGACGCTGCGCGTTGGATTTCGTAACAACTGTCAGGAGCTTTCGTGGCCGTGACTGCGCCAGCCGGAATGCATAGCGCATGATGCGGGTGACGCCGACGCGCGTGAAGATCGCGACCTCGGTTCCGACCTCCTCGGGGAGTCCGCGATGGGCGCGGCCGCCGTGGCCCGAATACTCACCCTCGGAATTCTCCCGCACGATCACCCAATCCAGATCGCCAGGGCCAACGCCCGCCAGCGGCGAAACAATCCCGGGCAATATCCTGGTCGGCCGCACGTTGGCGTACTGATCAAAGCCTTGGCAGATCGGCAGCCGGAGGCCCCAGAGCGTGATGTCGTCAGGCAGATCGGGGGCGCCGACCGCGCCAAAGAAGATGGCGTCGAAGCGCTTCAGTTGCGCCACCCCATCTTCGGGCATCATCCGACCATGGGCCTTGTAATAGTCTGAGCCCCAGTCGAAGTGCCGGACGCGGAGCTTGAAGTGGCCGCAGCGCTGCTGCAGCGCCTCAAGCGCCTGGAGACCTGCGGCAATCACCTCTGGGCCGATCCCGTCGGCAGGAATGGCGGCAATCTCATATTCGCGCATCGTCACTTCCCTGTTTTTTGGTGCTGGCCGCCTCGTGACCTCAATCTCGTGTGCGATCGATTGTATGTTGGCAAGACGGTCTTCTCAGAATTCAGCGACCTTGCCCCACGCAGCAGTCTTCAGGCGCTCGGGCCTATAAGGACGCGGATCGACGATAGGCTCGCTGCCTGTAATGATGTCGGCGATCATATGCCCCGCGCCGGGGCCGATCCCGAAGCCGTGACCGCTGAATCCCGCCGCCAGGATGAAGCCCGGAATCCCCTCCACTTCGCCGACTGCGGGAATGCCATCGGGTGTACTGTCGATATAACCCGCCCATACATCGGAGATCGCGACGCGTTGGAGTTCGGGGATCAATTCGCAGGCTCTTCGATATGTCAGCCGAATCTGTCCCATGTCGGGCTTCGGGTCGAGAATGCGGTTCCGTTCCATTGGCGTGATGTCGTCGAGGGCCCATTTGCGCAGGCTTTCATGGCCTTGACGCCAGCCCTCGAAGGCGCCCGGGGCGAGATTGCGCCAGCGGCGGGCGAACATAGGTACAAACTCGCGGCTGAACCTGAACTGCTGCAGCGTTGGATCGACACGCGCCCGCCCGCTGATCGCCAGCGCGTATCCACCGTTGCTGCGCCGCGTCAGAGAGACGCGCGTGGTATGCAGGGCATCCGGCAGGCTGTTTGCGCCGGGTGCCACGGCCAGAATGGACGAACGCACGGCAGCTTGCGGGAAACGCACACCAAGCTGGTTGCAGAAGGAAGAAGCCCACGCGCCCCCGGCCATGACAACAGTCTTTGTATGGATGGTGCCCGCTTCGGTCACCACAGCGCTCACCCGGCCGGCGCTCAATTCCAGCCCGCGCGCCGCGCAATGCTGATGTACGGTGCCGCCCGCCGCCATGATGCCGCGCGCCGCAACCGGCACTGCCTTGGAAGGGTCCGCCGTTCCGTCAGTTGGCGAGAACACGCCACCTTTCCATTTGCGGCCCGTCGCTTTGCCCCGTTCGGTGGCTTCTTCCGCGCTCAGCATGTGCGTGGTGATCCCGACCGTTCTCGCAAAATCGCGCCACTTCGCCCAGCCTGCCAGCTCATTTTCGTCTTGTGAGAGATAGAGGAGCCCGCAGCGGCGAAAGCCGGTGTCTTGGCCGGTCTCCTGTGCCACCTTGTCCCAGAGGTCGAGACTCTTGGTCGCCATCGGCAGCTCACGCGCATCGCGGTTCTGCTGGCGGCACCAGCCCCAGTTGCGGCTGGACTGCTCGGCCGCGATGCGCCCCTTCTCGACCAGGGCGACCTTGAGGCCGCGGCGCGCCAGATAGTATGCGCTGAACACGCCCACCACGCCGCCGCCGATAACGACGACGTCCGCCTCGCGAGGGAGGGAAGGGCTGCAGTCGATGTGCATGAGCGGCGCGGGCATGGATGGGACTCCGGTAATTTGAAGCATCCTAACCTGCCGCCCGCAGAGGCAGGCTGCGGAGTTTGTGCCTGGACGGAATTTCCTGCGTTTAGCAGCCTCCAGGACAGGCAATTATTGCGCGAAAAGCTCGCTGCGAGCCAAGCAGGAGTACACTTCATGCAGTCGCGTCATCTGCGGTATGGGCGGCACACGGCGCAGTTGTCGACCTTGATCGGCAGCGCCTTGGCCGACATTGTGATGGGCCGCACGGTCACCAATCCGCTCGGCGGCATGGCCTGCACATGTGCCGATGTACACCGGAAAGCCTTGGTCCTATCCCTCTTGGGCGCGTATTGCCGGATGAAGGATATGGTTGCCTGATCCCGGTTTCCGCGCCGAAACGGGAACAGAGTGAAATGCCGAACTGGATGTTCTTTTCAGAAGTTCCTGCCGCGCGAGGGCCAAGTTTCGAAGACTCTGCGGAAACAGAACAGTCAAACTGGCTGGAAGAACGGAGCAACCCTTCCTTATGGTAGGCAGGCTCCAGAGGACATCCGGCAGGCAGGGCTTGCCCCTTCGGAGAGTTCTCCAAGAAAAAAGGGAACAGAGTCCGGTACACGGACCGGATTTCATAAGGGAACCGCCAGGATGAGCAGAACCCGTCTCTCGCAGACTCAGCGCGCGAAGCGCCGAGAAGGCCAGACTACGGCCGCTACGGTGAGGCGCTTCTACTCAAAGGGCGATGAAGCGGTCCGCAACAGGGTGGACGCGCTCGGTTGAAAGGGGAGGTGATCTCGATGGTCGCAAGCATCCAGGCTGTAGCCCCCCACGATGTGGCGCTTTCGGTGCGCGACCTCACGGTGAATTTGCCGCAAGGCATGGAACGGACCCATGCTGTCAAAGATATTTCCTTCGATCTGAAACGCGGCCAGATACTCTGCATCATAGGCGAGTCCGGATCGGGTAAGTCGGTCACGGCGAACGCGATCATGGGGCTACTGCCCAAGGTGATCCGCCTCTCATCGGGAATAATCCAGCTGGAGGGGATGAACATCGTCGGCATGTCGCCAGACAAGCTGCGCAACCTGCGTGGACGGGTCGTGTCGATGATCTTTCAGGACCCGCTCTCGGCGCTCAATCCCCTGATGACGGTGGGCGCGCAGATTGACGAGGTCATGGCAGCGCATGGCTTCGGCACGCCACAAACCTGTCGAAGCCGCGCAATCGAACTGCTCACTGAAGTAGGCCTGCCAGATCCCGAACTCATGTATTACCAGTACCCTTTCCGGCTTTCGGGCGGGCAGCGGCAGCGCGTCATGATCGCCATGGCCCTGGCGCTCGAGCCGACGGTGCTGATTGCGGATGAACCAACCACCGCGCTCGACGTCACCACCCAGGCTCAGATCCTGCAACTGATCCGTGACATTCAGCGGCGCAAGGGCATGAGCGTGATGTTCATCACCCACGATTTCGGCGTGGTGGCCGAGATCGCCGACAGCGTCGTGGTGATGGAAAAGGGCCATGTCGTCGAACAGGGCAGCGCCGAGCAGGTGCTGAAGTCGCCCAAGCACCCTTATACCCAGCGCCTGATTGCAGCCGTACCGCATTTGACCGGCGAAGATCGCCCTCGTCCGGAGGCTGCCAGCAAGGAGCCGATCCTGAAGGTTGAGGGTCTGGTGAAGACCTATCGCGGCGGTAGCGCGCTGTTCGGCGCGCAACGAGTTGTGACAGCGGTCAACGAGGTTTCGTTCGAACTGGCGCCCGGCCGCACGCTTGGGGTCGTAGGCGAGAGCGGTTCGGGGAAATCCTCGCTGGGCCGGCTGCTGATCAAGCTGCTGGACAATGACGGCGGCGGGATCTTGTTCGAGGGCTGTGACATAGCCAGGCTTTCCGAAGCGAAGTTCCGCCCGCTTCGACCGCGGATCCAGATGATCTTCCAGGATCCCTTCGCTTCTCTGAACCCACGCTCGACGGTCGGTCACATCATGACGGTAGGCCCGATGGCACACGGGATGCCTTATGTCCAAGCGCGCGATGAAGCGCGTGCGCTTCTGGCCCATGTCGGTCTCGATGCCGGCGCTTTTGGCCGCTACCCGCACGAGTTCTCGGGTGGGCAACGCCAGCGCATCGGCATCGCTCGTGCGCTGATGTTCAAGCCGAAGCTGTTGATTGCCGACGAGGCGGTCTCCGCACTCGACGTGTCGATCCAGGCGCAGATCCTGCAGCTTCTGGACCAGATCCAGCGCGAGACGGGCGTGTCGATGGTCTTCATCACGCACGACCTGCGCGTCGCCAGCCAGATCTGCGACGAAATCGCGGTGATGCAGAAGGGCCGGATCGTCGAGCGCGGACCGCCCTCGCAAATATTCCTGAACCCGCAAGCAGCCTACACGCGCCAACTGGTAGCGGCAATTCCAGGAGAGCGGCCGGGCAATGCCCGTTCAGTAGCAGCAAACGCATAAGCAATAACAAGAGAGGAACTACCATGACCAAAAATTCATCGACTACGTCCAACTACTCGAGGCGCGAAGCGCTGCGACTGATGGCGATAGGTGGGGCTGCAGGCCTCATCGCGCCCAATCTGTTGGGCAAGCCCGCCTTCGCCAAGACCCCTCCTGCAGGCCCGGCCGGTCGCGTCATCGTCGGCCTCTCCCAAGAGCCGACCGTGTTCAATCCGCTGATGGCGCATATCGAAGTCGATGACGCGGTCCATTTCTCGGTTTTCGACGCGCTGGTCCGCATGGATCCCCAAGGTGGCCTACATCCAAACCTCGCAGCCGAGGTGCCAAGCCAAAAGAACGGCGGCATTTCGGAGGACGGTCTCAACTGGCGCATTCGGTTGCGTGACAATGCCCGCTGGCACGATGGTGAGCCCTTCACGGCCGAGGACGTGAAATTCACCCTTGAACTCATCACGAACCCGAAGTTTCGCGCTTGGCGCACGAGCGGCCATTCGCTCGTGCAGGACATCACAGTGGTTTCGCCCACCGAGATCACATGGCGGATGAAGGAGGCTTTTGCGCCCTATCTTTCGTTCTTGGCCGAAACGTTCATCGTGCCCAAGCACATTCTGGAGAAAGAGGCCGATCCGAATACAGCCGCGTTCAACCAGGCGCCGGTCGGCACCGGCGCATTTAAATGGAGCGAGCGCGTCGCAGGTGATCACATCGAGCTCGTCGCCAATCCTGAGTACGCGGGCGAAGGCCCCTATGTCGAGCAGCTCATCTTCAAATACATCCCCGACATGACAGTGCTCTACACGCAATTCAAGAGCGGCGACGTGGACCTGGTCGATCAGTCGTACATCACCGCCGACCATTATACTGAAGCCCGCGAACTAGCAGACCGCGTGGTGACACTTGAGACCGGGTCATCCCTGGAGTCGATCTACCTCAATTTGGGCCGCCCGCAGTTCAAGGAGTTGGCAGTGCGCCAGGCGCTCTACGCCGCCTTGGATAGGAAAGCGATCGTCGACACGATCTATTACGGCGTGGGCACTCTCACCGAGACCTTCATGCCGAAGGAGTCCTACTACTACGACCCGAACCTGCCGGTTCAGGAGTTCAATCTGGACCGGGCGCGCCAAATCCTTGATGAGGCCGGCTGGGTGCCGGGGCCGGATGGAATCCGCGCCAAGGATGGGGTGCGACTGTCCTTCTCGAACTCGACAACTTCTGGCAACAACCTCCGCGAGCAGACGCAGCAGTTCCTGCAGCAGACGTTTGCCGAGATCGGCGTCGAGATGACGATCTCGAATTTGCCGGCTGCAGTCATGTGGGGCGAGTTCTGGCTGAAATCGCAATTCGACACCGCCATGGTGGGCGTCACCTATCTGATTGCCGCGGACCCCGACGCCACAAACCGGCTCCATACGAAGGCAATCGCCGCTCAAGGCGGACACGGTTCGAACACCGGGCAATATTCCAACCCTGAGGTCGATGCCCTGCTCGAAAAGGGCGCTCGCAGCTTCGATCCGGAAGAACGACGCGGGATCTATAATCGCGTGCAGGAAGTGGTGCGCTATGATCTGCCCTTCCTGCCGCTGTTCGCGTACACAATCGTCCTCGGGCGCAAGAAAGGGTTGGACGGCTTCGAGCCCAACGCCAACACCCGCACCGCGTCGTGGGATGCCGCAGCCTGGCAGTGGAAGGCCTAATCCACGCAGTTGCCGCCGCCCCGCCGATTCCGCCGCGGCGGCGGCAACAGACTAAAATCATCAACCCACAATGGAGGGACTCGAATGCGCGGCTTCCTGCTCAATCGCCTCTCGCAGAGCCTGGTGCTGCTTGTGATCGTTTCGATCATCGGCTTCGGCATTCTGAACCTCCTTCCCGGCGGCCCGCTGGCGCAATTCGGGCTCGATCCCGGAATGACCCAGCAGGATATCGAGCGTCTCAAGGGGCTGCTGGGCCTCGATCGACCCATATGGATCCAATATCTGGACTGGGCATGGCGGCTGGTGCGGGGCGACTGGGGTCACTCCTTCCGCGACGGAGCGCCGGTATTGGAGGTGATCGGCAGCCATCTCTTTGCCACGCTGCTGCTGATGGGGTCCTCAACCGCAATTGCGATCTCCATTGGCGCCTGGATTGGAATCCGAGGCGCCACGCGCCGCTACTCGCTGTTCGATTATCTTGCAACTGTCGGGGCCATGGTTGCGTTGTCCGTCCCCACCTTCTGGTTCGGACTCGTCGGCATCTACGTCTTTTCCCTGAAGTTGGGTTGGCTGCCTGCGGGTAATATGTCCGAGATCGGCGACGCCTCAATCCTGGGCTACCTCCACCATCTGATCCTGCCAAGTATCGTGCTGTCGCTGGTCCATGTCGCGATCTGGAGCCGCTACATGCGGACGGCCACTCTCGACGCCATTAGCCAGGACTTCGTCAAGACGGCTCGGGCCAAGGGGTTGAGTGAACGCCGGATTCTGATGAAGCATGTCGTCGGCAACGCACTTTTGCCGATGATTACCCTGGCCGGGATGCAGCTTCCCAGTGTCCTCACTGGCGCGCTCGTGACCGAAACCGTCTTTACCTGGCCAGGAATGGGACGGTTGTTCCTCGATAGCCTTGGTTACAGCGACTATCCGGTTGTGATGGGGCTGCTGATGTTCTCCGCCATCCTCGTTCTGCTTGGAAACCTGATCGCCGACATTGTCGTCGCTATTGTCGATCCGCGCATTCGTCTGGCTTGAGCGCGCAACTTCCCCGACAGGAGACAGCCGATATGACCGCTTTCACCGCAAATGCAGCTCCAAGCCGATGGAGAAACAACCGCGCGGCACGTCGTTTCATGCGTCATCGCTTGGCGCTGCTCGGGTTGGCGATGATCATCTTCCTGAGCCTCGCTTGCGTCCTCGGCCCCCATCTCCTGCCTTATGACTCACTGTATATCGATCTGCGAGCCCGCTTTGCCCCTCCGCTGACGGGCTACCACTTTCTAGGTACCGATCCGCTTGGCCGCGACGTGGCGGCAAGGCTTTTGATGGCGGGACGAATCTCGCTGCTGGTGGGTTTCTTTGCCATGGTTTTGTCGACGCTCATCGGCACCCTGGTCGGCGTGATTGCCGGCTATCGCGGCGGCTGGGTCGGGGCCATACTGATGCGCACGGTCGATGGATTCCTGTCATTCCCATCGATCTTTCTGCTGCTGGCGCTGGCTGCCGCGCTGAAGCCCAGTCCTGTGATGATCACCGTCATTATCGCCCTCACCAGTTGGATGGAGGTTGCCCGCATAGTCGAAGCGGAAGTCCGCTCGTTACGCGAACGCGAGTTCGTCCTGGCCGGGCGCATGCTGGGATTGAGCGGCACCCACATCATGTTCCGCGAGATACTGCCCAACGCCATGGGGCCGATTATCGTCGCTTCCACCTTGACGGTCGCGCGCGCCATTCTCATGGAAGCCTACATCAGTTTCCTCGGCTACGGGATCCAGCCGCCACTGCCCAGCTGGGGCAACATGCTCAATGGCGCCCAGCAATATCTGGGCAGCGCACCTTGGCTGGCAATCATTCCCGGAGCTGCAATCACCATCGCGGTAACCAGTTTCAATTTCATCGGTGACGGGCTGCGTGATGCGCTCGACGTCCGAGACGACCACATCTGAAGTTTCACCGACCGTAGATTACCCCTGCAATGCAGCGAGAAGTCAGCCACGTGCAAGAGCCTCATATCGCCGACAAGAACACACCCTACTGGTGGGAAGCAGCGCCCGTCATGCCGCTGCCGCGGCAGCCGGTCGCAAAGAACCTTGACGTGGCAATTGTCGGCGCCGGCTATGCCGGGCTTTCGGCCGGGCTTGCGCTGGCGCGCGAAGGACGCTCGGTCGCAGCCTTTGATGCGATGAATCCGGGCGAGGGTGCTTCCACCCGCAACGGCGGGATTACGAGCGGGACCATCCGGCCGGACCATGCCACGATCACCCGGCGCTTCGGGGAAGAGAAGGCCATGGCGATCGAGGCCGAGGGCAAGCTCGCACGCGAATTCCTCTACGACTTCATCAAGACCGAAGGGCTCGACTGCGACTTCCGACTGGTTGGCCAGTTCAAAGGCGCTTTCGGATATGAACAGTATGAGAAGATGGCGCGCGGCGCCGAGACGCTGGCGAAGAAACTGGGGATCGAGTCCTACGCGGTTCCGCATGCCGAGCAGCGAAATTATATCGGCACCGACTTCTACCGCGGCGGAACCGTTCGGATGGACATTGGCGGGCTGCACCCCGCAAAATTCCATGCTGAGCTCCTGCGGGTGGCGCTCGCATCCGGGTTGACGGTTCATTCGCATACAGTGGTCAAGTCGATCGAGAGGAACGGTTCGGGCTTCCGTGTCGCGACTTCGGCAGGGACGGTGGATGCACGGCAGGTTCTGGTCTGTACCAACGGCTATACCGACGGCGCCGCTCCCTTCCTGCGCCGCCGCCTGGTTCCGGTCCGCAGCCGGATCATCGTCACCGAAGAACTTGCGCCCGATGTCATGGCGCGACTGATGCCGAAGCTGATGACGATCACCGAGAACCGGCAACTCGGTTTCTATTATCGTCCCTCGCCCGACGGAAAACGTATCCTGCTGGGGGGCCGTGACAGTTCCCGCGTCGGCGATCCGGCGGCGCCGAAACTTCTCCTTCGCAAGGGCCTGGTGAACCTTTTCCCGGAGTTGGAGAACGTGCGCCTTTCGCATTGCTGGTTCGGCAATGTGGCGATGAACCGAGACATGCTGCCCCGCATCTTCGAGAAGGACGGCGTGGTCTATGCAACTGGCTTCTGCGGTTCGGGCGTGGTCTGGGCGCCATGGATTGGCATGCGTGCGGCCCACAAGTTGATGGGGCATGGCGAGCAGTCGCGCACTGCGTTCGACTTTCGACCGCCTTCGGCCGTCCCGCTCTATCGTGGCAATCCGTGGTTCATGCCGGCGATTATCCAGGGCTATCGGTTGCAGGACCGTCTCGCCTTCTGGCGCGACAGACGCTAGTCGCCGACATCGGGGGCGATCCGTGGTTAATGCGGGCAACCCTTTGGCGCGCCCGCCGCTGACACGACTGCAGGATCGCGCGGGATCACCTTGTTGCCGGAGAGTGTCGAAAAATCCGTCGGGACTGGGGCCTGGTGCGAAACTGATCAGCGGTGGGACGCCTTTGCGCGGATCAGCGCGTCGGCCATGTAGAGGTCCTGCAGGGAGATGCCGGAACTGTCGAAGACCGTGATCTCATTGTCGAAGCGGCGTCCGAGCGCACGCCTTTCAATAACGTCGCCGATTGGTGTTACCACAAGCACGCCGACGTCGATCTCGTCGCGCACATATTGGAACTCGCCGATCTGGACGGACTGGGAAAGCAGATCACAAAACAGACGTGCCTTGGGAAATAATTCGCTCGGCAATTCGCGTTTACCCGGAGCATCCGACCCGATGCTGACGATATGGGTTCCGGGTCCCACCCAAGCGGCATCGAACAGCGGTTCGCGTGCGGGTGTCGCCGTCACCACGATGTCGGCCGTGCGCACGGCTTCTTCCGGCAAGGCAGCGCGCGCCTTCAGTCCCCTTTCGCCGATCTGATCGACAAAAGCGTCGCGCCGCGGCGAAGGCCGGGCCACGACCAGCACGGTTTCGATTGGGCGGATGCGTGCCAGCGCCATCACTTCGAAGCTCGCCTGGTTGCCGGCCCCGAAGATCGCCAGAACCTTGGCTTGCTTGCGCGCAAGAAGATCGGCCGCAACCGCGTCGGCGGCGGCCGTCCTGTAGGCGTTGACCTTCCCGGCCTCGACTACGGCGCCGAGCCGACCTGTATGCTGATCGAGCAGCACGATGGTCGAGTTGTGGCGGGGAAGGCCACGTGTCGGGTTGCCCGACCAGAAGGAGCCAATTTTCACGCCGGTCAACTCGCCCGACGAACCGGATTTGATTGAGAAGGTATTGGTCACCTCCTGTGTGCGCCCGAGAACAGCCGGAAAGACCCAGCTCTGCCGCAATGCTGCCGCCACGAGAGCCTCGCGCGCCGCCTCGAAAGCAAGTTCATGCGTGACAGGGCGGCTGACTCCTCTTCGCTGATGTAGATCATCCAAAATTCCTCCTGGGCCTCGGCGATCGCGGAAGCGGCAATTCAAGGTGCCAGGTATTCCTCGCCCGATTTGCACGATTTGGCATGCCGAGGAACTGCATAAAACGAATAATACCGCTGATTTGAAGGCGCAAAACAGCAGCGAAATCTGTCCGCCGGGCGCGACTCTAAGATCCGACTTCAATCCGACTCTGGATCAACTGACAGCGTTGCACCTTATGGCCTTTGAGCATGACAGAGATATCGTCAGCGCCCCGATCGAGCTGATGAAATTGGAAACCCGCCATTTGCCGAGCGCACTGAAGCTGTCGCAGGAGATGGCCTGGCCCTACCGTCAGGAGGATTGGGAATTTGCCCTGATGGTCGGCAATGGCCTGGTCCTTGAGCGGGCAGGACAGGTGATTGGCACGGCCATGTCCTGGAATTACGGACAGTCCTATGCCTCGGTCGGGATGATCATAGTTACTGGCTCCGCGCAAGGCGGTGGCAACGGCGCCCGGCTCTTTGATGGATTGCTTGAGGCGACACACGGTCGCAACCTGCTGCTCAACTCAACCGAAGAGGGGCTGGCGCTCTACAAGCGACGCGGCTTCACTGCATGGGGCACGGTGCTTCAGCACCAGGGCTCGCTGGCTGTCGCCGTGACGCGGAGTACCCGCGACGACATCCGTCAAGCGACAGCCTCTGACCTCGCGGCAATCCAGGCCTTCGACGAACGGGCCACGGGCATGCCCCGGCTGCCGATGGTGGCTGCGCTCGCCTATGTGGGCAACGCATTGGTCATTGAGCGCAGGGGACGGATTGCAGGCTACGCTGTCGCGAGGAGGTTTGGCCGCGGCTATGTCGTCGGCCCTTGTGCAGCCGAGAGCGACCACGACGCGCGGCTTCTGATCCTGGCCCAGCTTTCGAAGCTTCACAATCAATTCGTTCGCATCGACGTCTATGCCGAGGATGGATTGGGCGACTGGCTTGCGAGCCTTGGCCTGCAGCGGTCCGGCAGTGCGACCGCCATGGTCAAAGGACAACGACCCGTCGCCGAGGGGCCAGCCCATATGTATGCGTTGGCAAACCAGTCGTTCACTTAGGAAACGAGACTATGAATAAGATGGCAGCAAGCTTGGCGGTGAGCGAGACGGCTAGGACGATCGACGCCTTGGTCACCCCGACGCTGCTTCTAGACCGTGGCCGGCTCGAGCACAACATCAAGGGTCTGGCTGAGCGCGCCAGGAAGCTTGGCGTGGTGCTGCGCCCGCATATGAAGACGGCCAAGAGCATCGATGTCGCCCGATACGCGTTCCATCGCGAACGCGGTCCGATCACGGTCTCGACCATCGCCGAGGCGGAGTATTTCGCGGGCCATGGCTTTCGAGACATGACCTACGCGGTCGGCATCTCGCCGGCCTCGGCCAGGCGGGCCATGGAGCTTTGTCGCCGCACCGGCGCTGATGTGAAGCTGTTGCTCGATTCGGTCGGGCAGGCCGATGCCCTGGCCAGCGTCCGCCAAGCCACCGGTATGACCCCATCTGTTTTCATCGAACTGGACTGCGATGACCATCGCGGTGGCTTGAGGCCGGACGACCCGAAGTTGCTCGACGTGGCCGGCAGTGTCGTCGCGGCCAGTGCCAATCTCGTCGGCGTTCTCGCCCATGCAGGCGAATCCTATGGCTTGAACACGCCCGATGCGCTGGTCAAGGCAGGCGAGAACGAGCGTTCAGCCACGGTGCGCGCCGCTGAAATCCTGCGCGCCCATGGCCATGCCTGCCCGATCGTCAGCGTCGGCTCAACGCCGACAGCGCATTTCGTCGACAATCTTGAGGGGGTCACGGAGCTGCGCGCCGGGGTCTACATGTTCTTCGACCTGGTCCAGCACGGCGTTGGGGTGTGCGAACTCGACGACATAGCGATTTCCGTATTGGCCACGGTGATCGGGTCCAAGCCGGAAAAGGGATGGGTGCTGGTTGACGCTGGATGGATGGCGCTTTCGCGCGACCGGGGAACCGCAAACCAGCAGATCGACCAGGGTTACGGCGTGGTCTGCGACGAAAAGGGGCGGGTGCTTGAAGATGTGATCGTGGCCCAGGCCAGCCAGGAACACGGTATCCTCGCCATTCGTGCCGGTTCTGGAAAGTCCATGCCCGAGTTGCCGCTCGGGACTCGGGTCCGCATTCTGCCCAACCATGCGTGTGCGATGGCCGCCCAGCATGATTTTTACAGCGTCGTCAACGGGGCCAGCCCCAAGATTGAAGCGCGTTGGGAGCGGATGCGCGGCTGGTAGGCGCGCGACTACGCTCGGATGTCGCCCCACTCAAATCAACACTGGTGGTCAAGAAAATGAAGTTTACCTCTTACTGGCTGGATACGTCTCAGCCGTTCAATGAAGGGTCGTCCAAACCGCTCGAAGGCCACTACGACGTGGCGATTGTGGGCGGCGGCTTGACCGGCTCCTCCGCCGCGCTGGCCCTTGCCAAAAAGGGCGCCCGGGTTGCCCTGTTGGAGGCCGAAACGATCGGCAATGCCGCGTCCGGCCGCAATGGCGGCATGTGCAACAACGGCTTTGCCCAGAACTATGCAATCATGGCTGGCAAGCACGGCAAGCCGGCCGCAAATGCGCTCTACAAGGCTTTTGACGCCGGCGTCGATATGATCGAGCGGCTAGTGCAGGAAGAGAAGATCGACTGCAGCTTCTCCCGCGTCGGCAAGCTCAAGCTTGCCGCCAAGCCCGAACACTACGACATGCTGGCGCGCAGCCAGGAACTACTGGCTGCCAATATCGATCCCGACACCAGGATGATCGCGCGCGAGGACCTGCGAACCGAAGTCGGCACCAACCGCTACCATGGCGGGCTGCTCTTTCCCAAGAGCGCGGGCATGCATGTCGGCCGGTTCGTCCGGGGCCTCGCGACCGCCGCTGCCCGGCGTGGCGCAGAGGTCCATGAACGCTCGCCCGTCATGGCGATGCGCAAGGTTTCAGGCGGGCATGAGGTAACGACGCCAAAGGGCAAGATCGTCGCGCGGCAGGTCCTGTTGGCAAGCGGCATTTCCCAGGTTGGCCCGCTCGGCTGGATCCGCCGGCGCATGATCCCGGTCGGCGCATTTCTGATCGTGACCGAGCCGCTGTCGCCCGACCACCTTAGGCGTCTCATGCCGACTGGGCGCATGGTCGTCGACACGCGCAATCTCGTTGTCTACTGGCGGCTCACGCCGGACAATCGCCTTTTGTTCGGCGGGAGGGCGCGCTTTGCCGTGTCCAACCCTCAATCCGACGAAAAAAGCGGCCGGATACTCAAGGCGGCGATGGTCGAGGTCTTTCCGGAACTGGCCGGCACCCGCATCGACTACTGCTGGGGCGGCATGGTCGATATGACCCGCGATCGCCTGCCGCGCGCCGGAGAGCGCGATGGCATCTATTACTCGATGGGCTATAGCGGACACGGGACCCAAATGTCGACGTTGATGGGCACCATCATGGCCGACGTCATGGACGGGCACCCCGAGCTCAATCCCTGGAAGGATTTCGACTGGCCAGCGATCCCCGGTTATTTCGGGCGCCCCTGGTTCCTGCCGATTCTCGGCGCCTATTACCGCATGAAGGACCTTGTAGGGTGATGACGCCCCTCGAACGCCTGGCCCGCAACGGCCACCTGGACAAGTTCTTCATCGACGGTCAATGGGTTGAGCCGAGCGGCACCGCGACGGGCGTCGTCGTCAATCCCGCCACAGAAGAGGTTGTGAGCCAGTTTCCGCTTGGAAATGGCGAGGACGTTGACGCGGCCGTTGCAGCGGCTCGCCGGGCATTCGCCACCTGGAGTCGGACTACGCCAGAAGACCGCGCGGGTCTGCTCGATCGCCTGCGAGCGCTGCTCGAGGCGCGCGGCGAACTGCTGGCTCAATGCCTGAGCCTCGAAATGGGCGCGGCGATCGGCTATGCGCGCAGCGCCCAGGTGCCGCTGGCGATCACGCATGTTAAGGTCGCTCGCGATGTGCTGACAGACTTTCGCTTCGTCAAGCAACGGGGGCAAACCGCCGTCACCCACGAACCGATCGGTGTCTGCGCCTTGATCACTCCGTGGAACTGGCCACTTTACCAGATCACCGCCAAGGTTTCGCCGGCGCTCGCTGCAGGCTGCACGATCGTGCTGAAGCCGAGTGAGCTTTCTCCCTTGGACGCCCTGCTATTCGCCGAGGCAATCGAGGAAGCCGGCTTCCCTGCTGGGGTTTTCAACCTCCTGCAAGGTCATGGTCCAGGCGTGGGTATGGGTCTCGCCTCCCATCCGGATGTCGACATGATCTCCATTACCGGGTCCACCCGCGCGGGCATTGCTGTGGCCCAGGCGGCGGCGACCACGGTCAAGCGTGTCGCGCAGGAGCTGGGCGGCAAGTCGCCGAACGTGATCCTGCCGGACGCAGATCTCGATCGCGCCGTTTCTCTGGGCGTAGCCGCCGCCTTCCGCAATCTCGGCCAGTCATGCAGCGCCCCGACGCGCATGATCGTGCCACGCTCGCTGCTCTCCGAGATCGAGGCAATCGCCAAAAGGGCAGCAGCCCAGATCGTCATTGGCATCCGCTTTGCGAAGCCACAACTCATGGTGCAATCGCAAACCGTGCCCAATTCGACCGCATCCAAACCATGATCGGCGTCGGCATTTCTGAGGGCGCCAGGCTCCTCACCGGCGGACCGGGCCGTGCGCACGATCTGAACGTCGGGTTCTATGTGAGGCCGACCATCTTTTCCGACGTGCGCACAACCATGCGTATTGCCCAGGAAGAGGTCTTCGGGCCAGTTCTCTGCATCATCCCCTACGACACAATCGAGGAGGCCGTCACCATCGCCAACGACACGGTCTACGGTCTGGGGGCTCATGTGCAGGGCAAGGATGTGGACGCCGTCAGGGACGTGGCCTCGCGGATCCGCTCCGGTCAGGTGCATCTCAACTACCCGGCCTGGGATCCGCACGCCCCGTTTGGCGGTTTCAAGCAGTCCGGAAACGGACGCGAATATGGAATCGAGGGCATGTTGGAGTATCTCGAGGTAAAATCCATCCTCGGCTATTTCTAGGCGACATCTTCGCCCAGCGCAGGGGGCGCGCCCGTGGGCCGAGCCGAGCTCCTGGACCGGGCTCACATACGAACCTGGCAATTGCCCTCCGCAGCGTGCGGGCCATCTGCTGAGAAACCCGGTCGAGGCCCGGTAGGGAGGCTTGGTCGATCTAGAATGCCGTCGGAATTAGAGATGTTTGGCCGTCGCGGTCCAGCCGGCCGAGTCTGTACGTTCCGTACATCGAATTGAACACAACCGTGGATAGATTACCATCGCCCTGGGCCGCGTATGGGGAGGGTGGATGAGTAAGGTGAAAAGGGTCAGTCCGGTAGTAGAGCAAGCAATCGGCGCAGTCCTCAATAGGGAGGATCGTGGTGACACCATCTCGATCACAGCGACATTAAACGCAGCACGGCAAGCCGCCCCATATCTGGTCGCATCCGACGAAGAGCTAACCGAGGCGAGCGTCGAGGCAGCAACTGCCCTGGGCCTGTCCGTGGCTTTCGACGGTCGGGAATAGCCGTCGGTTCCACCAGTTCTTGCTCGGTACCCTGGCGCGCTTGCTGCGAGCCCACGCGATGACGCGTGCGTGCTCGTCCGCCATAGCCGCGTCGAAGCGGCTGTCGCCACTGAAAGCCATGGCAAGTGCATTTGCGCAGAGTTCGGCGTTCCGGAAGCATCGCCGATGCCTGCGCAGTGACTGCGTCCTTGTTATAGCCAGCATCGCCAACAGTCGCCCAGCCTGGCCCGTATGGCTTGCTGGGCAACGGTGCGCCAGCGAGTGGCCTCTCGCGCCTTGCTGCGCCAAGACGGTCGGCGACGGCAGGCCATCCCGGCTCCGATCAAGAGCCCCGCGCGCCAGCCGGCCCACCAAGGTTGCCGCGATCACCCTTGATGTCGTAGAGCCTACGGTCGGCGGTTAAAATTGGTGGAGAAGAATATATGCCAGAGCACCCGAAACTCGTCTCGACTGCCAAGTCGCATGGCGGCGCCCAGCATGTTTACTCTCATCTCTCGACGAGCTGCTCGTGCGAAATGACGTTTGCCATTTTCGTGCCTCCGCAGGCACGGGAAAGCCGTTGCCCCGTGGTGTGGTACCTCTCCGGACTCAGCTGCACCCATGCGAATGTAATGGAAAAAGGCGAATACAGACGTATTGCCGCCGAACTTGGCTTGATCGTTGTCTGTCCCGACACCAGCCCGCGTGGTGCCGACATTCCGGATGAAAAGGACAATTGGCAGTTCGGCAGCGGCGCCGGTTTCTACCTCGACGCGACGCAAGAGCCGTATGCCAAGAACTATCGCATGTATTCCTATATCGTCGAGGAGCTGCCAGCCGTGATCGGGCGCGAATTTCCCGCCGATATGGCGCGCCAGTCGATCTTCGGCCATTCGATGGGCGGGCATGGCGCGCTGACGATCGCACTGAACAATCCCGCGCGTTTCAGAAGTTGCTCGGCCTTTGCGCCGATCGTGCAGCCAAGCACAGCCGGCTGGTCGAAGCCGGCTTTCGAAAAATATCTCGGCCTGGATGAGGCCTCGTGGCGGCGCTACGATGCCACTTCGCTCATCGAGGATGGACACCGTTTCCCGGAATTCCTGGTCGATCAGGGAACGTCAGACGGTTTCCTCCAGGAGGGCCTCAGGCCTTGGCTGCTCGAAGACGCCTGCTCCAAGGCAGGCATTCCGTTGAAATTGCGGATGCAGGACGAATACGATCACTCCTATTTTTTCATTTCGACATTCATGCATGACCATATGACGTGGCATGCCGAACGGCTTTCACGAGGGTAGGCCGTAGGAATAGTCGGCAGTCAGGCGGGCTCGGTGACGACGCCGATGCGCCGGTAGACGAATGGTTCGTCCTTCGAAGGAACCGTCGCAGCGCGCTGGGCCTCGTCGATCAGCATTGCCATGCGCGCATGGATCGGCGATTTCGCGCAAGCCGGGTCCGTCGCGGCGGCATCGCCGGCGATTGCCATCGCCTGGCAGCGACAGCCGCCCCAGTCGATCTCGCGCCGCTCACAGTTGCGGCAGGGCTCCTGCATCCAGTCCGTGCCTCGAAAGGCATTAAATGCCGGGGAATCGGTCCAGATCGCGGCCAGGCTGCGTGATCCAAAACGCTCGAAACTGAGCGACGGTATGGTCTGGGCCGCATGGCATGGCAGTACGGTGCCGTCTGGCGTCACCATGAAGGCGTCGCGCGCCCAGCCGCCCATGCACGGCTTGGGATAGATGGCGAAATAATCCGGCGTGACGAAATCGATGTTCATGATGCCGGTGAGCCGTTCGCGCGCCGCCGCGACGATCTCCGCCTGGCGGTCGACGGCAGCACGCTCGGGCATCAGTTGATCGCGATTGGTCAGCGCCCAGCCGGCGTACTGCACGTTGGCGATCTCGAGACGCTCCGCACCCAGCGAAAGGGCCAGATCGATGAATTCCGGTACCTCCTCGATATTGTGGCGATGGATCGGCGCGTTGATGGTAAGCGGCAAGCCGGCCGCGCGAGCGCGGCGTGCCGTTTCCAGCTTCTTTTCGTGGCTGCCCCTATGATTGCCGATGCGCTCGGTGGTCGCCGGCCGTGCACCTTGAAAGCTCAGTTGCAGATGGTCGAGCCCGGCTTCGGCAAATGCCTCGACGCGGCCATCCGCAATGCCGACACCGGCGGTGATCAGGTTGGTGTAGACGTCGCGCGCCGAAAGCCCGGCGATCAATTGCTCGAGATCGCGACGCAGCGTCGGTTCACCGCCGGACAGATGCACCTGGAGAACGCCAAGGTCGGCCGCCTGCGAGAACAGGTCGAGCCAGCTCTGCGTGTCGAGTTCGCGATTGGCCTTCAGCAATTCGAGCGGATTGGAACAATAGGGGCATTGCAGCGGGCAGCGATGCGTCAGTTCCGCCAGCATGCCGATCGGGGGGAGAGGGGGCTCGCTCATAGCTTCACCAGCAGCTTGTCCGACCATTCCTGCAGGAAGGCGACGACATCGGCCGCCACAGCCTCCTGTTCGGCATCATAATCTGCGGCAAGGCCGGCAATGATGTGGCCGACCGTGGACCGTCCGTCGCAGCGGCGCAATATGTCGAGGCTGATCTCGTTTGGCCAGAACACCTTTTCGGGCGAAAGCACGGCGAACGCCTGGCGCACGGGGTCATACTGTATGCGCACGTGCTTCGGCAGCGATGGAACCGACTGCAGCGACACCATGGCTCTTTCGCGCAGTGCCATCATTGGGCTGCCTCCGGACGGAAGGCGCCGGGCGGGATATTGCCCGGCTCGCCATAGGCGTGTTGAAGCGCGTCGAGCATGGCCCAGAGTATATCGCATTTGAACACCAGTGCATCGATCGCCTGCTGCCGGCGCTCCGCCGTGTCGGCATGTTCGAGCACATAGGCGAGCGCGAAGTCGGCGTCGCGCGAGGCCTGTTCGGGCCGTCGGGTGAAATAGGCCAGCGTGTCCTCGGTGATATAATCGTATCTGGCCAGCATCGCGGGTACCCGCTCGCCGATGATGAGCGGCGAGAACATCTCGGTCAGCGACGACGCGACCGCCTCCAGCAGGGTCCGGTTCGTGCAAAAGGAGAGGTAAGCGCCAACCGCAAAACGTGTCGCCGGCAGGGCCAGCCTCTCGCTCTTCACCGCGTCGGCATCGAGACCGAGCGAGGTCGCCAGGTGCAACCAGCGCGCAATACCGCCGCTCCAGCCGTCTTCGCCGTCATGATCCTCGATGCGTTTGCGCCAGGCGGCGCGAAACGCCGGATCCTCGGCATGCGCGAGGATCATGGCATCCTTGCGCGGAATGACAGCCTGATAGCAATAGCGGTTCAGCGCCCAGGCCTGCATCTCGGTCCTCGACAGCGCACCGCTGGTCATCCTGTGATGGAAAGGATGGTGGTTGTGATAGCGCTCGGCACCGACCTGCCGCAGCACGGCTTCGAGCTCGCTTGAGGACAGGCCGTTGCTGGCTGCGTCGTGGAAATCACTCAAAGTTCCATCTCCATCCCGTCGCAGGCCACTTCCCAGCCAGCCGCTTCGACTGCTGCACGCTCGGCAGAATTCTCGTCCAGAACAGGATTGGTGTTGTTGATGTGGACGAAGACACGGCGGCCGATCCTCACATCGGCCAAGCCGGCGATCGACCCCGCGTCTCCCGACATTGCCTGATGCCCCATGCGCGCACCGGTCTTTTGGCCGACGCCGGCAGCAATCATCTCGTCGTCGGTGAAGACCGTGCCGTCGAACAGAAGGCATGCGGCATCGGCCAGACGCGTGCGCAGGGTCGCATCGATGCGGGCGCAGCCGGGGATGTAGAAGACGGAGCCGCGACTGCCGGCACCGGCGATACGGACGCCGATCGTGTCGCCGGCATCGGAGCTGAAATTGGCATCCGGCTGGCCTCTTTCTTCGAGATAGAGGGCTATCTTCCCGGGCACGGGAAAGCTCTCGACAGCCACCCCGGTCTCGTGGCCGTCTGCGTCGCAGATCGACAGTTCTTGCGCCGGCGGCAAGATGCGTCGCGGCACGAGCGCCGGATCGAGGACATTGAAAATCGAATTCGCCTTCAGCGTCGCCAGAACCTGTGTCGTTGCATAGATAGCGAAAGGCTGCCGCTCACGCAGGCTGAGCAGGCCGGCCACATGATCGACATCGGCATTGGTCAGCACCACCGCGCGAATAGGTGTCGAGCGCAGCGGCGCATCGTGCACGGGCTGCAATTCAGGCGTTGCCGCGATCTGCTGGCGAATGTCGGGCGAGCCGTTGAACAGAACCCAGCCGAGTCCATCCGCCGACGCGGCGACACTCGATTGGGTTCGTGAATGCACGCCAGCTACCCCGGTGCGAGCCGCACGGCTCAGACGATAATTGCAGTTCCATTGCGGAAAGCCGCCGCCGGCCGCCGATCCGATGATTCTCAAACGCATGAAAACGCCCGCCCCGCGGCTTCTCTGACCAGCAGCCAATTTGCAGCCGCAAAAAACGGCCCGCCCGCTTTGCGCACCTCAAACTCTTTCACGAAAATCCCATGCGGCAAGGGGATGCGTGCCCCTGTTGCCAGGGACACGCACCTCTGCGGCCTACTTCTTGGGAGTAATTTCAGCAGGCAGATAGCGCGAAATTTCAAAGCCCGCAGCAACCTGACACATGGTCGGTTTTGTCCAGCTCTTCTTCATAACATTTCTCCTCTTCTACCAGCCCGAAGGGGCCGATCCGGTGGTTAGCCAACCATTGCAGGGCACCGAAGCAATGGCTCGTCCATCACGTTCTCAAAATGGACAAATGAACGCAAGGTTTTGAAAGACCGAAAAACAAAACTATCGAAAGTAGCTGTAGTCTTCTCTTCAATTGTTCATCGCGTAGGTTTTTCCTCCTCCTGACCCATCCCGACTATTGCGTGATCGGATTGTCGTGCTCGTCGATCAGCGGCACATTGTAACCCAGCAGGAGCTTGGTGATCTCCGCCTGGTTTTCCCTGATCACCCGGTTGAGCGTCCGTTTCCATTCCTGGTCGGACGGACGTACGCCCATGGTGATGCGGTAGGACATGCGCGAGCCGGTTTTTTCCTTCAGCAGCGGAACAATGGTGACATCGGCTCCGAGTTCCCTGGCATAGTAACCTGCCATCGGCCCCCACAGGACCGCCGCGTCAATCTCGCCGGCGAACATGTCCCTGATCATGACCTCCCCCATGGAAGGAGTGACGCGCGTATCCACCGCGAGTGGATAGATCTTGGCGGTCCGCAGAAGCTTGTTGGCGGCCATGTTGGCGGTTGGCGGCGTGCTTTCGACGACGCCGATTCTCTTGCCGGAAAGTTTCGGGTCTTCGAGCGTCTCGATGCCTTCCATGCCGTTGCCTTTGGGGTATACGAGCACATAGGCGGAGCGATAGTAGGCGTTGGTGTTCTGCACCAGTTCATCGCCTTGGGCGTAGCCCATGATGATGTCGCATCGATTGGCCCCCAGCGTATTGCGCACAAAGCCGGTGACAGTGGGAAACCACGTGTAAGCGACTGATTTCCGCCCCGTCTTCTTGGCAACCAGTTCAGCCAGCTTGTTTTCGAAGCCTTGGCCGTTCTTGTCGGTAAAGGGCATGTTCGAGGGATCGGCGCAGACGCGCAGAATGTCGGGATCGACCAGTTCGCCCGCAGCGCCAAGCCCGGCATTTTGTGCCAGAACATTCGACGGCAGCAAGGCGAGCGCGCCGAGGATCGGCAGAACGACGCGCAGCTTCGATGCAGTGCAGCCGGTCATATCATCCACCCATGCAGGATGCTTCGGCATCCTTGGCTGCCTGAGCCTTGTTTTCGTGCTTGGGCGGCCTGCCGCGGGGTGCCGCGCCATCGGCGCGCGCGCGCAGATAGACGTAGAGATCGTCCAGGTAACAATAGACGTTCTTGTTGTCGCCAAAGGCAGGCATGACGTTTTCCTTGCCGCCGCCGACATTCTTGCGGCCCTCGGCGACGATCGACAGGAACGTGGCGTAATCCATGTTCTTCAGGCTATTAGCCAGGGCAGGCGCATAGCTCGAACCTGTGGCGTCCTGTCCGTGACAGACATGGCAATCTGAGTGATACCGGCGGTACCCGCTGAAGGTGTACCAATCGACGGTTCCGTTTTCGATCTTGTAGGTCGGATTTCCGTCCGCATCTAAATATTTGCCCCCTTCTTGCTTCACCGCCTTGGCTTTTTCCATGCTGTCTTCGGCCCTTGCCAGACTTGAGCTGGCCAGAGGCAGCAGGACCAGAGCGAGAGCGGAAACTGCAATGCGAACGATCATTCAGACTCTTCCTTCATTTGCCAGGGACACTGGCTGCCGTCGTGCTCGGCATTAATCGGTGTTGGGTGGGCGCGCAATCGAGAGCCCGGTTCCCGGCTTCGGGTGACCCGGGCTCTCGTTTTCGAACCTAGTCGTAAGGCTCTTCCCGGTTATTAGTCCGGGAGGCCGAAGACGGTGAGCTGGCCGCCCAGCGTCGTATAGTCGGCAAGTGCCGCGTAACCGCCGACGGCACCCAGACCAGCGGTTCCAACGACCGCGGTCTCGTCGCCCTGCGCACGGCCCTGATCGACGGCGCCATGCCAGGCAGCGGCGTTATCGGGCGAAAGCAGCCCCCCTGCCAGACCGATACCCGCCCATCCACCGACGCCGGACAGAACGGCGACGTACTGCTTGCCGTCATGCTCGTAGGTCGTGATGTTGCCGATGATGCCGGACGGGGTCTTGAACTTGTAGAGTTCCTTGCCGTCCTTATCGACCGCCTTGATGTAGCCTTCGAGGGTACCGTAGAAGACGACGTCGCCATCTGTCGCCAATGCGCCCGACCACACCGAGAACTGCTCGGGCTTCGACCAGACGATCTCACCCTTGGCTGCATCCCAGGCAATGAAGTTGCCCATGTTACCGTCACCGCCAGGCGCCGCATACATCGACACGGTGGCGCCCACATAGGGCTGACCGGCGGTGTAGCTCACTTTGTAAGGCTCATAGTCCATGCAGACATGGTTGGTCGGCACGTAGAACAACCCGGTCTTCGGCGAGTAGGCGGCCGGCTGCTGGTCCTTGGTTCCAAGCGCGGCCGGGCAGATACCGGTCGAGTTGGTGTCTTCGCCGTTCTGCTGGGTCGAATACTTGGCGACGACCTGCGGGCGGCCATACTGGTCGCTCTTGGGATCCATGTTGACTTCCGTCGCCCAGTTCACTGCCGGATCGTATTTCTTGGCGACGAGAAGTTCGCCGGTGGCTCGATCCATTGTGTAGGCAAAGCCGTTGCGGTCGAAATGCACCAGCACGTCGTGCTTGGCGCCGTTGACCTCCATGCCATCGACGAGAATCATCTCGTTGATGCCGTCATAGTCCCACTCATCATGCGGGGTCATTTGGTAGAGCCATTTGGCAACACCGGTATCCGCATCGCGAGCCATGATTGTCATGGACCAGCGATTGTCGCCTGGGCGCTGGACCGGGTTCCACGTCGAGGGATTGCCGGTGCCGTAATAGACCAGGTTCAGCTTGGGATCATAGGAATACCATCCCCATGTCGTGCCGCCGCCCGTCTTCCACTGTTCGCCTTCCCAGGTGTTCGTGCCGGAATCTTTTCCGACAGGCTTGCCGAGATGGGTGGTCTTCTCGGGATCGAGAAGGGTGTCTGCATCAGGACCTTCCGAATAGGCTTTCCAGGCGAGCTTGCCGTCTTTCAGATTGTAGGCGGCCAGCCAGCCGCGAACACCGAATTCAGCACCGGAGACGCCCACGAGCACCTTGTCCTTGATGACTACGGGTGCCGACGTGCCGGATTCGCCCTTTCCGCCGTCGGTCTGGTCTCCGTTCTTGACAGACCAGACGACCTTGCCGGTCTTGGCATCGAGCGCGACGACGGTGGTGTCGGCCTGGTTGAGAATGATCTTGCCGTCGCCATAGGCGACACCGCGATTGACCGTGTCGCAGCACATGATCGGAATGACGTTCGTGTCCTGCTTGGGCTCGTATTTCCACAGGATCTTGCCGTCATTCTTGAGGTCCAGAGCATAGACGTTGTTTGGGAAAGGCGTGTGGACATACATCACGTCGCCGATGACCAGCGGCCCGCCTTCGTGACCGCGCAGCACGCCGGTGGAAAAGCTCCATTTGACCTGCAGGTTCTTCACATTGTCGGCAGTGATCTGGTTGAGTTTGGAATAGCGGGTGTTGGCGTAGTCACCCGTCTGCATCGCCCAGTTCTTCGCATCCGATGCGAGCTTTGCAAGGTCTTCATTGGCCGAAGCCGTATAGGCAGCGCCGAGCGATAAAAACGCCGCGGTCGTCAGAATGTAGGTAGTTTTCGCAAGTACACGCATCCAAAATCCTCCCGGGTTCGCAGTGAAGAATCGACCGTCAAGCCCCACAAGGGCTTGCCCAAGCAATTCATGTTGGGAAGTTATTTTCCGGCAGCTGTCACGACCTACCCCGAAGCAGAGGGCACCGTTACCGCCCGCCCCCCTTGGTCTTCGAAAGACTGCCGCCGCTCCCTGATGACGGTGGCGCTCTTGAAGCCGGAAACAGGAAAAAGCTATGTCATCGTAAAAGGCCAGGCAAGCAAAAACCTACAATGGGTCGCTGCGCTGCAATATCGATATGGTGCGATGCAATATTTAGAAATAATTAAAATAAGCGCCGCGTGAAAAACTAATAAGAGGATGACCGCCAGCCGCGATATATATAGCAAACATATTGTTCGCGTATTCTCGAGGTGATACACATTTGACTTTATTTCGATATATTCTGCGGGGCACCTACGAGTAAGTATGCGGGCGTCTCGCTGGCTGCCGATAGTGAGCGACGCATGAAATGAACGCGTGAAGGAGGGTGCGCAGGGGGGCATGAAGCTGGCTCTTGTCGGTCGATAGGGCATTCCTCCTTTGGTCCTATACGCAGGCCATGGGAGCTTGACTGGCTTTGCGGCACGTCGCCAATTGGAGCGATGATCCCGTCTGGACGCATGGTGTCCAGGCCAACTGGAGGTTCCTCATGATAAGGTCTGTTGGATCTCTCACCTTGCCGGTGGCCTTTGCGGCGACGCTGGCTTTTGCGAACTTGGCCAACGCCGCGGGAGACTACCCGACGGCAACGATTGCCGACTACGTGCTCGGCTGCATGCAAACAAATGGCCAGACACGTCAGGCGCTTGAAAGCTGTTCCTGCTCGATCGATGTTATCGCCTCGATCCTTCCTTACGATCACTATGAGAGGGCGGAGACCTTCAAAAGCATGTCGCTGACGACAGGGGAGGCCGCAGGGTTGTTTCGCGAAAGCGCGCCAGCGAAGGCGGCGCGCACGGAACTGAAACGCGCGCAGGCTGAAGCCGACGTACGTTGCTTTTAATCAGGCGAAACAGGCGCGCGTGGCGGTGCCTCACAGTCTCGCCGTTTCTATTGGCTATTGGCTGCAAAATACCTTGCAATCCGCATTCGAGCCGTAAGGCGATCAGGCCACACCCGGAAATTTTTGCTGGAATGACCGCAAAAGGTCGCTCATCACCAGTGGATTGCGATGCTGCCTCGGCACTCTTACGTCGAACATGCCGAGCACGTGGGCTGGGCGCTGCTCAAGCACGATGATGCGGTCCGACAGCATCAGTGCCTCGCGCAGATTGTGCGTTACCATCAGGGCGGTCGTAGGCCGCGCCGATCACACGGTCAAAAGCAATTGCCGAAGCCGCTCGGCGGTCTGTTCGTCGAGGGAGGCAAAGGGTTCGTCCAGGAAAAGTACCGCCGGTTCGGTGGCGAAGGCCCTGGCAAGCGCTGCCCTGCGCGCAAGCCCGAGCGAAAGCTCCGCCGGATAGAGCGAGCGCATGCCAGCGAGGCCGAGAGTGTCAAACAGCTCGTCGAGACTCTTCGCTCTTAGGCTTTTCGGCAGCGCCAGCCTGACATTCTGCTCCACCGTGCGCCATGGCAGCAAAGTAGGCTCCTGGAACACGGCGGCGATGCGGTTCGAGCCGCCTTGCGGCAGTTGGAAAGAGCCGGAAAAGTCTTTGTCCAGTCCAAGCAGGATGCGCAACGTCGTGGTCTTGCCGCAGCCCGACGGCCCAAACAGGCAAGCGAATTCGCCCGGCCGGACCTCGAAGGACAGACCCTGTAGCGCCGTGATCGACACGCCTTGCGCGGACCTGAAGGTCTTTTCGGCGATGTCGACCCTAAGCGGGACGGCGGCGCCAACGGGTTGCATGTCGTTCAATGGGCTGCACCAGGAGAAGTTCGATGACAAGCATCACCGCCACGAAAGCCAGCGTGTACGCAAGAATGGCGGCGACGTCGAAGAGCTGGAAATAGAGATAGATCTGGAAACCGACGCCATTGGAGCGGCCGAGCAGTTCGACCACCAGGACGATCTTCCATATGAGGGCGATGCCGGACCGCGAGGCCGCGGCAAAATAGGGCTGCAGTTGCGGCAGCAGGACATGGCGGATGCGCTCGAGTGGGGCGAAGCGGTAGACGGCGGCCATTTCGGCATAACGCGGATCAAACGCCCTGGCGCCTTCGCGCATCGTCACCACGACATTCGGGATCTTGTTCACGGCAACTGCGCCAATCGCCGCCGCCTCGTTGAGGCCGAACCAGATATAGGCGAGCACGATGACCACCAGCGCTGGAATGTTGAGAAACAGGACCACCCACGGACTGAAGAACCGGTCCGCACCGCGGTAGCTGCCGAGGATGACGCCGATGACCGAGCCGATAATCATTGCGACGACGTACGCCGCAGCAACTCGTCCGAGCGTCGCGCCAAGATGATAAAAAAGGTCACCGCTCGCCGCTTCCCTGAGCAGGACCTGCCAGACCTGCCCTGGTGGGGGGAAAGCACGGCTTTGCCACAGATGAGCCGCGAGGCCCCACAGCAGGCAAAGTCCAATCAGGGAAACCGTTACCGTCAGCGCTGGCGTCAGCGCCGTCGCAAAGCCGGATCGACCCGACTTGTCTTCCGTTGCGGTCATTTCGCGAGTTCCGGCCAGAACGTGCCGGGCGCCATCTCGGGCGCCCTGCCAACCAGCTTCTCGCCGCCTATCGCGGCCAGCACGTGATAGAGTTTGCCCGCATCGCCCGCTTCTTCGGCGACCGGCCGTCTTGGGATGCCCTGGCGATAGCGGTCGCGCAGTTTTTCCAGCTCCTTGCCTTCTGCGCGAATGAGTGGCGCCAGGCGCAGCCATTCATCATCGGATTTGGCTAGCAAGTCCTTGGCCTGCTTGGATGCCTTGACGAAGCCCCGGGCGGCATCCGGATTGTCGCTCGCCCAATGTTCGTGGAAGACGTAGCCGAGTGCCGACACGGGGCCTGAGGCACCAAGCGCTTTCGTCGCGTCATCCGCACCGATCAACCGACGAAAGCCATTGGCCTCGAGCCGGGCGCAGAAATGCCAGAAATTGAGCACGGCATCGAGTTCGCCTTGCATCGCCTTTTCAGAAATCAGCGGCGGCGCGCCAAAGACGACGTCACAGGCTGTCGGCAGGTCGAGGCCGTGATCGCGTCTGGCCAGCGCCTGGACCAGTAGCCAGCTCTTGTCGAGCGGGCCGCCGGCGACACCGATTTTCTTTTCCTTGAGGTCGGCGAGCGTCCGGATCGGCGATTCGTCCTTCACCATGATTGCCCCCACGGCGGTCGAATAAGGGGCCAATGTAAGATCGCCGCCCTCGGAGCGCTGGCGCGAGACCCACAGCCAGTCGGTCACGATCATGTCGATCGCGCCGGCCAGCAGCGCGACGTTGGTCGCATCCTCCCCGGCGAAGTAGACAATTTCCAGATCGATCCTGTTGGCCTCGTCGAGCTTGTGGCGTTTCAACGTGTCGAGTTCCCAGCTCACGGTGCCGAACTTCAGGACACCAATTCGGACTTTAGCGGCCGCAAAGACGGCAACCGGCTTTGAGGCGAGGATGGCCCCCAGAGCCGCCAAGCGCAGCGTCGTGCGCCGCGAAATCATCATGGCGTCTCCTCTTTTAGGGTCTTGACGAACCAGGAATGTCGATCAAATTGCTCGTTCCTTGCTCGGAACGGCACATTTCCAGCGCACGACCTTGAGACTCGGATGTTCCTGAGACCATTTTGCGATCTCGGCGGGCGCCAGGAACATGCATTGGAACAGAGAGCCGCGGCTCTCGAAATAGAGATGTTCATCTCGGCAATTGCCCGGATTGGCGCTAAGGCACACCGTTAATATGAGATCGACCATGTCCATTTGGCACTTATCGTCGCCTGCGCGGCGAACTCTCCAGAGTTCGTGCTTTGGAGTTGCGCGGATTCCTGAAGGTGCCCAAACAGCAAACCGGTTGGAGTGAGGCTACGCGTTCGGCCAACAGGCGTCAATGATGTGGACCGCGTGTCGCTACACACTTCCCTTCGCGCAGTCGGGAAACGAAACAGGACCTTTGTACGATTGACTTCTTTCATCGGCAGTCTAGCTTTTCGAGGCGTGCAGGTGCTGCCAGTCCGGGGAGGAAGGACGAATAGTTCGCTCTCCCGCTTTAAAACGAATGCCGGCGATCAAGGCATCGACACGCGTAAAGTGTCCCGGGCACTCACACGATCAATGAGGAAATGCCATGCGCGCAGTCGCATTTTTCGCCGCCGTGTCCGTCGCCACCTTTGTCACTACCCAGTCTCAGGCACAGGATGCCGCGGCGGGTGAGAAGGTGTTTGCCAAATGCAAGGTCTGCCACGTCGCAGACAAGGATCAGAACAAGATCGGTCCGTCCTTGAACGGCGTTATCGGCCGAACGGCCGGGACGCATCCGGGGTTCAGCTATTCCAAGGCCATGACCGAGGCCGGCAAGTCCGGCGTCAAATGGGATGAGGCCACGCTGACGACCTACCTTCGCGATCCCAAGGCGATGGTCAAAGGAACCAAGATGGCGTTTGTCGGCCTCAAGAAAGACGAGGACATCGCCAACGTCATTGCTTATCTGAAACAATTCTCAAAATAACGCGGTACCGCCGGCCGTTGGACTGCGCTCGGCCGGCGTTGGCTCGGCTTTGCGCATGGGGTCACGCAGCGTCTTGCAGCCTCTGCATCGCTGACGGCAGATCGAACAGGCTGTCGCAAACGAGGTCGGCGCAAAGCTCTTCAACGGGAATTTGGCTGTATCCGCCACGCAGCAGAATGACGGCCATGCCGGCGGCGCGGGCGGCGGCCACGTCGGCGCTGCTGTCTCCGACCATCAGCGTGTCACGAGGTTCGACCTGAAGCAGGTCGAGCGCCAGCAACAGCGCGTCTGGCGCCGGTTTCAATGATGTCACCGCGTCTCCGCCGACGATCGCGCCGAGATATTCCGTCAGCCGAAAATGCAGCAGGATTTCGCGAGCCGCCAGCTGCGGCTTGTTGGTCACCACGGCCATGGCTATTCCGCTCAAATGCAAGTGCGTGAGAACCTCCCTGACGCCAGGCATCAGCCTCGTGCGGCCGGTCAGATGCCTGCGATAGATCGGCGCCATGACGCGGTTGGCCTCATCGAGTGCGATGCCGAGGAGCGGCGTGCCGGAAGCCGCGACGGCCCTTTCGACCAGTTTCCTGATGCCGCCGCCGATCATGGCCTTGACCTGATCCAGCCGCAGCGGCGGCAGATCGCGGCCGGCCAGCAATTCGTTGACGGCGGCCGCAATATCAGGCGCCGAATCGACCAGTGTGCCGTCGAGATCGAACAGGATCGCCTTGGGCGAGCGAAACGGCCTGCCTGCGCCGACGTTCATGCGGCACCCTTCCACTTGATCGAACAGCCGATCGAAGCGATCTGGTCAAGCGGTCCGTCCCCGGTTCGGGCAACTTGCTTCATCGCCTCGAACAGGTCGCGCCTCAGCCCGGGCAATTCGGCGTCGCGTCGCGACGCGTCCAGCCGGCCGCGATATTGCAGCGTCAACTCGCTGTTGAGCCCGAAGAAATCCGGGGTGCAAACGGCTCCGTAGGCGCGCGCCACCGTCTGGTGCTCGTCGTGGAGATAGGGGAAAGTGAAGCCGTTCGTCCTGGCAAAGAGCTTCATGTTGTCGAACGAATCATCTGGATAGGCGTCGCTATCGTTGGAGTTGATCGCGACAAAGCCGATGCCTTCGGCCTTGAGGTCATTGGCGTCGCGCACCATCCGTGAAATCACCGCCTTCACATAGGGGCAGTGATTGCAGATGAAAGCCACCACCAGCCCGTTCGGGCCGGCGTGGCTTAAGATCGAATGCGATGTGCCGTCGACGCCGGGCAAAACGGCGTCGATGGCTCGCCAGCCGAAATCGCAGACAGGTGGGATTGCCGCCAAGATTTCCTCCGATGAAATGGTTTACGCCGCTTTCCGGATCGCCCCGTCGGCCGCCTGCCTGATGGTGCCGATATTGGCGCGATAGGCCGCCTCGGTGCCGCCCTTAAAGATGGCCGAGCCGGCGACCAGCACACTGGCACCGGCCGCGGTGACAAGCGGAGCGGTTTCGGGCGTGACGCCGCCGTCGATCTCTATGTCGATCGGACGATGGCCGACCAGCGCCTTGACCCGCCTGACCTTATCGACGACCGCCGCAATGAAGGCCTGGCCGCCGAAGCCCGGATTGACCGTCATCAGAAGCACCAGATCGAGCCGGTCGAGTACATATTCGATGACGCTTTCCGGCGTTGACGGGTTCAGCGACACGCCGGCCTTCTTGCCGAGATTTCTGATTGCCTGCAGCGAACGGTCGAGATGCGGTCCGGCCTCGGCATGCACCGTAATGATGTCGCAGCCGGCATCGGCGAAGGCGCCGAGATAGGCGTCGGCCGGCGCGATCATCAGGTGGCAGTCGAAGACCTTGTCCGTTCGATTACGGATCGCCTTGACCACCGGCGGACCGAAGGTGATGTTGGGCACGAAATGGCCATCCATCACATCGAGATGGATCCAATCGGCACCCGCCCGGACGACCGCTTCGACCTCGTCGCCGAGCCGCGAGAAGTCCGCGGAAAGCACCGAGGGCGCGATGATTGTCTTGGTATCCATGGTCGTCGGCTCCCATTCTGTCGTCCGTTTCCGGTCGCTGCACACCAACCGCCGTCATCTTGTCAGCGCGCCTTCGTCTCCGGTTCGCCTTCGAGCTTACCTTCCGCGAACACGCGGCTGCCGCGAATATCGGATTCCTCAATGGTGATAAGATCGATTTTCGTCAACGCCCGGTCGCGCGATGCGAAAAGCCGGCTGGCCTGGCGAAGCCGCGCCCGGTCGAGGCTATTGCGAACGGAGCGGGCGTTGGAGAAATGCGGCAGCCGCATGCGGATCGGGAGATACTCTTCGAGCGCCTTGGCCGCCGCTTCGCTGAGACGGTAATTCTGTTCCGCCAGCATGATCTCGGCGATTGATTTGAGTTCGCTGACGCCGTAGTCCGGAAAATCGAGGTGATGGGCGATGCGCGAGCGCATGCCGGGATTGCTGTCGAAGAAGCGGTCCATCTTGTCCTTGTAGCCGGCAAGGATCACAACCAGATCGTCACGGTTGTTTTCCATGCATTGCAGCAGGATTTCGATCGATTCCTGGCCGTAGTCGCGTTCGTTCTCGGGCTTGTAGAGATAGTAGGCCTCGTCGATGAAAAGCACCCCGCCCATGGCGCGCTTGATCACTTCGCGGGTTTTGGGCGCGGTGTGGCCCACATACTGGCCGACGAGATCGTCGCGCGTCACCGCGACCATGTGCCCTTCGCGGACATAGCCAAGACGATGCAGGATTTCGGCCATTCTGAGCGCCACGGTGGTCTTTCCGGTACCGGGATTTCCCGTAAAGTTCATGTGCAGCGTCGGTGCGCCAGAGATCAGCCCGAACTTGCGGCGAAGCCGGTCGACCAGGAGCAGCGCAGCGATCTCGCGGATGCGGTTCTTGATGGGCTTCAGGCCGACGAGTTCGCGGTCGAGCTTGTCCATCACCTCGTCGATGTTGGACGCCTCGAACTCGGCCTGTAGATCAACCGATTCGCCCTGCGCGGCAGCGCTCTTTGCTATCGCGTCCAGCATGGTTCGCCTAGCTCCGTTCGCCTTCGGGCCTGTCGGTCGCATAAGGCACGATCGAATAGCCCTGACTGCGGCCGTCACGCTCTTGGCGCAGCAGCCGGAACCCGGGTTCATTGGGTGGCCGGTTGACGATGAATGACATGCGCGGTGCTTCCCAGCCCTTGGTCGAATCGAAGGCGGTGACCCGGACATACATGTTGGGCATAGCTTTCCGGCAATTGTTGACTTCAAGCAGGATGCCCGCCGGGTCCCTCAGGTCGAACATCGGGTTGCCGTACATTTCCCAATAGGTGTTTCGCGGATGTGGATCGTCCGTGTACTCGACGCTGACCGCCCAGTGGTTTTTCAGTGCGTATTTGATCTGCGCTGAAATCTGCTCATCGGTTAGCTCGGGCAGGAACGAAAACTGTCCCTGCGTGACCTTGTTTCCGGGATTGGTCATCATGGCGACGGTTCCTTTCGTCTAGAAGCTCGGCGTTGCGGTTGGTACAAAGTCGGCCGTGTCGGTCGATTCGTAGTTGAAGGTGACGTCCTTCCACGTCTCCAGGGCCGCCTTGAGCGGCGTGCACCATCTGGCCGCCTGTTCGAGGATTTTGGTCCCTTCGCGCAGATAGTCGCGGCCCTCGTTGCGGGCGAGGATCATCGCCTCCAACGCGACGCGATTGGCCGTCGCGCCGGCCTGGATGCCGTCCGGATGGCCGATCGTGCCGCCGCCGAACTGCAGGATGACGTCCTCGCCGAGATAATGGATCAACTGGTGCATCTGGCCGGCATGGATGCCACCGGAGGCGACGGGCATCACCTTGTTGAGCGAGGCCCAGTCCTGATCGAAGAACAGCCCGGTTTCGAGGTTCTGCGGCGTGCGCTCCTCGCGCAGCGTGTCATAAAACCCCTTGATCATAAGCGGGTCGCCTTCCAGCTTGCCGACCACCGTGCCGGCATGGATGTGATCGACGCCGGCCATCCGCATCCATTTGCAGATGACGCGAAAATTCATGCCGTGGTTCTTCTGGCGCGAATAGGTCGAGTTGCCGGCCCGGTGGAGGTGCAGGATCATGTCGTTGCGGCGTGCCCACTTGGCCATCGACTGGATCGCCGTGTAGCCAATGACGAGGTCGATCATGACGATGCAGGAGCCAAGCTGTTTTGCAAATTCGGCGCGCTCGTACATGTCCTCCATCGTGCCGGCGGTGACGTTGAGGTAATGGCCCTTGACTTCGCCGGTGGCGGCCGACGCCTTGTTCACTGCCTCCATGCAGTAGAGGAAACGGTCGCGCCAATGCATGAAGGGCTGTGAGTTGATGTTCTCGTCGTCCTTGACGAAGTCGAGGCCACCCTTCAGCGCCTCGTAGACGACGCGGCCGTAGTTGCGGCCTGACAGGCCAAGCTTCGGCTTCGTCGTCGCGCCGAGCAGCGGCCGGCCGAACTTGTCGAGCCGCTCACGTTCCACCACGATGCCGGTCGCCGGGCCCTGGAAGGTCTTGAGGTAAGCCACCGGGATGCGCATGTCCTCGAGCCGCAAGGCCTTGACGGCCTTGAAGCCGAACACGTTGCCGATGATCGATGCAGTCAGGTTGGCGATGGAGCCGGGCTCGAACAGGTCGAGGTCGTAGGCGATATAGGCGAAGTACTGTTGCTCGATCCTGGTGCCTGGACCTGTGTTCGGCACCGGCTCGGATTTGAATGCCTTGGCGCGGTAGAGCTCGCAGGCGGTCAGCCTGTCGGTCCACACCACGGTCCATGTCGCGGTAGAGGATTCACCGGCGATGGCGGCGGCCGCCTCCTCGTGGTCGACGCCGGGCTGCGGCGTGATCCGAAACATGGCGATCAGGTCGGTCTCCTTGGGCCGGTAGTCCGGCTCCCAGTAGCCCATCTTCTTGTAGGGGATGACGCCGGACCTGTAGCGTTCCTTGCCTTCCTTGAGCGTGCCTGCTGAGGGCATGTCGATCTTGTTCATGGCAGGTCTCCTGTTTGCCGCTCAGGCGGCTTTCGCGGTTGCGATTTGGGGGTCGAGCTTTCCTGCGGCGTAACGTTTCGCCATCTCATCCATGGCGATCACCCTGATCTTCGACGCGTGGCCTGCGGTGCCGAAGCGTTCGAAGCGATCGCGGCAAAGGTCGCGCAGGGCGTCCATGGCGGGTTTCAGGAATTTACGCGGATCGAATTCGCGCGGGTCCTCCGTCGCAACGCGGCGGAACTGCCCGGCCATGGCCATTCGGCAATCGGTGTCGATGTTGACCTTGCGCACGCCGTAGCGGATGCCGCGCTCGATTTCCTCGACCGGGACGCCAAAGGTCTGGGGCATCTCGCCGCCATAGTTGTTGATGATGTCCTGCAGTTCCTGCGGCACGGAGGAAGACCCGTGCATGACCAGATGCGTGTTGGGCAGCTTTTCGTGGATCGCCTCGATCACCTGCATGGCCAGGATGCCGCCGTCAGGCTTGCGGCTGAATTTATAGGCACCGTGTGAGGTACCGCAGGCGATCGCCAGCGCGTCGACCCGGGTGGCGATCACGAAGTCGACCGCCTGATCGGGATCGGTCAAAAGCTGGTCATGGGAAAGCGCACCTTCAGCGCCGTGCCCGTCCTCGGCCTCGCCCTGGCCGGTTTCCAGCGAGCCGAGCACGCCAAGCTCGCCTTCGACTGAAGCGCCGACCCAATGCGCCATGCGTGCGACACGTTCGGTGATGGCGACGTTGTAGTCGTAGCTCGCCGGCGTCTTGGCGTCCGCCATCAATGACCCGTCCATCATCACCGAGGTGAAGCCGTGGCGGATCGCCGACAGGCAGGTGGCCTCGTTGTTGCCGTGATCCTGATGGATGCAGAGCGGAATGGCCGGATGGATTTCGGTCAAAGCCTCCATCATCTTGGCCAGCATGATGTCATTGGCATAGGAGCGGGCGCCGCGCGAGGCCTGGATGATGACCGGCGCATCGCAGGCCCTGGCGGCCTCCATGATGGCGAGGCCCTGTTCCATGTTGTTGATGTTGAATGCCGGCACCCCGTAGCCGTGCTCGGCGGCATGGTCGAGAAGCTGGCGAAGGGTGATGCGGGCCATTGTCGGTTTCTCCTAGATGATGAGCTTCAGCGCCGCTGCCGCGACGGCTTCGGGCGTGATGTCGAAATGCCGGTAGAGATCCGGGGCAGGGGCGCTGGCGCCGAAACCGGCCATGCCGACGAAAGTGCCGGTGTCGCCGATCCAGCGGTCCCAGCCGAGCCGTGCTGCGGCTTCGATGGCAATGCGGGGCGCCGAGCCGAGGACGGCCTTGCGGGTGCCGGCGTCCTGCTCCTCGAAAAGCTCCCAGCACGGCATCGAGACGACCGCGGCGGCGACGCCGTGCTCGGTCTCCAGCCGTAGGGCGGCGGCAACCGCGATTTCGACCTCCGAGCCGGTGGCGATCAGCGTCACCGCGCGGTGCCCGGCTGGCTCGCGCAGGATGTAGGCGCCCCGGCTCGACCGGTTCTCGTCGCTGTGTGGCTCGCCGCTAGGTGCTTGGCGCAGCATCGGCAGGTTCTGGCGCGAGAGCACCAGCACGCTCGGCCGCTTCTCGCTTCTCAGCGCCAGTTCCCAGCACTCCGCCGTTTCGATGATGTCGGCCGGGCGGAAGACGTTGAGGTTTGGCGTCGCCCGCAGCATCGCCAGGTGCTCGACCGGCTGGTGGGTCGGGCCGTCCTCGCCGAGACCAATGGAATCATGCGTCATCACATAGATGACGCGCTGGCCCATGAGCGCCGAGAGCCGCATCGCGCCGCGCGCATAGTCGGCGAAGCACAGGAACGTGCCGCCATAAGGCACGAAGCCGCCATGCAGTGCGATGCCGTTCATGGCTGCGGCCATGCCGTGCTCGCGGATTCCATAGTGGATGTAGCGGCCGGCGTAGTCGCCCGGCGCGATGCGGTTCATACCCTTGGTGATCGTCAGGTTCGAATGCGTCAGATCGGCGGAGCCGCCGACGGTCAGTTCGGTTGCGCCATTGATCGCAGCGAGTGCCATTTCCGAGGCTTTTCGCGTTGCAACCTTGGTGGCCTTCCCGACATGCTCCTTGCGGAAAGCGCCGAGCGCTTCGAAGACCGCGTCGGGCAGGGCGCCAGCGACCGCGCTCTCGAAGGCCTGCCGCCGTGGTGAGGCGGCAAGCCGCTGCTCCCAGGCGCGGCGTGCCGCTTGACCGCGGCCGGCAATCTCGCGCCAGGCGAAAAGGATATCGTCCGGCACCTCGAACGGCGCGAAGGCCCAGCCGATGTTTTCGCGCGTCGCGGCGATCTCCGCATCGCCCAGCGGCGCGCCATGCGTCTTTTCCGAACCGCCCAGATTGGGCGCTCCCTTGCCGATCACCGTGTGGCAGGCGATCAGAGACGGCTGGTCCGATTGCTGCGCCGCTCCGATTGCCGCCGCAACGGTTTCGGTGTCGTGGCCGTTCACCGACTGGACATGCCATCCAGCGGCTTTGAACCGCGCCGGCTGGTCCATCGATGTCGACAGGGAAGTGGGCCCGTCGATCGAGATCGCATTGTCGTCCCAAAAGACGATCAGCCGGGAGAGCTTCAGGTGACCGGCAAGATCGATCGCCTCGTGGCTGATGCCTTCCTGCAGGCAGCCGTCGCCGGCGATCGCGTAGGTGAAATGGTCGACGAGATCGGCGCCGTGGCGGGCCGCAAGCATGCGCTCCGCCAGCGCCATGCCGACAGCGGTCGAAATGCCTTGTCCAAGCGGGCCGGTCGTCGTCTCGATGCCAAGCGCATGGCCATATTCCGGATGTCCGGCGGTGCGGCTGCCCAGCTGGCGAAACCGCTGCAATTCTTCGATAGGCATGTCTTCAAAGCCTAGCAGGTAATGCAGCGCATACTGCAGCATCGAGCCGTGCCCGGCCGACAGCACGAAGCGGTCACGATCGGGCCAGTTGGGGGCCGACGGATCGATATTGATGAAGCGGCTGAACAGCACCGTTGCGACATCGGCCATGCCCATCGGCATGCCCGGATGACCGGAATTGGCCTTTTGGACACTGTCCATCGCCAGTGCGCGAATGGCGTTGGCCATGTCGCGCTCCGAGACGGCGGCGACGGGCTTCAGTGCTGCTGCTTGGCTGTTCATGGCGTCCTCCTCACGACACACGGTTCTTGCGTTCGATCAATTGCAGGATGAGCGGCGTCAGGATCAGCTGCATGGCAAGGTCGAGCTTGTTGCCGGGCACCACTATGGAATTCGGCCGCGACATGAACGAGTCGTGGATCATCGAAAGCAGGTAGGGGAAATCGATGCCGCGGGGATTGGCGAAGCGGATAACCAGCATCGATTCGTCGGGCGTCGGTATCCAGCGCGCGATGAATGGATTGGACGTGTCGACGATCGGCACGCGCTGGAAGTTGATGGCGGTCTGCGAAAACTGCGGGACGATGTAGCGGACATAGTCCGGCATGCGACGCAGGATCACGTCCATCACCGCCTCGGTGGAATAGCCGCGCGTTGCGCGGTCGCGATGGATCTTCTGGATCCATTCGAGATTTATGACCGGCACCACGCCGATCTTGAGATCCGCGTGCCTGGCCAGGTTGATCTTGTCGGTGACGACGCAGCCATGCAGGCCCTCGTAGAAGAGCAGGTCGCTCGGCGGAAATTCGCGCCATTCGGTGAAATGTCCCGGCGGCGTGCCGTACTGCTTCTCCTCATCCTCATCATGGATGTATGTGCGGGTCTTTCCGGTTCCCCGGCGGCCATATTCCTCGAATACCTCTTCGAGGATTGCCAGTTCATTGGCCTCGGCATGGAAGTGGGTGAAATTCGGATTGCCCGCCTTTTCCTCCTCGGCCACCTTCGCCTTCATCGTGGCGCGGTCGTAGCGATGGAAAGCATCGCCTTCGATGAAGGCGGCCCCGATGTTCTCGCGCCGGAAGATCAGCTCGAAGATGCGCTTGACAGAGGTGGTGCCTGCGCCCGACGACCCGGTGATGGTAATGATGGGGTGCTTTGCCGACATGGTCTTCAGGCCCTGAAAAGGCCGCGGCGGCTGAACAGCGGCGCGCGCTCGCCGATGGCGCTCGGCTCGGTGTGGTAGCGGGTGATGCGCGCGACTTCCCGCGCCGATCCGAAAACCATGGGCACGCGCTGGTGCAGGCTCTCGGGTTCGATTTCGAGGATGCGGGTGATCGTATCGGTGGCGGCACCGCCCGCCTGTTCGACGAGATAAGCGATCGGGTTTGCCTCATAGACGAGGCGAAGTCGCCCCTGCCTGTAGCTCTTGCGCTTGTCGCCTGGATACAGGAACACGCCGCCGCGCATCAATATGCGATAACAGTCCGCGACCAGGGAGGCGATCCAGCGCATGTTGAAGTCCTTCTCGCGTGGGCCTTCGGTGCCTTCAAGGCAGTCGTCGATGTAGAGCCGCACCGCCTCGTCCCAATGCCGGTAGTTGGCGGCGTTGATGGCGAACTCCTGGGTACGCTGGGGGATGACCCGGCTCTCATAGGCCTGGACGAAGGTGCCGAGCCGGGTCGAGAGAACGAAGACATGGGTGCCGCTGCCGAGCGACAGAACCAGCGCCAGCTGCGGGCCGTAGATGAAGAAACCGGCGCCCAGCTGGTTCACCCCTGCCTGCAAAAACGAGGCGGCCGGATCCCCATCCGGCGCGCCAATTGCAGGGAGAAGCGAGAAGACCGTTCCGATCGACACGTTGGTGTCGATGTTGGATGAGCCGTCGAGCGGGTCGATGGCGATGGCAAGAGCCGCTTGCCTGTCGAGCAGCACCGGCTGCTCCAGTTCCTCGGAAGCGTAGAGCGCGATCGGAGCGTGGCGCATGGCATCGAGGAAGATGTCATCGGCGAAGACATCGAGATCCTTCTGGATGTCGCCGTCAGCATTGACGCCGCGGGTTCCCGCAAAGGCCGTGCCGAGCACCCCTTGATTGATGGTGTTACGGATCGTGGTGGCCGCCTGCGTCAGCTGACGGATGGTCGCTACGACGGCGGAGCGCAGTTCGTCCGGCTCGCCAAGATAGGAGTTCAGAAAAGCGTCGAGCGTTGCCGCTGGCATCGTAACCTCCCGATCCAGCCGCCTCTCCTCGGGTCGGCCGGATTGGGAAAGGAGAACAAACGACGCTGGATAAGTAAAATTCAATAACTTTACTCAGGCAGTAAAAAAATTTTAGTATGCCATATGAGAAACCTCACGCTCAAGCAGTTCAAGACCGTTCAGGCAATCATCAGCCACGGAAAAATCGTCAGCGCGGCCAAGGTGTTAGGCCTGTCTCCTCCAGCGGTAACGATCCAGTTGCGGCAGGTGGAGGAGGAGTTCCAACTGGCCTTGTTCGACCGGACGTCGGACGGCATGCGTCCCACTGCCGCAGGTCTGGCCTTCGTCGAGACGGCACAGGCCATCGAGGAGCGGCTTCGTCTGCTCGAAGACAAGATGGATGCAATCAAGGGCGTGCGCGCCGGCAGCTTGCGGCTCGGCGTCGTTTCCACGGCCAAATATTTCGCACCGCGGCTGATGGCCGCCTTCATGAAGGAACATCCCGATATCGACATGCGCCTTGCCATCGGCAACCGCGCCGAGACGATCGACAATCTGAGGAACCACGACATCGATATCGCGCTGATGGGACGCCCGGCGAAGGAAGTCCCGGTGCGTGCTTCGGTCTTCGGCGATCACCCGCTGGTCATCATCGCACCGCCCGACCACCCGCTGGCGTCGGCACGCGACATTTCCAAGGAGCGGATCGCCGAGGAACATTTCCTCATTCGCGAGTCCGGCTCCGGCACGCGCATCTCGCTGGAAATATTTTTGAGCGACGTGCCTGGCCGCATCGACGATCTCGGCGTCGAGATGGGCTCGAACGAGACGATCAAACAGGCGGTGATGGCCGGGCTCGGCATCGCCTTCATCTCTGCCCACACCATCGCCGCGGAAATCGAGGCTGGCCGGCTGGTCATCCTCGACGTCGTCGGCATGCCGATCCGCCGGCAATGGTTTTCGGTGATGCGCAGCGATCACGCGATCTCGCCGGCGATGGCGACCTTCCACGATTTCCTGATGCGCAAGGGCGCGATGTACCTGCCACTGTTCGGCAAGCTCTATCCGCACGAGGAACTGAACAGTAGAGGTCGCGCGAGTTAGGGCGCGCGGTCCAGGCAAACGCTTCAGACAAACGATGGTGTGTATCAGCGGCTGATCGGCTGTGACCTCCTGACCGATGTTCACGAGCCGAGGCATCGCTGGTGGCACGCATTTGCGGAGCCGAGGCGACCGCCCTCCAAGTGCTGGGCCACGGGGTAGCGCCCCCGCGTTCACGGAACGGGTGGGCTTTGACTGAGCGTCTGCTAGCCTACAATTGGTTCGGCGACAGCTTCTTCGAGGCCAGCTGCCGCTTGGGCGGCAAGACCGCGGGCCGCTGCTTGTGAATCGTAAAATTCCTCAAGTGCATAGACTCTGCCCCACTGCAGGGTGAACACGTGGAGACCACGGTTGACGTACGACGCGTCGCCATTGAGCAGCGTTGCGGTGCCGTCCCACTGGGCAAACACGGTAGTATGCCACGGCCAGCCCTTCACCCAGATGTGGTTGACCGTGAGATGGAGATTGGGCAGGACGCGGCCGAGGCGCTCAAACCAGCGGCGCATGGCTTCTTTGTCGTGGCGCTCACCACCAAGCGCGTGGGCGCCGGAAACGCGGTGATGGACATGCAGCGCGAGTGCCTTCACCGCCTCATCCCAGCGATGGTTGTTGACGTGGTCGAAGCTCTCTCGGATCGATTTCTCGACAAAATAACTGTATAGCATTTGACCTCTCCCCAAACTTATTCGATGGCGTGATCGAGGCACCGTGTGGCGAGCCGAGCGGACGCGAGAGCCCACGGCCAGCAGCACGCCGGCTGCGGTCTGAACTTCGGCTCAGCGTATTGTCGCGTCGGCTCGCAGATGCATGTCAGTCTCGGTCGAGACCGTCACCTCATCTCCGGACCTTGAGAACGCGTAGAGCGAGTCCTGGTGGCCCGGCATGGAAAAGGCCACGGAGTCGTCGTCGGCGAGACCCATGACGACGCGCAGCGGATCGCCCCCGGTCTTCGGCGCGAAGGTGGCGGTGACCTCCAGGAGGCCGCCGTCGACCGGGACGTAGTAGACTACCATGTCAAGGTGTCCCTCGTGCAGGCTGCCGCCCTCGATCGGGCGTCCGATGGTGGCCTCCTCGGCAAAAGCCGGGGCCGCAAGAAACAGCGCAGCCAGGAGCGATGCGCTTAAGGTTTTGCGGATCATTTCGTATCTCCTTTTTAGATTGCGTTCGAACTCTATATAGGCTATAGATTACGAACGCAATCTAAAAAAGAGGTCAACAATGCGCGTAAGTCGTACTCAGGCAGCGGAAAACCGAGAAACGGTAATCAACGTGGCAAGCCGCCTTTTTCGGGAGCGCGGCTTTGATGGTATCGGCCTTAAGGATCTGATGAAGGGTGCCGGACTGACCCAAGGCGCGTTTTACAAGCAGTTCGCATCCAAGGACGACCTGGCGGCGCAGGCGTCCAGGCGGGCGATGGAGAGCGCCACCCGTCGATGGTCGGCCGCGACTGCGGCAAACCCTGATGATCCGCTTGGCGCGGTGATCGCGTTCTACCTCAGTATGGACCATCGCGGAGAAAAGATGGACGGCTGCCCGATCGTGGCGCTCGGCTCGGATGCCGCCAGACAGGGCAAGGACGTGAAAGCGCCGTTCGAAGCCGGGATCAAGGAGCATCTCGAGATCCTCGGCCGTTTCATTGCTGAGACCAGTGACGGGGAGTTCGATGGCAGGGCCATGGCCATTCTCTCGACGATGGTCGGTGCGCTGATGTTATCGCGCGTCATCAACGATCCTGACCTCGCGCAGGCCTTTCTGGATGCGGCGGCCAATCAAGTTCGTGAATCAGCCGGCACTTGAACGGCGTCGCGGCGCCTGCGGCGCGCCCAAACTGACAGGAAAATAGATGCGACGGATTGTTGTTACGGGCATGGGAGCGGTTACGCCCCTTGCTGCCGATGTTGAAACGTCCTGGTCGCGTCTCCTGGCCGGCCGCTCGGGCATCCGGAGGCTTGCGGATGATGTGGTGTGCGACCTGCCGGCGAAGGTCGGCGGGGTGGTGCCCTCCACAGAAGAAGATCCGGACGCTGGTTTCGATCCGGAAGCCATCCTTCCGCCGAAGGATCAGCGCAAGGTAGACCGGTTCATTCTCTTTGCGCTGGCCGCGGCACAAGAGGCGCTCGCCCAAGCAAGATGGGCCCCCGTCTCGGAAGCGGATCGCTTGCGCACGGCCACGATCATCGCCTCGGGCGTCGGCGGGTTCCCGGCCATAACCGAGGCGGTGCGCACGGTCGACCGGCGCGGCGTCCGCCGTCTATCACCTTTTACGGTGCCGTCCTTCCTGGTGAACCTCGCGGCAGGCCACGTCTCGATCCGCTATGGCTTCAAAGGTCCGCTCGGTGCACCCGTGACGGCGTGCGCGGCCGGCATTCAGGCGATCGGCGATGCGGCTCGCCTAATCCGCGCCAACGAGGCCGATATTGCCGTGTGCGGCGGGACGGAAGCATGCATGAATCTTGTCAGCCTCGGTGGGTTTGCCGCGGCACGCTCGCTTTCGACGTCCTTTAATCACCGTCCTGATGAGGCCTCCCGACCGTTCGACAAGTCGCGGGACGGCTTCGTCATGGGCGAAGGAGCCGGCATGCTGGTCATCGAGGAATTGAGCCACGCGCTGGCGCGCGGCGCAAGACCGCTGGCCGAGCTTGTCGGCTACGGCACGACGGCGGATGCTCATCACGTCACCGCCGGTCCCGAGGACGGCGACGGTGCGCGCCGGGCCATGGAGATCGCAATCGCCCAAGCAGGGATTTCGCCCCGCGAGGTTCGTCATCTCAATGCCCATGCGACCTCCACGCCGGTGGGCGACCTGGGTGAGATCGAAGCGATCAAGAGCGTCTTCGGGCGCGATTTCGCGATAGCTGTCAGTGCAACGAAATCGGCGACCGGACACCTGCTCGGAGCCGCCGGCGGGCTCGGAGCAATCTTCGCAATCCTGGCGCTCAGGGATCAGATGGCACCGCCGACCCTCAATCTGAGCGCTCCCGATCCGGCCGGCGACGGGATCGACTTCGTCGCAAACCGGGCCCGGCCGATGACGATGGGCTATGCAATCTCCAATGGCTTCGGCTTCGGAGGCGTTAATGCCAGCGCGCTGTTCCGGCGCTGGACGGATGATCTGGCCGGCGCGAGTACCGGAGGCGCTCATGATTGACGCCTTTCGCTCCGACCTGTCGTGCTTCTCCCACGCCAATCCAAAACGAAGAAAGAAGTGACCTCCATGAACAAGACCAATCTAGGCGTCGCCCTGGTGACGGGGGCATCCAGCGGTATCGGGCACACAACGGCCAAAGCCCTGCAGAACGCGGGCTTTCGCGTGTTCGGAACCAGCCGTCGCGCGGTCGTCGACCGATCCGATGGCGTTACCATGCTGGCCTGTGACGTGACCGATGACACTTCCGTGGCGAAACTTGTCCAGGACGTGCTGGCCGAGACCGGGCGCATTGACCTGCTTGTCAATAATGCCGGCGTTGGCCTGCTTGGTGGCGCGGAGGAGTCCTCGATGGCCCAGGCCAAGTCGTTGTTTGACGTGAACGTCTTTGGCGTTATGCGAGTAACCAAAGCGGTGTTGCCGACAATGCGCCGCCAAGGCAAGGGCAGAATCGTCAATTTGAGCTCGGTGCAGGGGTTCATTCCAGCTCCCTATTTCGCGCTTTATTCGTCGACCAAGCATGCCGTTGAGGGCTATTCCGAATCGCTCGACCACGAACTGCGTACTTTCGGAATTCGCGTCGTGTTGGTGGAGCCCGCCTATACCCGCACCTCATTTGAAGAAAATCTCGCCAGGCCGGATCAGTTGCTTGACATCTATGACTCTGCGCGCGCCGGCATGAATGCAGCTGTGCGGAAAGCGATGGAAAAAGGCGATGCGCCGGAAGTGGTGGCCAGGACCGTTTTGGTGGCTGCGACCGATCCCGCTCCGAAGAGGCGCTATGCGGCTGGAAAAATGGCGCGCCAGGTCAGTTTCCTGCGCCGTTTCGTCCCCGCATCCGCTTTCGACAAGAGCCTGCGAAAGCAGAACGGACTGCCGGTCTGAGGTCGACAACAATGATATTCCTGTTTCGGTCGAGCCCATGCGAGAGCGCGTTCCAGGAGTCACATTTTTTGGCACTGGCACAGCCGGACGCGCATCTTCGATGCGCGCGCGTCCGCGACCGAGCCCTGCGGTCGTTGGCGTTAGATTAGCGCCATGTTATATTGCGGCGCGAAAGAGCGGGGGCCACGTTCCTTTCACACCCGTAAGTGATCCGTATGTGCGATCCCTGCAGACTGGTCGGTATCACGGAAACTCCCGGGCATGGGGTTCGGGAATCGAAGGGGACAAGGGGTAATGCTCTACACGCTCGTTATGATGGTCTGCCTGACGGATGTGCCGCAGACCTGTGAACAACGCGAACAGATGGTGGATGGCCTGGCGATGAATCCCGGGACCGCCTTCATGCAGGCGCAATCGCTGGTAGCCCAGTGGATCGAGACGCATCCCGGTTATTTCGTTCAGCGCTGGCGCGTGCTGCCCGGCCGTGGATCGTGATATCCGCCGCGAAGATCGAATGAGGTTCTATTTCTTCGCGGCGAGCGTTTCCGAGACGGCCTTGGACAATTGATAAAGCCGCTGCTCGATTATCGTCGGCACTTCACAGACGTAGGTCAGTGATTGGACGCGTTCATTGAAAATTCGCGTTGCGAATTTCAGCTGTTCGGTTCGCCGATCGATCTCTTCGGGATCTGCATCCGGCTTTGCCCGCAATGCATCGACATCGGACGCTTCCTTGCGCAACGCGGCGGCCATTTCGAGCTGCTTGTGGGCGTAGCGGGAAATGCCGGAGATCACCTGCGAGCGCTCGGCGTCCAGGTGGTCGAACATGCCTTGCACCATCATCGCCATTTTGGGTGCAAGTTGCTCGGCCGGCAAGGAGGCCGCGAAATCCCTGATCTTCTTTTGAGCTTCCGCAATCGGCATCCGGCGAGCTGCCACTTCCTCGATCAGGGCGGAGATGGTGGGGTCCTTCGACCAGTCCTTCGCGGCTGAAGGAAGGTCCGGTCCGCTCCAGATCTGGCCGAGCGAGAGTTGCGGCACCTTGCGCTGCATGCAGGGCCAGTCTGGATCGGGGGCTGCCATGGCGTTGACGCCCGGCGCGAGCATGGCGACCAGAGCCAGACTGCGAACATGGATCATTCGCGCCATCAGGCATTTCCTCCCGTGTCCTGTTTGCGGGTCATCAGGCCGCGCGAAGGGTCGTAGGCGATGATGGCGGCGGCAAGGAACAGCAGCGTGCAGCCGGCAACGACGCCCAGCGACAGCCAGTCAACCTGGCCGTAGAAGGCGAAGCGGATCAGTTCGACGGCGTAAGTAAATGGATTGGCGAGGCAGATTTTGTAGAGCAGGGGGCTAGCCTCCTGGATACGCCACAAGGGATAGAGTGCCGGAGAAGCGAAATAGCCGGGAAAGATGACGAAGTTCATGATGCCAGCGAAGTTTTCGAGCTGCTTGATCATTGAGGACAGAAGCATGCCGAGCGCGCACAGCATCATGCCTGACAGGAACAGCGCCGGCAGCACGGTGAGATAGCCAAGCGGCGGCGCCTTGACGCCCCAGAACCAGGCAACGATCAGGAACGCGTAAACCTGCGCGATCGACACGGCGACACCGGCGAGCATCTTCGAGATCAGTAAAAACCAACGCGGGAAGGGGCTGACCAGCAGGGTGCGCATGTTGCCCATTTCGCGATCATAGACCATCGACAGCGAAGACTGCATGCCCGAAAACAGCAGAATCATGCCGCACAGGCCCGGCGTGATGTAGATCTCATAGAGCACGTAGGTCTTGTAGGGCGGGATGATCGATACGCCGAGCACCTGCCGGAATCCGGCGGCAAAAATGAATAGCCAGACGAGCGGCCGAACCAGCGAGGATATAAAGCGCTCGCGCTGATGCAGGAAGCGCAGGCACTCCCGCACGACGATCCCTTTGAGGCAAACGAGGTAGTGGTGGAGCCCAAACTGTTCGAACTTCACCGGCGTGAGGGCGGCGACTTTTGCGGGCATTGCGGGAGCGCTCATGGCGACATCTCCGCGATGCCGCTTGTTTCGATGCGGTTGAGCCTGGAAAAGGCGTCGCGGATCGAACTGGCACCGCTCGTCGCAACGACGTCGGCCACCTTACCCTTGGCAACCAGGTCGCCCTGCCGCAGCACGACGACGTGGTCGCCGTCTTCGACCTCATCGATCAGATGCGTCGCCCACAGCACACCGATGCCCTCGGTTTCGACGAGTTTGCGGATGGTGGCCAAAATGCCCGCACGCGACTGGATGTCGAGACCGACCGTCGCCTCGTCGAGCAGCAGCAGGGAAGGGCGGTGGAGCAGCGCCCGCGCGATCTCGATGCGCCGCATTTGGCCGCCGGAAAGACTGCGTGCCTTGTCATGCTGACGGCCCTGCATGTTGACTGTATCGAGCAGCGCGGCAATGCGCTGCCGGGCTTGGTGTCCGCCAATGCCATGCAGCGAGGCGTGGTAGGAGAGGTTCTGGTGGACGCTGAGGTCGAGGTCGAGCGTGCGTGCCTGGAATACGATGCCGACACGCCTGAGCGCTTCGCCCGAAGCGCGGCTGACGTCATGGCCGAAGATGCGGATCGATCCGCGGCGGGTGCCGTAAAGATGGCTGATCAGTGAGAACAAAGTTGTCTTGCCGGCCCCATTGAGGCCGAGCAGAACGGTGAAAGTTCCCGGCGCGATCGAGAATGAGACGTCCTGGAGCGCTCGCTTCGGACCATAGGAATGGCTGATGCCGGCAACATCGAGCGCTGCCACCTCCTCTCCAGCTCCGCTTGTCCTCACATGCTGCATGCCGCTGGCTCCTTTGGGGCGCGCTGGTTATCTAGTGCACTTGCAACATCCCCGCGGCAAATATTCATCACGTCGGCCTCCCTGATCATTGCTGCGGTCTAGTGGGGCGATATGGCCACGCCCCAAGGCTGCTGGCCCACCGTAACCGATTGAACCGGCTCGTCCGTCGCCGTGTCGATGAAGGTGATGTCGTTGGAATTGCCGTTGGTGGTGATCAGCGTCTTCTGATCGGGGGTGAAGTCGAGATGCCAGACGCGCTGGCCGACCAGGATGTATTTTTCCACCTCGTAGGTTTCGGTGTTGATGACGGCGACGTGGTTCGCCGGGCCGAGCGCGACATAGGCTTTCTTGCCGTCGGCGCTGATTGCGATGCCGACCGGCTGGATGGTTTCGGGCCGCAATCCCGCAATCGCGAACTGGATCTTCTTCACCACCTCGCGTTTGAGACTGTCGATGACGCTGACGGTACCGCCGATTTCGGCACTGACCCAGATCTGTGATCCGTCGGGCTTGAATTGCGCAAAGCGCGGACGCGTGTCGACCAGGACGTTGTCGGTCACCTCATGGCTGTCGGTATCGATGAAATGCGCCATGCTGGTGGTTTCGGAGGTGTTGACCATGGTTTTGCCATCGGGACTGACGGCCATGCCTTCAGGCTCCACCCCAACGGGAATCTCGGTCATGACCTGCTTGCTCTCGACGTTGATCGCGGTGACGAGATTGTCGTCCTCGTTGGCGACGTAGAGCGTCTTGCCGTCGGGCGAAAGCACGAACAGTTCGGGATCGGGGCCTGATGGCAGCGTGCCAACGATCTGCAGCGTCGCGGTATCGATGATTTCGATCGTATTGTCATCGCTGGCGCACAAATAGATGAACTTGCCGTCATGCGAGATGGTGATACCGCGCGGCCTCTGGCCGACTTCGACGGTCTTCACCACTTGCATCGTCGCCGTGTCGACGACCGTTATCGTATTGTCTTTCTCGTTGGAGACATAAACGGTGTAAGCCCACGCCGGATTGGCCATGAAGCCGAGAATGGCGAGTGCGCAAGCTCGTCTCTGCACGAAAATTCCTCCCGATTGGTTCTACTTAAGAACGCATTTCGTTTCCGGCTGATCGACGCCGAGCGTATCGAGCTCGGAGATTTGGTGAAGATAACCCTCCTGTGGCGATGTCGAGACCACGGATTTGGTGTCGCCGAGCAGGATTGGCTGGCGAAGCTGATGGTTCCACTTGCGGAAGGTCAGCTTCTGTCCTTTGAAGGCGGCGACCGAGAAATCGTCCGAGCGGATGTAGTCGCTGATCTTCTTCGGATCGTCGCCATTAGTCCGTGTGCTGGCTTCGCCCACCGCCCGCACCGCCGTCCAGGCCGACATATCCTTGGACAGCATTCGCCGGCCGGTCGTCCTCAGGAAACGGCTTTGCATTTGAATGCCACCCCATTGCTCGCTCGCGGGATGCCAGGACGATGCGACAAGACCGGCCGTGCCGGCGACCAGCCGCGGTGTCCAGGTGCGGTAGGGCACGTAGGTTCCGAACACCTCGCTCTCATCGGCGACAAGCACCACGTCATGCTCCGGCAGATCCTGCGTGAACACGGAGATCTGCTGCTGTATCTGCGTGGCGCCGGTGTCGGTGCGGCGCGCCGTGCCGGTGTCTTTGAATTCCTTCTCGGCGACGATCTGACCGCCGAAGCGGGCCGCCGCGCGGCGCAACGCGTCCGCATAGAGATGATCCTGCTCATGCGAACCGTAGAGCAGCACCCAATTCGGCCATTTCTTTACCACGAGATACTGCGCCAGCGCGTCGGCCAGCATGCTTCGTGTCGGCGCGACATGGAAAATATTTATGCGGCAGTCTTCCTCGCGCAGGCTGTCGTCTGTGGCACCGACATTGAAGACCAGAACGCCCTTGTCGCGGGCGATGTCGGCGATCGACAGCAATTGCCTGGCCGAGAGGTCAGCGACAACATAGCGGTCACCTTTGGCAATCAGATCGTTGAACGCCTGAACCGTGTCGGCGTCCGGCTTGACCTCGGCTATGTCGAGGCTGAATTTCTGGCTGAGGAACTTTCCTGTCGTGTTGTTATCGCCGATCGCCACATTGGCGCCGGCGACACCTTCGTCGCGTGGCGGCAGGTCCAGCAGGGAAAGCGCCAGTTGCGGCGCGTAGGCCCGCAAATAACCTATTCTGATTTCGGTTATCTTTCTTTCCGGCCTGTCGGCTGCGAGCGGTTGCTTGCCCGTCACTTCCTGGGCCATCACGCCTGTAACGTTGGCGGTCTGGAAAAAAAAGCACAAAAAGGCCGCGAGAGTGCCTGGCACCGCGCTCGTCATCGATAAAACTGCCCATTCTTGCACTAAAGTCCGATTGTTCCCGGACCAGCGCGAATTCAAGGTGCCCACAATGAGCTTAGCGGACGCCACAAGATTTATCAAAGCCGTGCAAGTGGACTTACGTGTCTGCTTTAGTCCTATGCCTTTTCGAGGATACGGCGATGAATGAGCGTGTTGCGGTCTCATCCGCAGCAATGGCGAAATGAGAAACTCTATGGGTCGTCATGGGAGGATTGCCTGATGAAAACGCGCGCCGCTGTCGCCGTCGCCGCCGGAAAGCCGCTGGAGATCATGGAGGTCGACCTCGAAGGTCCGCGTGATGGCGAGGTGCTGGTCGAGATCAAGGCAACCGGCATCTGCCACACCGACGAGTTCACGCTGTCGGGCGCCGACCCGGAAGGCCTGTTTCCGGCGATCCTCGGCCATGAGGGCGCCGGCATCGTCGTCGACGTCGGCAAGGGCGTCTCCTCGGTCAGGAAGGGTGACCATGTCATCCCGCTCTATACGCCGGAATGCCGGCAGTGCCCGTCCTGCCTGTCGCGCAAGACCAATCTGTGCACCGCCATCCGCGCCACGCAGGGACAGGGCTTGATGCCGGACGGCACCTCGCGCTTCTCGATCGGCAAGGACAAGCTGTTCCACTACATGGGCTGCTCGACCTTCTCCAACTTCACCGTGCTGCCCGAGATCGCGGTGGCCAAGGTCAATGCCGACGCCCCGTTCGACAAGATCTGCTACATCGGCTGCGGCGTCACCACCGGCATCGGTGCTGTGATCAACACGGCCAAGGTCGAGCAAGGCGCGACGGCGGTCGTGTTCGGCCTCGGCGGCATCGGCCTCAACGTCATCCAGGGCCTGCGCCTTGCCGGCGCCGACATGATCATCGGCGTCGACCTGAACAACGACAGACGAGCCTGGGGCGAGAAATTCGGCATGACGCATTTCGTCAATCCGAAGGAGATCGACGGCGATGTCGTGGCCCATCTCGTCAACATGACCAAGCGCGGCGCCGACCAGATCGGCGGCGCCGACTACACGTTCGACTGCACCGGCAACACCAAGGTGATGCGGCAGGCGCTAGAATCGTCGCATCGCGGCTGGGGCAAGTCGGTCATCATCGGCGTTGCCGGCGCCGGCCAGGAGATCTCGACGCGGCCGTTCCAGCTGGTCACCGGCCGCACCTGGATGGGCACCGCCTTCGGCGGCGCGCGCGGCCGCACCGACGTGCCGAAGATCGTCGACTGGTACATGGCCGGCAAGATCGAGATCGATCCGATGATCACCCACACGCTGAAGCTCGAGGACATCAACAAGGGCTTTGACCTGATGCATGAAGGCAAGTCGATCAGGAGCGTCGTGGTTTACTGAGGACGAGAAAGCCGCCGGCAAACCAGCCAGCGGCCGAAAAATGCAGATGTTCAACACGGGAGGAGACAAAAATGCCGGAAAAACTGCATCCTAAAATCGACAATGGACTGCCACGGGAAAAGGCCGACTTTGCCGGCGGCACGCTGGTCTGCGCCTGCACCAGCAACCCGGTCAAGGTGAAGGTCAAGGGCCAGATCGCCCATAACCATGCCTGCGGCTGCACCAAATGCTGGAAGCCGGAAGGCGCACTGTTCTCGGTCGTGGCGGTTGCCGGTACAAACGACGTGACGGTGACCGAAAACGGCGACAAGCTGAAGATCGTCGATCCGGGCGCGCTGATCCTGCGCCATGCCTGCACCGGCTGCGGCGTCCACATGCACGGCCCGGTCGAGCGCGACCACGCTTTCAAGGGGCTGTCGTTCATCCATCCCGAACGCTTCCAGGAAGACGGCTGGGCGCCGCCGGGCTTCACCGCCTTTGTCTCCTCGATCATCGAGTCCGGTGTCGATCCGAGCCGCATGGACGGCATAAGGTCACAGCTGAAGTCGATCGGGCTCGAACCTTATGATTGCCTCAATCCAGGACTGATGGACTATATCGCCACCTGGACGGCCAAGAGATCCGGCGCGTTGCCGGCCTAACGACTGATCAGACACTATCCTTGGGGGCCGGACGAAATCGCCCGGTCCCAGGCGTTGGAACGAACGCAGGCGAGCGCGTAGACGGACACGCTTCGTAAGTCATTGCCGACGTGCTGTCAGCCTCGGGGGGCGCTGGGCTCAACGGGAATACGCTGAAATTGGTCCAACCGGATCGTACAGCTTCAAGATCAGCGACTGCGATCAGTTGGTTCTGGCTTGGCGCGGCCCAGATCGTGGACTAGCTTGGATATCGCGGGCAAAGTCGCGCCCAAAGCGCGATGACGGCAAGGTGGTGCTCCTTACCAGTACGATATCGAGCGCCTAGCGGGGCTTGAACGGCAGCACCATCAGCTTGCTGCGTTTTGTCCAGGAAACCAGCCCGTATGCCAGCGCGACCCCAGACCAGCCGATACCATCGGTGCGGCCGCGAACAAGGCGGGCGTCGGGGAAGCGTCGTGTGGCGGCCGGCAACAGTGCGAAAGCCGGCGGTCACTGGCTGTCACGCGAAGCCGGAAGTCGGTCACGACCTGTCTCTGTTTCAATGGATCTGTCGCCGGCACATTCGGCCGATTTGGGCCACCGGGCAAGGCATTGCATTTCAGAACGGCCACATCTGCCGCGTGGCGCCGCGGAAATCATGGGCACATTCTGCTTTAGCCGGCCAAGATGGCAATGTACTATTTGCCAATAAGCTGGCCATGGTTGCAGGACTATTCTAGGCCAGACCAAACCGAAATGAAGCTGATGACCGATCGCGCCAGGTTCCTGATCATTGACGACCATCCGCTGTTTCGCGAGGCGCTGCACAGCGCCGTGCAGATGGCCTATCCGGAGGTCGACACGGTGGAGGCGCGCTCGATTGCCGAGGCGCTCGAGCTTCTGACGGATGCCAAGCCGTTCGACCTGGCGCTGCTCGATCTCAGTATGCCCGACGTGCATGGGTTTGACGGGCTGCTGCAGCTCAGGACGCGTTATCCGCGCCTGCCGGTGGTCATCGTCTCCGGCTATGAGGAACCGAAGATCATTTCCGAGGCGCTGTCCTACGGTGCGGCCGGCTTCATCCCGAAATCGGCGCGCAAGAGCGACCTTGCGGCCGCCATTCGCTCGGTGATGGAAGGCGCGATCTATGTTCCCGAGACTTATGAAGGCCGGCCGCGCGACGCCGACAGCACCGACCGCGCCGAGATGGTGCAGCGCCTGGCTACGCTGACGCCGCAGCAGCTCAAAGTGCTGCAGATGCTGCGCCAGGGCCTGCTCAACAAGCAGATCGCCTATGAGCTGCAGGTCGGCGAGACCACAGTCAAGGCGCATGTCTCCGAAATCCTGCGCAAGCTCAACGTCTACAGCCGCACACAGGCGGTGATCGAGGTCTCGAAGCTCGACAATGCCGAGCTTTTTCGCGATCCGGCGGGGTTTTGAGAGCGCTCGCTAAAAAGCGCACTGTCACTGTAGTCGACCGCACTCGTGTCACCGCAATCGAACTAGACTAGCCACGGCTCTCACGTTCCTGACACCAGCTAAGCAACCCGCGCCTCTCTAGTCAGATCAAATTCACGCGGCGATTGCTCTGCAGCAGTTAGCCGCTTTCCCGCGTCTAGTAAAATGGCGGCCCCCGGTCCAACGTAGAATGCTTTAGTTTTACTAAATTGCTTTTTGAATGCTCTATTAAAAGCTTCATTAGCTCCTGAGCGAGCGGCGTGTCGGAGACCGTAGCCACGCGGCCATTTATCACAACATCTTCAGCCCATCGCCCACCAGGGGAAAAAGTTACTGTGTCCGGATTGCTAAGCTGATCTAGCGAATACCGGATGCCGGAAGGTGTTTTTATCGGCCTCACCTCAATGGGCACAGCGTGGCCAGTGACAAGAAATGATCGACCGCTAGAAGCCGATTCAGTGGTTGATTGCCCAAGAGTTGGAATTTGCATTCTATTGCTAAAAAGAGTCGAATTCCATCTTGGGAAAATGACCCATGAGGATGTATTTTATCGAAATTTCACGTTCTACTGCCTCCAATACGGGAAGAAGATCGTCCTTTAGCGCGAAGAAGTGAATCTGCTTCATATGAATTACCGCCTAGGCACAAGTAATGGCTGGAATACGGTGACCCGTATGCTGGGAAGATACGACCAGTTCAAGCCAGCAGATGTGCCAGCAACGCCCTCAATTGCGCTGGTTTCAGCGGCTTGCGCATCAGCTCGATGCCGGCGGCGCGGGCGGCGTTGGCGACTGTCTCCGAACCGTCGGCGGTGACGATCAGCGCCGGCACGGCGCGACCGAGATAATCACGGACCTCGGCGATTGTGGTGGTGCCGAGGTCGCCGCCGTCGAGATGCTGGTCGGCTATGACAATATCTGGCAACCAGTCGGTATCGCCAAGCATGTCGAGCGCGTCACCGGTCGAGGTGGCGGGGCGCACCAGGCATTGCCAGCGCTCGAGCAGGGAGGTCATCGCCTGCAGCACGTCGATGTCGTTCTCGACCAGCAGCACCCTTGTGCCGAACAGACCGTAGCCGCGCGGCCGTTCCATGTCGACGGTGCTGGCGATTGGATCGGCCGTGTCGCCGATCCCGACCGGAACGTCGATATGGAAAATCGTGCCATGTCCGACCTTCGACGAAAACGTGACGGGATGGCCGAGGGCCGCGGCGATGCGGCGCACGATGGCCAGCCCCAACCCCAGCCCGCCGGCGGCAAGCCCGGCATCGGTCGGGATCACGCCGCGATGGAATTCCTCGAACACCGCCTCGCGCTGGTCGTCGGGGATGCCGCAGCCGGTATCGGCGACGTCGATGCGGATGGTGTCGCCGCGATGCCTGGTGCCGACCAACACGCCGCCCGAGCGGGTATAGCGCAGTGCATTGGACAGGATGTTCTGCAGGATGCGGCGCAGCAAGGTTCGGTCCGAACGAACGAGCGCATCGACCGGCCGGAACTTCAGCGTCAGCCCCTTCATCTCCGCGACCGGCTGAAAATCCGAGCGCAGAGACGAAAACAGCGTCTCCAGGCTGACATCGGTGATGTCGGGCTGCACGACGCCGGCATCGAGCTTGGAAATGTCGAGCAAGGTGCGGAGCAGGTCCTCCATCGTCTCCAGCGATCGCTCGACCTGGCGGACCAGCTTTCTGCCTTCCTCGCTGGTCTGTACTTCGGCAAGCGCCGAGACCGACAGATGCGCGGCGTTCAGCGGCTGCAGCACGTCATGGCTGGCGGCCGCCAGGAACCTGGTCTTGGACAGGTTCGCCAGCTCGGCGTTTTCCTTGGCTGCGTTCAAGTCGATGTTCGACTGCTCCAGCCGGCGCAAGGTCGAATGCAGCTCTTCGGTGCGGCTGCGCACCCGGCTCTCAAGCGAAATGGCGGTCTGGAACAGCGAAAAGGCATTGCCTTGCTGGTCCATGGAACGCTCGACGCGGCTGATCAGCGCGGCGTTGATCTTCTTCAGCCTTTCCAGGTCGTCGATGTTCCTGAGCGGCATCCCGGATTTCCTACTCCGCCGCTTCGGCCGCCTTGCGTTCGCCGAAGGCGATGCCGGTGAAGGTCTGGTTCAGATGCATCGAACGGTACTGTTCGCCATAGGTGCCGAAGCCGAGGACGTTGTTGACCTTGTAGAGTTCCGAAATCTCGCGATAGACCTGCCGATTGCGCGCGTCGAGCCGGCGCAGCACGCAGTCGAAACCGAGGATCAGGTCAATGCCGCCAAGCCTTTCGCTGACGTCGCTGAGCGCGGCGCGGGTCGCCTCGACCATGTCCTTAGGCTGGGCGACGGCAAGCACGACACCATCGTCGATGGCGCAGAAGAACGACAGCGAGCCGTCCGCGTGCATCTTCTGGATTGAACGGCAGTAAAATTCGCCGCCGACTTTCACCACCACCGGGTGTGAGGCAAAACTCAGTGGCGTCAGCATCTGCGCGACGACGCCGACCGAGGCGGCATATTCCTCGGCGGCAATGGTGGCGTTGAATTCGCGCACGATGCGGTGGTCGGGATCGGATGCCGTCACCACCAGCTTCTCGTCGGTGGGAACGAAATTGTCGGTTTTGAACACGTGGAAAGGAATTTCCGTGGTGATCAGCACGATGATGGCGCTGTCGGAGGTCACTTTGCCGTTCGAGATCAGCCGCGTTGTCTCGAATTTCAAATCATCGCCAGCCGACCCGCCGATCAGTGGGATGTCGTCGAGCCCCCAATGGATGGCGGAGGTCACCGCTTCTTCGGCATAAGACAGGCCATCGATCAAGCAGAGCGCGAAAGTGGTGTCGGCTCGCTCGTGCCCGAGGCGCTCGTGTAACGAACGCCTTAGCGCCTCGACTTCGCCGGTAATCCCGTCCATGCCTGATGAGGACAGATTTTCGATCATGGTGCTGGCTGCCGAAAACGATACGGAGGGAAGCAGCATAGCCAGGATCTGGCCTTCCTCCAGCCCCTTGGGCGTTATCTCACCGGCTGTCGAGCAGCCGGCATAGTGGAGCGCCGGCGCGTGGGTCTTCAGCGCTTCCGACAGGGCGACGGCCTCTATGAGGCTCTGCGAGAAAAACAGGAGGGCAAACCCGGCGTCAATGGCCGCTGCTTCCGCTGCCACCGCCCGGGCGAACGCATCCGCGTCAGATTCGTCGGTCGTGAGCACCGAAAGGCCGCATGCATAGCGCGTCCGTGACTTGGCCAGCGGCTTCCTCCTCCATTTCCTCCAACGCTCTTTTTTGTGCGCGTCTGGCGCGCCGGCGTCGAGGTCATTGTTGTCTTGAAGCGGTGCTTTGGCAATGAGCCAACATGATGGATTTGAAGTTTCTGCCGTTTGACGGCGTCCGCGCAGCCACTCACAGACGAAAGGCCGCATCGCACCGCCATCCGTGCAACGAAGGCCCAGCTGAATTTGCCGCAGGCGAATGTCCACGGATCACGGCTGGCAGGCTCGACGTGCCAAGAATGGGGCAGGATATCGCGCTTAGCGGTTGCCGCTTTGGACAGGGTGCCAGTCTAGCCTGGCGGTTGTCGTGGTCAATCCGGGGCAGGTGACAGCCTACGCCAATGCGCTCGGCAAGCGGGCCAGGACCGACACCACCGATGCTGCTGTAACGCTGCCTTCGTTGGGTCGAGCAAGCGGCAAGTGCCCGTTGCGCGGCACCGAAGCCGAGGCCCTGGCCGGGCTCGTCGCTCGCCGCCGTCAGATTGTGCGGATGATCGCAGCCGAGAGAGCTATGCCCGCACCGCCATGGCAACGCAGGCACCAAAGAGCATCCAGCCAAAAGGAAAAAGACCGGCTGGAGAAGGTGTTGTTTCGCGGTTATTTCCGATCGCTTAGACTCAATTAGGCGACTTTGAGATCTTTCATCGCCTTTTCAACGACATCCTTGATCGGCCTCGATACATCTTCGGCAGCCTTGGTCGTCACGGCCTGAAATTCCTTGGCCTGCTCGACGGTCTTTTCGAGCTGCGTGCGCAAGAAGGCAGTCTGGAGTTCGATGAACTCGGACGGCGACTTCACGGCAACCAGGGCTTCGAGGTGCGAGAAGCCGGCTTCGGCATTGGCGCGCAGAGCAGCAATTGTCTTCAGCGACAACTCGTTGCCGACGGTCTTGGCGGTTTCGAAGCTCGACTGCAGAGCCTTCTGGGTCGTCTCGGTGCCTGACGCAAATTTCGCATAGGCTTCTTTCGACTGCTCGACGCCCTTTTCGGCGACAGCGCGGACCTGGTCGGCAGCCTTCGACGCGTCGAAGGTGGGGAATGAGGTATTTTCAACGGTGTCAGCGGTCTTGGCCATAGTTTCCATCCTTTCCGGTGGACGGCCTTTCACAAAAGCCGTCTCGTTCATTTACGAAACTGACGTTACGGCATTTATAGTGCATTGCAATATTTTTGTGCGACGCACCATCCCTCTTCCAGCGTTCCGAGGGGGCATGCGGAGGGTCGGTGGCATCTCGAGATCGCCGGTTCTGCAGGAAGAACTCTTCTGGACGGACCACCTGATCCAGCATAGCCTCGCAACAGAGCACGACGTTTTGCCACCTGGGTATCTACTTCAGCCGCTATTCGGCAACCGTCCAAGTCTACGTCAACGAAAGCGTTAAATTCGTGCGCCGCAAACTTTCAGTCGGCGTACCCGCTGGGCACAAGGCGATCGCTTTCCTTAGCGCGCCATCGAGAAGTTGCCTCGATATGGCGGTGGTTGACGCGAAGGCGCGCCTCTACCGCTTCCAGTGCGCCGTGAAGTGACCACCCCTGGTGGTCTATCGGTTAGCCAAGTTCCGGATCAGTGCGGATGCCTGAAGAAGACAACCGCTTTCTATCATCCAGGCATACAGTCCCACATGATCCGACGGGCTGAGGCCGGTGGGCAAATGCACGATAGGCATTCGAACCGACTCATCGTCGATCACCAACTCAACGGATCGAAGATCCGGTGGCACGTTTCCGGGAATTGCCAAAATTGGGGTGTCCTTGTCCCAGACCAAGCTTGTCGCCAGCGACTCTTCATTATAGGCAACCGAAACATCCGCCCTGTGCCCCGGTGGGCGCCAAAGCTCCAGTTTGAGGTCATAAACGCAGCCTGTCAGACGATTTTCGACCGGCACCATCCAAGGTTCCAAGGTGGCGGCCGTCGTGTCGGAAACGCCACGAGACCCACCTATGGTTTGGAGCTGACCAGCGGCATTCCCCAATAGATCCGAAATCGCAGTCAAACTCGAAGAAGCGCCCGCCGCCCCGTTAGAGGTTGATCCAGAACCCGATGCGTCGTCAGTCACCACAACATCCGCAGGTCCCGGCAACGCAGTGACCGAGCCATCGTCACCCATCAAAGTGACAGTCGATCCACCCTCGATATGCACGAGGTCGCCCAGTCTGAACAGTTTGCCGAGCTGAGGCCTGTCCGCGGGAGGATCGACAGCGACAACGACATACTCGCTGGCCGCAAGAGCGCTCGAGCAAGAACCAACTGCTGCGATGGCCGCAGCCAGTAGGAAAATGATTTTGGGTTGCCGATACATGACGCACGTTCAACCATACGCTTGTTTTACTTGCCTTCAAGATAGATCCTATCGCCAGCCTCACCCTGCTTCAGTCTTCCAAGGTGATAAGCAACGAGGCCATCGTTGGGATATTGAATGGCCAGCGATGCAAAGGCAGCAGCGGCAGTCTTGTCACGCGCGGACATCAGCAAATAAGCTTGCGAGTAAGCCTCCACCATCTCGCGATTCATACGCCCGTCCTCCAGCAACTCGAAGGCTGAGATCCACTCAGTCTTGCCTTTCAGACACAACACACCGGATGGCCGAAGCAGGTAGTCATCGGAAGAGTTCGCCACCTCCTCGCTGATGCAGTTCATGGTACCTAGAAACTTGTTCGCGCCTTCGAGCCTGGCAGCGGTGTTCACCGTATCGCCCATGGCCGTGTAGTTGAAGAATCGATTGCCCCCAAAATTTCCGACAACTGCAGGTCCTCGATGGACGCCGATACGAGTGACGCCAACGTCGTGGCCTCTAGACTTTACATCTGTCCGAAATCTTCGAGACATCGCGACGGTAGCGAGCGTTAGTTTTAGGGCCCTTTCGGCTTGGTCCTCCTGCACACCCGGTGCACCAAAAAAACCAATGACTGCATCGCCTATCAGTTTGTCTATCGTGGCTCCATGTTCAATGAAGAGACCACAAACCGCATCGAGGTATTCATTCAGAACCGCAGCAAATACCTCTGGTTCCGTCCGTTCGCCCAAACTGGTGAACCCCTCAAGGTCGGTGAACACGCACGTTATCAAGCGTTCGGATCCGCCGAGGCGCAGTGACGCCGGCTTGCTGACTAGCTCTGCCACGACTGCCGGGCTGAGATACTGAGAGAACGCGTTCTGGACGAAACGCCTTTCTTTCGAGTCCCGGTGCCATGCCAGAATTGCGACGAATCCGGAGAGCCCTAGCAGCAGCATCGACGGCGCGACCATTGGTAACAGAATCCCGGCCTTGGCAAACGCGGTTGCTTCTAAGATCAAAACCGAAACGACTGCGCCGATGATGACCATAGGTTTCACCAGCACTGATATGCGGAGCCAAGCGACCCAGATGCAGAGCGCCGTCGCGAGAACGAAGGGCCCAAACGCCGCCACCGCCCCTGGCGTAATGATTTTGTCGCCCTTGATCAATCTCGCCAGCGCATTGGCATGAATAACGACACCCGGCAGCGCTCCGGCAACAGAGCCGTTCAGCACGGCAAAGGGGGTTGCATGACGATCCTGCAGCGGGAGGTCGACGCCGATCAAAACGAACTTCCCGGCGAACCAGGCCGGGGGCGCGAAAGCGGCGGCGTGTGCCGGATATATTGTCCATCGTGCCGGATGAATGCCTGTAGCCCGATAGTAGACCATCTTCTCCGCAGCTTGCGATGCCGATATGCCGGCGGTCTGCGCGAGCGCTGATGCAAAGCTAGGTTGCCAGTTGCCATTCACCACGCGCCCTGGAAATTCTTCCCGCACAACCGCGTCGACCCTATCATGAGACAGGGCGGCCAGTCCGCGGATGGCGCTTGGCGCGAAGCGACTAAGATACGACAGTTGCTTGTCGGTAAGGTCGTCGTCGTGTGATGCAGATGCGACAATTACCGGACTTTCGGCCGCCTCGATAACCTCAGCTAGGCGCCGATCCTTTTCTGCCTCGGTTGGCTGATCGAAAAGCAAGTCAATGCCTATTGTTCTCGGATGAGCCTTATCGATTCTCTGCACAAGGTCGGCCAAGGCACCCCTATCCAGCGGCGATCTATAGGGAAACCTTTCCAATGTCTGCTCTGTGATCGTTACGATCACGATGTCTGTCGGGGGCGCGACGAAGGGCGAGATGGTCGTCATCAAGACGTCGCGCAGCAGTTTCTCGCCTGAGGGAGAGAATGTGGCAATGCAGGCGCCCAGAATGAAAAAGAATCCGAGCGACGCGAGAAGGCGCCCTTTTTGAACCATTCCGATCGGCGTGAAGACGGCCAAGCTGCGTGCAATTCGTTTCGGTGTCTATCGGCGTGAATCTACACAGCATAGACCGCTGACGAACTGTGGGCTAGCGGTGGGCCCTTCGCTAGATCCGCTGGACTTGACACTGCGAAGCACCGGGCTCAGTCTCGCAAGACTGCTCCGGTTTTATCCTGTCCATCGACTGGTGAATCCGCTGCATGAGCTGAGACTAAGGATATACAGCCATGATGGCGCTTCGCTTCGCCATTGCGCTTCTTCTAGTTTCGCTGAGCGCCCAAGCGTGGGCAGAACGGCGCGTCGCGCTGGTCATCGGTAATTCTGCCTATAGATACGCAGTTCCACTTTCCAATCCAAAAAATGATGCGGTGGATATGACCGCAAAACTGCAGGCGTTGGGCTTTGAGGTGGTTGCAGGCGAGGACCTCGATCTGAGCGGGATGCGCGGCACGGTTCGAGATTTCATCGGCAAGCTGGATGGTGCCGACATGGCGCTTCTCTTCTATGCCGGCCATGGCGTCCAGGTGAACGGCACCAACTACATGGCTCCCGTTGATGCGCGGCTATCCACATATAACGACCTCGACTTCGAAGCCGTGCCCATGGACCTCGTCTTGTCGGCCATGGAGCGAACCACGAAGGTCAACCTGGTATTTTTGGATGCTTGCCGGGACAGTCCTTTCTCACAGAACCTTGGGCGCTCGATGGGTACGCGATCAGGGTCGGTCGGTCGGGGCTTGGCAAAGCTAGGCACGGGCGTTGGATCGCTCATAGCCTTTGCAACGCAGCCCGGGAACGTTGCGCTGGACGGCGAGGGAAGGAACTCGCCGTTCACATCTGCGCTGCTGAAGAATCTTGGTACGCCTGGCCAGGACATCTCCCGCGACCTCATCAACGTCCGTAGGGATGTGCTTGAAGCAACCGACGGCAAGCAAGTGCCATGGGACAACTCCTCGCTGACGGGCGACGTCATTTTGCAACCGTTGTCCGGAAACACCGCTGTCACGGCGGGTGCGAAAGGAGGGGACGTAGAAGTCGCCTATTGGGAGACCATCAAGGAAAAAACGGACAAGCGCTTCTTTGAGGCCTATCTCAGACAGTATCCAAGCGGCGCCTTTGCGGCGTTAGCCAGCTTGAAGATCGACGAGATCGAACAGGCAGCAACAGATCGTGGCAAAGCCCCCTCGATTTCCATCGAGGGCGTGGAGGTTGCAGAAGCTCATCCTGATTTAGATATGACGCAAGCTTTGGCTGATCCGCGCGCGTTGACAAAGGCAACGCAAACAGAGCTAACGCGAGTCGGCTGCCTTGTCGGACAGGCAGACGGCAAATGGGGACCGGGAAGTCGGAAAGCTCTTCAAGCCTTTGCCGAGCAGCGGGGATTGAAGCTTGCCAGCCTGGAGCCGACGAAAGAGGTGTTGCGCGCAATCAAGAATATCCCAGAACGTGTCTGCGCTCCGGTCAAGGTAAAGGCTTTTGATGGCGCGTGGGCACTGACGCGGCGCGCAGGTAATTCCGCCTGCGATTACACTGAACAGTCAACGACAATCTTTATCGATGGAACGGAAATTTCCGCGATGGTGCCTTTGGCCGGAACAATCACCGCCGACGGGGCATTCGACATCTATTTAAGTTTCGTCGATGACGATGGTGCGCCAAGGCAAAACCATATCATCGGCAGGCTTCAAGGTGCGAAAGGCAGCGGTGAGTTTTCTCGAGTCGGAGGCGAGTGTGCAGGTGTCGTAAGACTTGACAAGCGTACTGAATAGGGCCGGCATTTGCGGGTCCGTGCAAACGCCGACCAAACCATTCGGACGTGGTCCGTCTCATTGAACCAACGTCGAAGTCGCGTGGACTTTGCCGTCGTCGCGCACCTCGTAAAATTTGTCGTTGTCAATGTAGATAAGATGACAAACTGGTTTACCTTGGTCTTGTGAACAGGCCTTGTCACCGTCGAAAGTCAAGGGAACTTTGACCTTTATCTTAGTTTTGTTGTTCACCAAAGCTTCGCCAATGATCTGTTTTTTCTTCCAGTTCCAGACAAGAGTGGCAGTTATGGCAGCTCCAGCGTCGTATATAATTACATTTACCTTTTTCCCATTAGCAAAAGTCTTAAATTCTTCCATCGATGCTTTCTTCGCGCTACTTGGTAGATCCTCGGCCCAAGCGGACATAGCAAGTGAAAACGTAGCTGCGACAACAAGCGATAACAGTTTCATCCTATCCTCCCCATCCCCCGCCGGTTTGACTGACATGTCTATATATTCTTAAGCGAGGAGACTGAAAATTATCATGATAACAAGCTTTCAAGAAGCGGAAATCAGCGCGTCCTAGATGTCGTTGGGGACATTTGCTCAAGTTGAGCGAAGCCGCACATTCTAGCATGTTCCCTAGGATTTGCGCTTAAGCCAACGCGTTCTCAGTGTTTACAATGCGCAGGCCGCCCGAGCGTGTGATGCGCGGTGTTTGGATTGCGAGCCTCATTGCACTTACCGCCGCCTATCTTGCCGACCAAGCGGGCCTTGAGGGCATCGTCTCGAAGCGCGCCGACAGCCCGTATCGAAGCGGCCCGACGACGAATTGGCTGAAGACGAAGAGCTTCACAGTCCAGGAATACGAACTATTGGGCGTCGAGCGCGAGCCGGGCAAGGCGGCATTCGCCTTGCTGGCGAAGCCCGGTACCGGAAAATATGCCGGTTCGGCCTTCATCACCTTGAACCAGGAGATGCGCGAACGGCTGTGGAAGCGTGTCCAAGAGCACGCCGGGCCACCGCCGAAGGGCATAAAGCGGCCGGCGACCATGGGTCAGGCCGGGGTGAAAGCCCACGTCAAGCATCTACGGGGCGAGTTCGGATTTCGCCACGCCTCACTGCAGGATTCAGAGAGGAGTGATACCTCCAGCGAACACGGCACGAATTAGCCGGCCTCGCCTCGGACCTTCGACGCCAGTGTGCCAGCATGATTGTTTGTCGAGGAGCATTACTCAACGCGCTTTCCAGAATGGCGGGACGTCCATGGCCCGGGCCATTCTCGGACTCGACTTTTTACTGATTACATGAGCGGATGGCCCCCCGTTGGGGGAGCCGCAGACGCGCTTGGCCGAAAGTGTCTGGCATTTGGTCTGAGATCGATCGGGTCGAAGCCAATTTCTGCCTGCCGCGCTTCACGCTATTGCAAGACATTCAAATTTGAGCTTCCGCACTCATGCTTTGTCGAGAGTATCTCCGTAGGTTTTAGCCGTTCTGAATCGCCGTCGGCGACGATGAAGACGAAATAGGAGAACGCAATGGCTCGCAATCACGTTGAACGTCTTGGAGAGTTTAGGGAAATCTTGGTCGCGACGCGGCGCGAAGGAGTCCGTAACGTGCACCATACTCGCGAAGCAATGCGGGCAAGTGGCTTTCAGATCGGGGACAGCGACGGCTCCAGCTACGGAGCTGAGCTGAAGGTGCTCCAAGAGGAAATTGAGGCAGTCGATCGCGCCATCGAAGACGAGAAGCGGTTGGCCCTGGCCCTCGAGAGCGCGGCTCAATCCCGCCGACCGACTAAGCCGAGAATCGTGAAGGGAACATAGAGTCCGGTAAGGCCCTTGGCGCCCGTCGCGTCGATCGCCTTCGGTACAGTGTCGGGCTCGTCGCCGCCGTGGTGCAGCGCCCTAAAAGCGGACGTTTCGCTTTCGGCCCCTAGCGCAATGTAGAGCATTTGCTGGGCAAAAATCGCTCCTGTGAACTCCGACGTCGCATGGCGGACCAACAGGTTCGGCCAACATCAGGTGAGACGCAGTCCCAACAAACATGCAGTTCAGACAGTCGATTACGCGTCTTTGTTGAAGTCGTGCCATGCGGCCGATCCGAAAGGATCAGCCGCATCCGGCATCCTTCACCTTCACTGACTGAAACACGCTCGAAAATCGGGCCGTGTAGACTAAGTTGCATGGACTAAGTCATGAGGCCGCAATGCGCACCGTCAATATCCACGAGGCCAAGACGCATCTGTCTCGTCTTGTCGACAGGGCGGCCAAAGGCGAATCCTTCATTATCGCCAAATCCGGCAAGCCGATGGTCAAGGTCGTTGCCATAGACGCACCTGCGGCCGGCGAAATGCGTCGGGTGGGGTTTATGGCCGGGCAGTTTGCAGTTCCGGACGATTTTGATCGCATGGCCGATGACGAAATCGAGAAGCTGTTTGGCGGCGATGCATGAAACTTCTTCTCGATACCCACCTTCTGCTCTGGGCGGCGGGCGAGCCCGAAAAGCTCCCGCCCGCAGCCCTCGCTGAGATCGAGAATGCCGATAACCACTTGACGTTCAGCGCCGCAACTCCCTGGGAGATTGCCATTAAACGCGGTCTGGGCCGCCTTGACTTGGAGGTCGATGCGCGTCTTTCCGTCGGGGCCTGATCGACAATGGCTATGATAAGCTGCCATCACCGGCGAGCATGCCATTGCAGTGGAGGGGCTTCCACCCATCCACAAGGACCCATTCGATCGGACCCTGATTGCTCAATCGATTGTAGAAGGCATTACTTTGCTGACCGTCGACGATCTGGTCGAGCAGTATCCTAGGCCCGTCCGTCGTCTCTGATCAAGCTGGACCCCAAGCCCCTCGGTAGGGTAGTCCAGCTATCGCTTCAGACCACCCATGAACGCCTTTACTCGAGCAGAGTCGACCTGGTTCCACCAGACGCCGTCGTGCTTCAGCGCGCTGGCGATGATGACCCCGTCGACAATGGCAAGGATATCATTGGCGTTATCCGGGGTGACACCGCTGCCGACCAGCGTCGGCAGGCCGGCGGCCTGCTTGATCATACTTATGTAGCCCAAATCCGCGGCGTGACCGGTGCGCTGGCCAGTGGCGATGATGGCGTCGGCGTCGAAGAAGACCAGGTCCTTGACCAGTTCCTCCACCGGGCGGTCGGCGACGATGGCGTGTGCGCCGTGCTTGACGTGGGCATCGGCGAAAATGCGGATGCCGTTGGCGCGCAGCCGGGCGCGGTAGCGCGCCGCGCGGCCCGACTCGCCTTCGACAAAACCCTCATTGGCGACATAGGCGTTCGCCCATTGATTGACGCGGACGAAACCGGCGCCGGCAGCGCTGGCGATCGCCAGGGCCGGGATCGCGGCATTGGCCAGCACATTGATGCCGATCGGCCTGCCGAGTTCGCGGCGGATGCGGTCGGAAACGACCGCCATATAGGCCGCCGTCTCCGGGCCGATATCATCAGGCTTGGCGAAGGGGATGTCGCCATGGTTCTCGACGATGACGCCGTCGCAGCCGCCGTCGAGATAGGCCTTGGCGTCGTCGAGCCCGCGCTGGTAGATCGCCTCGATAGCCTCGCCGTCATAGCGCGGCGCGCCGGGCAGCGGCGCCAGATGAACGACGCCGATCACCACCTTTGTGCGGCCGAAAAGGTCCACGAGCGCGTCGGCGCCGGATTGGCCGAGCTGGGTCATGAGAGCTCCATTTGATCGATGAGCGCCGCCATCTCGGAGGCGGAAGGACAGGATGCCAGCGTGCCCGGCCGTGTCACGGCGATTGCGGCGGCGGCGAGCGCCAGCTTCAGCGCCGAGATGACCGGCATCCCCCGGGCAAGCCCACCGGCCAGACAGCCGCAGAACACATCGCCCGCGCCGCTGGTGTCGAGCGCTTCGACTCGCGGCCCTGTCAAGCGAAGCGGTTCCGTCCGGTCCGTGCCAAGCACGATACAGCCTGCGGCACCGAGGGTGATGACGACGGCGCCTGCGCCTTTGGCCACCAGCGCGCCAGCGGCTGCTGTCATGTCATCCCGGCCGGTCAAGATTTGCGCTTCGGATTGGTTGACCACCAGAACCTCCGCCAGGCCGAGATCGGGCAGCGAGGCCGTGTCGATCGGGCTGGCGTTGAGAACGGTGCGCGCACCGTTTTCCTTAGCTGCTCTGAGGCAGGCATTGGTCACGGCACTCCGCAAATTTCCCTGGCAGACGAGGATGTCGCCGGGGGCGATCCAGCGGACAAGTGCTGTTTGCGCCACCGGATCGAAGGCTTCGCTGCAGGCGACGCCGCTGACGATGAGATTCTCTCCGCCTTTATCGACGACGATGGTCGAGCGGTCGCTCGGCAGCTCGAATTCGCTCACCTCAAGGTTTGACAGCTCGCTGTCGAGGCGGCTCCTCATCCACGCGCCAGCGGGGTCCTTGCCGAGCGCCGTCCAGAACGTCACCTCTGCACCAGTCCGTGCTGCTGCGACCGCCTGGTTGGCGCCCTTGCCGCCGAGCCCGTCGGCATAGCTCACAGCATTCAAAGTCTCGCCCGCGGCAGGGAAGCGGCCGACGCGAAACACGGTATCAACGCAGGCATTGCCGACGACGTGGACATGCATGGCTCAGCTCTCACCTGTCGCCCAGCCCAGCATCTGTTCGAACAGGGTCTTGTAGCCTGGCCAGGCGATGAATTGCGGCGGCAGCCAATGCGGCCCGACATCGGATGTCCAGGCCACGGTGCGGCCCTTGCCGTAACGGCCGGTGACAAGCAGCGGCAGCGAGCCATAATCCGACGACACGCTGGCCAGGACCTCGGCCCCATCCTTCAGCGTCACCTCGTTAAAACCGAGCAGGATCGGCCAGTCCGAACCGAGACCCCTGAGGATGGGATGGCTCGACCCTGGTTTCGGCACCGGCGCAAAGCCTTCGGGAACCTCGACGCGGTCGTCGTAGGCCAGGCAATTCACCGGCAGCACGTCCTCGACCGGCGTCTTGCGGTAGCGCGCGCCGCCATTGATGCCCTGGAAGCTGTAGTAACCGCCGAACATCAATAGACCGCCGCCGCCGCTGACGTAATCGCGGAGCAGGCGCAGGCGGTTCGGCGTCGGCTTGGAGTGGACCCAGGTGTCGGGATGCAGCAGCAGCGTGTTGGCGCCGATGTCGGAGAGCACGACCGCGTCATAGGCCGACAGCGCCTCCATGGTCTGTGGAAAGCCGCGCTGCGCCTCATGCGCCGGCATGAACGTGACGTCGAAGTCGGTCGCCTTCAATGCGCCCAGCAACTCGTCTGCGCCGGTGTGGTAGGTAACGGTCGGAAACTGGTCGAAACCCTTGATATGGGTCGCGGTCGACACCCAGGATTCGCCGGCAAGCAGGATCTTCTTCTTGGACATTTGAACTCCAGTGTAATTCCAGGCCGCTTAGAGCCGCGCGAATACGCTTTTCGGATTGGCGATCAGCATGCGGTCGATGGCCGGCTGCTCGACGCCGTGGCGTTTTAGGCGCGGTATGAAATGCTTCAGGATATAGCCATAGCCGAAGCCGCCGAAGCGCGTCAGCATGATCTTGAGGAACACATCCTGCGACAACAGCAGGCGGTCGCCGAAGCCCGCCTCGACAAGGGCGGCGATGGCGCGTGCATTCTCCTCGTCGGAGGGCGATTGCGCGTCCTGGTCGGCGTAATAATAGTCCATGCCGATCATGTCGTATTCGAGGAACGCGCCGCGCCGGGCGAGGCTTTTCTGGTAGTCGGGATCGTCGTGGCTCGGGTTCATGTGGCAGAGCACGGTGTGGCGAAGATCGGCGCCTTCGGCCTCGACGATATCGAGCACCTCGTGCGCCAGCCGCTCCCAGCCAGGCAGATGGATCGACAGCGGCACGCCGGTGATGCGCGAGGCGCGCGCCGAAGCTCGCAGCGACTTGCGTTCCTCGGCGGTGAAATCCTTGCTGACGCCGACTTCGCCGATCAGCCCGGCCATGATCGGCGGCTGCGTCTCGCCGCCGCCGACATCGTTGACGATGAACTCGGTCACGGCGTCCACATCCATCGCCTTCAGCCATTCGGGATGGGTGTGCTCGAGATAGAAGCCGGTGCCCATGACGATCTTCAGGCCGGACATGCGGCTGATGCGAGCGAGCTTTTCGGGGGCGCGGCCGATGCCGATATTGGTGGCATCGACGACGGTGTGGCCGCCCAACGCGCGATAGCGCTGCAGCTCAGACAGCGCCAGGTCGGCGTCGTCGAGCGAGACGTTGTCGCGGTTGACGTATGGGTTCATGCGCAACTCGCCGATGATCTCGATGTTCACCGGCTGCTCGGCGATCGCCATGCCATCGGGATGGCAGGGGCATTTCCAGCTGCGCGCGCCGTCGAGCAAGATGTGCTCGTGCATCAGCGTAATGCCCATCTCCTCGACCGGAACCGGGCCGAGCACGGTCATCACATGGCCGGTTTCGACCCCGATCGCCAGCCGCTGGCCGGGCTCTGCGTTATCGAACAGACCGCTCATCGGCTCAACGGCTCCGCACGGCGCCGCGGAACAGGCGGAAGTTCAGCCAGATGGCGATCAGGATGATCGTTCCGGTGACAATCGGCGTCAGGAAAGGCGACAGATGCGCCAGGATCAGGCCGTTGCCGATGACGGCCACGGTCAGCGCGCCGAGCACCGTGCCGATGATCGTTCCGCGGCCGCCGAACAGGCTGGTGCCGCCGAGCACGACGGCGGCAATGACTTCCAGCTCGAAACCCTGTCCGGCATTCGAAGATCCCGATCCAAGCCGGGCGGCAATGATGATCCCGGCGAGGGCGGCCGCGGTGGCGGAAATCACATAGACGAAGAGCGTCGTCTGCCGCGTGTTGACGCCGGCGCGCCGCACCGCCTCAGCGTTGGCGCCAATGCCGGTGACATAGCGGCCGAATGGCGTCTCGTTGAAGGCGAGATAGGCGATGGCCAGGATCGCCAGCGCGATGAGCGCCGGCACCGGCACGCCAAGAAACCAGGCGCGGCCCAGCACGGTGAAAGCGCTTCCGGGCTCGATGGGGATGGAATAGCCGCCGGTGATCAGCAGCGCCACGCCACGGATCACCGAAAGCCCGGCAAGCGTGACGATGAAGGACGGGATGCCCTCATAGGCAATGAAATAGCCCTGTACCGCCCCAAGCAGGGCACCGAGCGCCAACATGGCGAGGATAACGACTGGCCACGGCAGGCCAAACTGCAAAAGCGTCGCCGACAGCGTCGCCACCAGCGCCAGCACGGAGCCGACCGAAAGATCGATGCCGCCAGTGGTGATGACGAAAGTCATTGCCGCGGCGACGATCAGCAGCGGTGCCGACTGCCGCAGGATGTTCAACAGATTGGGCGATGTCAGAAACGCGTCGGTCGCAACCGAGAAGATGATGCAGACGACCAGAAAGAACAGCGCGATCGAGACGACGCTGCCATTGGCGAGCAGCGCATCGCGCCAGGTGCCCCTGCGTACTCGTGAGGGCTGGGCGGTGTGGATCGCGTCGCTCATGCCGGCGCTCCACCGCGATAGCCATTGGTGGCGGAACGCGCACTGAACTTGCGGCCGACGATCAGATTGACCACGTCTTCGATATTAGTGTCGCCGATCAGCCGCTCGGCGACATTGCGCCCTTCATACATGACCTGAATGCGGTCGCAGACGAGGAAGAGATCCTGCAGCCGGTGGGTGATCAGAATGACGCTGACACCGCGCGCACTGACCGCGCGGATCAGTTCGAGCACCGCCTCGACTTCGGCCACGGCAAGCGCTGCCGTCGGCTCGTCCATGATCAGCACCGCCGGCTCGAACGAGGCGGCGCGGCCGATCGCGATCGACTGGCGCTGCCCGCCTGAGAGGTTTTCAACCTTGAGCCGCGTGTCTGCAATGACGATACCGAGCCGATCGAGCATCTGGCGCGTCTCGTCGTGCATGCGCTTCTTGTCGAGAAAGGAAATGCCTGCGATGCGGCGGCGCGGCTCGCGGCCGAGAAACAGATTGCCGGCAACATCGACCGTGTCGCACAGCGACAGGTCCTGGTAGACCATCTCGACGCGCGCCGCACGTGCGTCCGCCGGCGAGCTGAAGATCACCGGCTCGCCGTCGATCTCGATGGTGCCGGCGTCTGGAACCACTGCCCCCGACAGCACCTTGCTCAATGTCGACTTGCCGGCGCCATTGTCGCCGACCAGCCCCAGCACCTCGCCCGGCTTCAGCGTCAGCGACACGTCATCGAGCGTCTGGATGGCGTTGTAGCGCTTTGAGATGCCGCTCATCCGCACCCGATAGGTCTGGCCACTGCTCATCTGGGATTCCACGCGATTGCAGTCATCCGCGGCGCAGCCTCAGACGGCGCCGCGGCTCGGTCGCCGACGCAGTTTACTTGAACATCGTGCGGTATTGATCGACATTCTTCTTGGTCACGATCGTCACCGGGATGTTGATGATCGGATCGATTTTCTCGCCCTTCTTGAGCTTGCCCAGCGCTTCGACCGCGGCCTTGCCTTCGCCGGCCGGATCCTGCTGCACGACCGCCACCACCCAGCCGTCGTCGATGCCCTGAACGGCCTGCTTGGTCAGATCCCAGCCAAACACCTTGACGTCGCCGGTGCGGCCCTGGCTGGTCACCGCCGAAACGGCGCCGAGCAAGGCCGGCTCTCCGGTCGCATAGAGCGAGTTCATGTCCGGATTGGCCGTCATCAGGTTTTCCGAAGCGCTCAACGCGGTCTCCTGAACGTTCTGGCCGTCGACTGTGTCGAGGAAGGTGACGGCCTGGCCGCTTTCGGTCACCGCCTTCTTGAAGCCGTCGAGGCGCTGGTTCTGGATGAATGAATTGAGTGCGCCGACGATACCGATCTTGGCCTTGCCGGCCATATCGGTCTTCACATAGTCGGCGTAGAATTTGCCGATGTCCTCGCCGGCCTTGGTGTTGTCGACGCCGATGAACGAAATATTGTCGCCGTCGGGGATCTGCGCGTCGATGGCTATTACGGGAATGCCGGCCGCCTTGGCTGCAGTGATCGCAGGCTTGACGCCGTTGACGTCGATGGCGACCAGAATGATGCCGTCGACTTTCTGCGTGATGTAGTTCTCGATCGCGTCGTTCTGCGCGCTCGGCACATTGTTGGCGTTGAAAATGACCAGCTTGGCGCCAGCGGCGTCGGCTGCCTTTTGCGCGCCCTCGTTGATCTGGTTGAAGAACAGAGCCTGCTGGTTGATGTTGACGAGAGCGAACGTATCGGCAAGCGCCGATCCCATGGCTGCCGAGCCCATGGTAATGGCGGCGGCACAGCCGGCGAGAAGTTTGAACAGACGCATTTCGGTTCCCCTTGCTTGCGGACCAGACCTCGGCTGGTCCCGTTGGTGCTACAGGCACGAAGCAAGCATTCAAGAGACTTGAATATTTGTCAATCCAAATGAAGGCAGAGCGTTGCTCAGAAAGTCGCCGGCGTGTTGACCCAGAAAATGCTAGCGCGTTCCTCGCCGATGTTGCGGTAATGATGCGGCAGCTCCGACCTGAACACGAAGGCATCACCCGTGGCGAGAGCATGGCTCTTGCCGTCGACGATCAGTTCGACCCGCCCGGCGAGCACGTAGCCGACTTCCTCGCCGGCATGCTGGATCGGACCTTCGCTCGAGCCCTCTGCCTCGATGTGATGGATGTTGCATTGTAAGAGGTGGCCGGGCGAATACGGGATGATGCGTTCGAGCGAGATGCCCTCGCCGCGCCGTAGCGCGTCGAGCGCAATCAAAGGCCTTGCGCCCGCCCGGAATACGATCGCCTCGTCGTCGTCGACTTGCTCGAACATCCAGCCGATGTTGGTGTCGAGAACCTCGACCAGACGGTGAAGCATGGGCAGGGATGGCGAAGCCTTGCCGTTCTCGATCTTGGACAGCAGGCTTTCCGAGCAATTCGCAGCCGCGGCCAGCGTCTTCAGCGTCATGCCGCGTGTCTGGCGGGCGAGGCGCAGCCGAGTTCCAAGTCTTGAGGCATTTACGGTGGCGTCCGTTTCTGACTCTGGCCGCCGTCGATCGATTTTGTTCATCTGTTCGCCAACCATTCAACGGTCAAGGGCAACTATCGCGCGAGCAAAAGACCTCGGCTGACGATTTGCAAGTGCTGATGCGTCAAATTCGAGACTGCAGCCGCAGCTATCTCATCCGGCGAATGCCGCTCCCGCATGAACCGTGCTGATGATCCCGCGCCAGTTATCCCCTATCGCTTGGCTGTCCATCGTGGTCGAAATCGCCAGCCGTTACCGCGTTTGCGTCACGTGGCGAGTGGACTTGGAACGACAATGCGGGCAAGGCGGGCCACGCAGCCAATCTACACAACCACGGCCGCGCCGACACGATAAAATCTGGACTGTCACCGAATTGCGGAGCGCGCCCAGAAGTCACCCGCGGCAGCACCGCATGGAGTTACGCCCAGGGCGCGCAGGCTCTCGATAGCCGCGACGTATCCAATGAAATCCCTGGGGCAGTCGCGCACCGCTTGAGCTTCGGCAATTTTGAAGAAAGTCCAACAGAATTAATGGACTAGCACCTTGCTTATGTAAGTTGCGGAAGCGACGCGCGGTTAATGCTTTAGAAGTATAGACACGTCGACACGAGGTGCGAAGAAGCAACGCCAATACAGCTGGTTGGTTACAACATATTTATTTTCGCAGATATGGTATTGCCCGTCCGGGGATTCCTGTACACGGTCCCGTGGGATGGTGAAATTATGCGGCAAATAAGTGTACCCGCCGTCTACCCTGGACCGCACCGAAGACCGAGGTATGGCGCGGCAATCTGAACCGCCGCAGCACTTGAATTTGGTCTGTGGGTCAATCTTATCTTCGTACCAATCATGGGCGTTAGCGGCTGTTGCGGCGGCGATACACATCGCCGTGAAGATGAGCCTTCGCATGGCATTCCTCAAGTATCTGGCAGGCGCTGCTCGTTGGGGTTTCCATGTATATTAGCGTTCCATTGAAAATACCATTGGCCTCCGACGGACTTAACGCAGCTCCAGCAAGCGACGCTCGCAACGGAAGACCGCATTGGGTCACGTCAGGACGACACTTGCGCCGACCAAAGGTCAGCTCTTGTTGCTCCGGGTTGGAAACCCGACCGTCTGCTCTGCGCCTGATGTCGGCCATAGAGGCGAACTTTGCCTCCGCCCGGAAGCAGACACTGCAATTGACCACGCTGAAGGTCGTGGTCGCGCCAGAGCCTGCAAAGGCACAACTCGGCACACGAGGGCGAACATTCCGCTGCGGAAACAACTTGAAGAAACGCTTCGCGACCCATAGCATGCCGCGCCATGGTGAAATCTGATCGGGAGGTCAGTGAGATCGGTCGGGTTTTTGAGCCAGTGCAAGGTAGGGAGGATAATAATTATGGCTTCCGAAGTACAGGCAAACAACGGCGTTAACGTAGAGGCGCTGCTCGCCGCAAAAGAAGCGCTTACCAACGCCCCGGAGGCCGCGCAGTTCAAGTGGCGCGCGGCCTGCGAATGGAAGGATGGCACCCACAGCCACTCGACGGTCGAGAGTTTCTACGGCCTCGGCCAGGACCAGCATCGCAAGACCACCTTCGCATTCGACGCCGACCATCCGGAGGTCTTCGCTTCCCTGGATCAGGGCGCCACGCCTGTCGAATACGTGCTGGTCGGGCTGGCCAGTTGCCTGACCGCCGGCATCGCCGCGGTCGCCCAGAACCGGAACATTCAATTGAAGTCGGTGAAGGCGACCATCGAAGGCGACATGGATATTGCGGGCATACTCGGCATCGACAGCGATGTCCGCAACGGCTTCAGCGGTATCACGGTGAAGTCAACATCGACGCCGACGCCAAGCCCGAGGACATCGAGGCTCTCGTCGCTCAGTCGCAGAAGCGGTCGGCGGTCTATGACATTGTCACCAATCCGACGAACGTCACGGTCGTGGTGAATTGAAGGGCGCTTCGAGCCGTAGACTTTCCTGATGTGAGGGCGCGATTAGTTCCGTCACCACCGTGATCGTCGGCGCAGGGCACGCGGGGCTCGCGATGAGCCGCTGCCTCGCAGAGCGCTCTATCGACCATGTGCTGCTGGAGCGCGGCGAGATCGCCCATACCTGGCGCACCGAGCGATGGGATTCACTGCGGCTGCTCACCCCGAACTGGCAGAGCCGGCTGCCGGGCTTTCGCTATGACGGCGACGATCCCGACGGCTACCGGACGATGCCTGAGGTGATCGACTTCCTCGGGAACTATGCCAAGGCGATCTCGGCTCCGGTCAGAACCCACACGACCGTTACCTCGGTTCGCAGCGACGGGGCGGGATATCTTGTGCGCACGGACCGCGGCGAGTGGCGGTGTCGGACCGTCGTGCTGGCGTCGGGCGCGTGCAACATCGCGCGCCTGCCCGACGTCGCCAGCCGCGTGCCGCCGTCGGTCGCCATGCTGACGGCACAGTCCTACCGCAATCCGGGTCAGGTCGCCGACGGTGGCGTGATGGTGGTGGGCGCGTCGTCGAGCGGCACCCAGATCGCACAAGAGCTGCAGCGTTCGGGGCGTCAAGTGACCCTGTCGGTGGGCGAGCACATCCGGGCGCCCCGCGTCTATCGCGGCAAGGACCTGGAATGGTGGATGGACGCCGCCGGCGTGCTCGACGAGCGTTACGACGAGGTGGACGACATCAGGCGGGCGCGACGGGTTCCTTCGCTACAGCTTGCCGGCACGCCCGACCGCATCACCCTCGACCTCAATGCGCTCGACGACCTCGGCGTCCGGCTCATCGGTCGTCTTGCCGGCATCACCGAAGACGGCAAGGCCCAGTTTGCGGGGTCGTTGCGCAACATGTGCGCGCTTTCCGATCTCAAGATGGCCCGGCTGCTCGACCTCATCGACGAATGGGCGCGCGCCAACGGCCTGGATGCTACGGTCGGGCCGCCGGATCGTCCGCCGCCGACCCGTGTCGAGGACAACCCGCCGCTCGGCCTCGATCTTGCCGGAGGCGCTATCAGGACGATCATCTGGGCCACCGGCTACCGGCCGGACTACTCCTGGCTGGAACTGCCGGTCCTCGACCGCAAGGGCCACGTCCGTCACGACGGCGGTGTAGCGGAACATCCGGGCCTGTACCTGATGGGGACGCAGTTTCTGCGCCGCCGCAAGTCTGCTCTGATCGACGGCGCTGGCGACGACGCGCGTGATCTCAGCGATCATCTGGCATCGTACCTCGGGCAAAATTCAATCTGCTAGCAGAATCAACGTCTGAGACTCCAGAGGGAACAGGTTGGTTGCCGCGGCAACCCCGAATTCTGCGCCCCTGCAGTCATATTCCCAAATGCAGCTTTGGCTTCCAGAAGGGGCGGAACAACTCAATCTTGGGACAGCGGTTCATCACCACTTTCAAGCCCGCTTCCTCCGCCAACTGGGCGGCAGCGTCATCGCGCACCCCAATCTGACCCCACAGAACCTTGGCATTGATTGCGATGGCCTCCTGTGCAACTTCCAACAGATCTTCGGAGCGGCGAAAAACCTCAACCATATCCACAGGCCGGTCGATGGCCGCTAGTGACGCGTACACCTTAAGCCCTCGAATCTCATCCAGACCGGGACTGGGGTTGACCGGGATCATGTCGTAGCCGATTTCGTGCAGCACCCTGAGTACCCCATAGGAAAATTTAGTTCTATCGGGGCTGGCTCCAACCATCGCGATGGTTTTGACCGATTTCAGAATGTCTTGCAGATAAGCCTCCGAATAGGGCTCATCATGATTCATATGGGTCATTTCTTTGCTTCCAACGGGGTCGCAATATCGGCTTTCAATTCATGAGCGGCCAGCGGGTCAAGGAAGGGGTTGCGATAGAGCTTGTCGTGGCTCTCAACGCCGACCTCCAGCGTGCAGTCGCTCATAGGGCGGGCGACGCAGAGGATTATATAGCCATTGTTGATCTGGCGGTTGTTCAGCGCCCGCTGCGCTTTTTGATCGACTTTGCCGCTGATTATTTTGGCCGCACAGGTTATGCAGCCGCCATACTTGCACCCATACGGCAGATCCACGCCCTGCTCGCGCAAGCTTTGCAAGAGGGGCTTGCGGTGATCGACGTCAAAGGCCGCACCGCCTTGATTGGCGAGAATGATGGTGAAGCAGGTCATACCCAGATGTCACTTGTGCAATCACCCCCGGGATAACGGGTTTCGTGACAGCGGCTTGGTCCATTTGGTTCCTTACCAAAATCAACAACGAATAGCGGATCGATTTCCATGCCGCCGTTTTCCGTATCGCAATTGACCATCAGCATGCATCCGCCATTGGTGCGGATTTCCGGATAGAACTGATTATCCCACGTCGAGAAGAGTGAGGTCGTCACATAAAGGCGCTTGCCGTCGAGGCTGAGCTGTATCATCTGAGGCCCGCCAGTCACTTTCACGCCATTGACCTCAGGCGCACGGCCGAGAAGTCCGCCCATCCACACTTGTCCGGTAAGCTTGGCGTTGTGAGGGTCCGAGATGTCGTACTGACGAATGTCGCCGTGCAACCAGTTGCACAGATAGAGGTATCTATCGTCCATGCTGAGCAGAATGACCGAGATCACGCCCGGTATTGGTATCGGCCATTCGGGATGCGGCTCATTGCCGACATCGACAATTTTTTCCCATTGCCAGTCACCCGCCGCGTCCTTCCACCAATGGATGATATTTGCAGAAAGGGCCGCGCCAACAAAGCCGTGACTGCTGTCGGGGTTATGATGGAATCGCACTTCCAGTGGGATCAAGCCATCTTCACCGAGATAGAATGTTTGCTTTGGCTCCTTCTTTTCAAAATCCCAGAAATGGATCTCTCGTCCATATTTCAGATGACCAACCTCTTCCAGGTCAAAGCCAGGCATGAAGGTATTGGGCGCGGCCCATTCCGAGCTGACCATTACGTTGTGTCGCGGCTGGTACCAGAAATCATAACCAAACTTGATCCTGCCCATGGAGTTTTCCCAGCGGCCGACAATCTCGAACTCCTTGCTGAGTTGCAAATAGCCGCCGGGGGCATTGCCCTGGGCGTCACCAAGCATGGAAACGATGATGTCCGAGCCGAGGCAATGCACCGTGTGTGGCGCCGACAGGTTAGTCCTGGCTTTGATTTCAGCGCCGTCTATCACCTTGAACAGTGTCGGGCTGCGCGGATCGGTACCGCAATCGACAATATGCAGATTTGACGAGCGCACACCCGGCACGATCAGATATTTCCGCTCCATGCTCGCATCGCCGTGGCACGACGAACAGGCATTCCAGCCCGAGTGATGAAGCTCATCGCCAATACCCGGCATTTGCAAACGCGAAATCACCTGGCTGTAGGTCGAACTCTCCGGGTCGACATCAATGGTGCACAGATAGTCCGGCTTCTGAATGCCCGTGCCGGTGTAGATGGCAATCGTATAGAGCAGCTTTTCGCGAGGTGCCGTCATCGCCTCGGCTGGAGAAGCATAGCCCGGTCCACAGCAATGATTGGTCATGGGTACTTCCCTTTGAACAGATCACTGGCCAGCCCCAAAGGGGCAAGCTGGAATGTTAGTGCATACTTGGCATTGGCGCTATGGCCGGGGTGGCTTGTGAAGTGCGCACGTGACGTACAACTTGGCGACAGAGCCTCCGTGGGACCACCCAACGCCAGCTTCTTATCCCGAGGGAACTTTGGCGGAGTGATCGGAGAGAGAAAAACCGTAGCGCGCGGTGAATCCTCACGCAGCGGGCTGAGGCCACCCAAGCCTCCGGCTCAGCCGCTACAGCCCGTCAGACGCCCGACCAATTCCGGCACGAACCTCTGTCGCTTGGCTACATCCGCCAAAACCTGCTCTGCCTTTTTTGGTTGATCGCCTGGGAGTTCGGCCGGCCTTCGCTAACTCGAGCCTGCCTCAGCTTACCTCAGCAACGACTGTCCCCGAGACCGGGTCGGTAAGGCCGAGGTCGCCGCCGAGGTCTTCGAGCATATCGCGGAACGTGTCGAGAATGCCGATCATCGACGGCCGCGCGGCGGCGAGGCTGTCCATGTCCTGCCACTCGCCGACAAAGCAGAATGTGGGCTCGCCAGTCTTGATCAGGGCGCCCTTGCGAAAGCCTGTCGCGTTGAGCGCGATAGTCTTGTGCGCTTCGACGAAGGCCTTTTCTATGCTTGGCTTTGTGCGAAAGCGGACTACATTGCAGGCGGTCATAGCTTCCTCCGATCGATTGGAGCAGCAACCTTTTTGAGCAGCAATCTTCCTGCGGCAGCCATCCTACTACGGGGGGCTCCAGTATCATGTTGGACGGCGTCTCCGCGGTGCGGCGGAAGCGGTGAAGCCACCGCTGGTGACGACCTCCCTCAGCCTTGCCTCTCCGGCCTGGGCGCCAGCCCCGGAGCCCGACATCCTGCGCCAGCGACGCGGGCGTGCACACAAAGGCGGAGGCGGCATAATAGGCGCGCCCGACGGGGTTAACAGCCAGATGATCGTGCGCGAAGGGCTCGACGATCATCCACGTGCCGTCCGGCTTGAGCGAGCTACGAGCATGCGTGGCATGGCGTCGAGGCTGCCGATCTCCCCCACAACAACGGTACAACAACGGGGAGGTTGCGCTCTCTGCCAAAACGCGGCTCCGCCTCGCTTTTTTATTGATCACGACAAAAAAACAACGCTAACTGGCTCCCGCGAGGGGCCATGCTGACAAGTGATGAAGTGGGAGCGATCCCGTTGTTTTCGGGTTTGCCGGCGGCAGAGCTGGAGCGGCTGGCGCGGACAGCGGCCGATCTTCACCTCAGCCCCGGAGAGTTCGCGATTCACGAGGGTGGAGAGGCCGCGCTGTTTGCGGTTCTCGCCGGCAAGATCGAAGTCCCCGATCTCCGACTCAGGCGGAACCCATGATTCACAACCGACCCCAAGGGACACTGTTGCCGCCCATCTAGCCGTATTATCGGTATCGGCGAAGCCGCTGATCTGTGCTAAGCCGCCGCCCGAATAGCCAAAGGAGTACACCCGTGAGCGAGCCGACCGTGGCCGAGGCGACCGACAGCATCTATGCATCGCTCCGGGTGAACAATGCCGACATCGACGCACATATCGCGGCGCTCAAAGCAGCGCTGGCGCGAGAGGGGATAGAACAAGCGGTGTTCGATCCGACCAGGCTGGCGCAGAACAACCGTTCGGGCCGCAAGCTAATGCAGGCTTATTTTCGGCAGCGCGGCGTGAGCGTGAGTTTTCGGCCTCGTAGGGGCGCGCGCTGCGGCGCCACGGCCCGCCGGCAATCATTGTGGTCCAAGATCCCGCAGGGAGTTCAGGCAAGTCCGCTTTTGGCTTCTGTAGGCCGGCATGCGGCTTCCGGCCCCGCCGGACGTCAAAGTACCTAGGAAATCGGCCGACAAATGGTCAATTCAATCACCTGCTCCGGCTGCCGAGTACATCAGCGACCGATTCGCCGCTTCTGGCTTGCGGATTTGACCGGATCAATCGCATGAATCTGCCGCCTTGAGCGCTTCGGCGCGGTCAGATTTGTCTAACGCTCCTATCCATCGAACCGACGCGAAGAATCGTGGATAGTCGCCCGAACACAAATCGAACAAGCGGAGAAACGTCGCCACCCGATCGCCGTAGACGGAAGTCGCGGCGAGCTTCGCGTTGTTGATCGGAGAATCGAACCAGACATCGTACCTCCGGTATCCATGCCAGCGACTGTCGCGCATCTCTCGGTAGCGCATCCGCAGCCGTTCGATCGCGGCTATCTTTGCGGCCCGCTTTTGCTCAGAGGTAGCGCTGTCGTCATAGACGTGCCTTAGCTCGTCTCGGGTCTGCGACACCAGCGCAAGAAATTGAGCTCTGCGCCTCCGGTCGGCTTCGTAACGGCGCAAACCGGCAGTATCCCCATTCGCGCGCAGCCATTTTCTTACACCGGTTGTTTCGACAGCGGTAGCGAACGCCTCGTTGAACCCGGAATCGTCCTGTACGTAGACGCGCTGGTGGGCCAGCTCATGGAACACCAGCCCTGCAAGACCCGCTTCATCTTGGCTGAGCATGGTGCTTAGCAGCGGGTCACTTGACCAGCCGAGTGTGGAATATGCAGTGATGCCCGTCACATAGACGTCCAGGCCCTGTCTCTGAAGTTCGACAGCGGTTTCAATCGCAGACCTTTTGGAGAAGTATCCTCGGTACGGAACGCATCCGAACACTGGAAAGCACCATGTTCGTGGCGTCAGCGAGAATTCCGGCGCTGCGAAGATGGCCCATGTCACCGCGTCCCGACCAACGTCAACATAGCTGCGGTAGCTATTGTTGTCCGGCAGCGCTAGTTCATCTATCGCAAACTGTCGGATGGCGCTCGCCGATGCCATTCGAGCGCGCAATGTCCCAGGGGTCGAAGGATTGTCGATCAGCTTTCCTACATCCTGCCGCGCCGCCATGATCTCCAGGTGACCCTTCAGGGATTGTGCGTAGTAGGAAATGCTGGTGCAACCTGCCACGCCGGACATCACGATCATCGCAGCAACCGAACGAAAAAAAGCATGCATCATGCCCACAGCATCGCTCACACGTCCGGATAGGGCAAATGTCGCAACTACGCCCGGTCCGAAACCGTCGCGCCAATTTGGTTAAGATCCTGGATGGGGTTTAGGCTAGACGTTCGTCCTCGGCAAGATTGTCACAATTCGGTCACACGCCGCCAAATTGCCGAATGTCCGGACACGGCGGACTGAAGCAACGCAGCATTTTCCACTTTGAGGCGAAATAATTCTCAACTATGGTCCGCCAGGCTTTTGGCATGGGGGGGAATATTGCCGATGGTTTTATCACGCAGGGGTGTCGTGCTCGGCGGCCTGGGGCTGGTCGCGGTGGGTGCAACCAGCAATATTGCTCAAGCAGCGGCGGCAAAATCCTTTTTCGCCGGTACCGCCAGCGACAACAATTTTGTGTATCGCAAGACCAACTTCGCGAAGATCGACAAGAGATGGCATCGCCAGATCGTCAAGTATTTCAGCAGCGAGCCGGTCGGCACCGTCGTGGTCGATACCCGCCACCATTTCCTCTACGTCATCATGGAAAACAAGACCGCCATCCGCTACGGAGTCGGCGTCGGCAAGGACGGCTTCAAATGGTACGGCCGCGCGACGATCGACCGCCGCGCGCTGTGGCCGCAATGGGTCCCGCCCCCCGAAATGCGGAAGCGCAAGCCGGACCTACCGCCCATGGTCGCAGGCGGCGCGTCCAACAATCCGCTCGGGCCGCGCGCGCTCTATCTGCACCGCAACGGCGCCGACACCGGCTACCGCCTGCATGGCACGCTGGAGCCATGGAGCATCGGCACCGACGCTTCCAGCGGCTGCATCCGCATGTTCCCGGAAGACATCATCGACCTCTACCAGCGCTGCCCGATCGGCACCGCGGTGCAGGTCCTGCCGCACATCGCCGACCAGGCGCCCGCTTCCACCACTGTCGAATGATTGGCGCCGCATGAACCGCATGATTGAAAACACGCGCCGGCTGCTCGCCGCGGGCCTGCTGGTGCTGGCCGCATCCTGCTCGACCAGCAAGACGCTGGCCCCTTCCACGCCCGACGTCACCAACACCGAGGTTGCCGGCTTCCAGAACGTGCAGCCGGGCAGCGAGGAGGATTTTATCCTCAATGTCGGCCGCCGCACCTATTTCACGCAAGGTTCGGCCGCGCTCGATTCTGTCGCCAAGGCCACCCTCGACACCCAGATCGCCTGGCTAGCAAAGCATCCGCGCTGGCTGCTCAAGCTGCAGGGTTTCGCCGACGATCCCGGCGCAAGTGAAATGGCGCTGTCGCAGCAGCGCGCCGATGCGGTGATGGACTACCTCGCCGCCGGCGGCATAGACCGCAACCGCATGTGGGCCAAGGGCTACGGCAAGGACAGGCTCGTCCGCGAGTGCCCCGACACCGCCTGCAGGTCGCAGAACCGCCGCGTTGTGTCTAATTTGCGCGATGAGAGGGACGAACCGTAGGGGGCTGCTGTTCTGCTTGTGACCCGAAGCAGAGTCTCACACGCGACGGCGGCATGGCTGCTTTGCGCCTAATGTCGGTCATCGGGCTCGCGTTCTTTGATTCCCCAAAGCGGACGCAGCGGCATGCGTCGCCAGGATAGTAATTGCGGACGCAGCTGTCATTGGTTCAGACAAAGGCGGCAAGTAGACGACCAAGGTCAGTCCGGAATACCGGCACGGCGCAGGAGCGTGACAATCTTATCGAGCACCTCCGCCTCCCTGTAGGGTTCCTAGCGACGAAAGACCTTGAGTGTGAAGCGCGGATGGGCCTGGGGCATTACCGCGATCGTCTCTGCGGCCATCAGGCTGGCCATCGGCCAGCCTGGCAAGTCGCAAGTCGCAAGTCGCAAGTCGCAAGATAAAACTGAGGAAATGAAGGTGTTTGGTAAGCATCGTCGCCCTGGGCGTGAGGGCCACCAGCGCTCGTGGCGCACTTCAAGGGTCGTTTGCAGCCCATGATTTCTGCTGGGCCGCATACGGTTGGCCGTCACTCCGGCAACCCCGCGAACCGCATCTGCTTGATCCAGCGGTCGAGGCTTCCGGGTGCGGTCCAAATCTTGTCCCACTCCCTGCGTTCTTTACTGATGGATTCACTGGGAGTGTTCTGGAGGAAAACCGCAAGCGCTTCCTTTGCCTCTCGCTTGTTTCCTAGACAAGCGTGGATCCCCGCAAGCATGCGCTGTGCGCCGCTCGGGATTCTGGACATTTTCCGCATCGCAGCCAGCGCCGCTTCACAATCATTCTTTTCCCAGAGCGCCCAGCCCATCTGCCAGTGGAACCAGTCAGGGTGGAAGGGATCGATGCCTTTGGCTTGCTCGATCCGATCGATTGCTTCGTCGGCGCGGCCAACATACAGCAGCACGTTCGTACTCATGACGAGGATATGCGACTCGCTCGGGTTCAAGGCGATCGCCTGATCGTACTGAGCAAGGGCCTGCTCCACCTCTCCGCCTTCGGTGTGGGTGCTGGCGCGGACCTCATGCGCTTCAGCGTCATCAGGAGCGAGCAGGATGGCCTTGTCGGCGTATTCGGCAGCGAGTTTCAACGCCTCGTTCCGGTTGTGTTCCTGTGAGTGCCACCCGAATACCGCGTCATTGCGATAGTACCAGGCCAGCCCGATATGGCCGAACTGGGAGTTCGGATCCGCTTCGATCGCCTTGAGGCTGAACTGCCTTAACAGCTCGTTCCCCTCGGCTGAGATATCCTCTCCGATCTTGGCCCTCCCCATCAGGTAATAGCGGAGCGCGCTGACCTGCGCGGCATCGCTCTGTGGCAAGGGTCGCTCGATCCTTACTCCGACCCGATCCGCAAGCGTGCGGATGATTTCCTCCTGGACGACGAAAAGATGGCCAATCTCCCGGTTGTAGGAGTTGGCCCAGACATGTGATCCGTCATGCGCATTCAGCAACTGGGCGGACACTTTCAGCCGGTCTCCGATCTTCTGCTGGCTGCCTTCGAGCAGGTAGTCGACGCCGAGTTCATCTCCAATCTGTCTGGCGTCGATCAGCTTACCGCGGTACCTGAAGCTCGAGTTCCGGGCGATGACGGCATAAGTCTTGCTCCGCGCCAGCTCGGTGATGATCCCCTCGGCAACGGCATCGCTGAGATATCCCTTGTCCGCACCGGCACTCATGTCGTCGAAGGGAAGGATCGCAATCCTGGGCATGCCGCTCGAACGAACGGGAGCGGCTCGCCATGCTTCCGCGCCGTAGTATGCGCCGATCGCTGCCGCAAGGAGAGCGAGTGCAGCAAGAATGAAGCCGCGCTGCGATAATCGTGTCCTGGCACGTTCCGTGCCGGCTGCGGCGTTTGGGTCCGCCGCGTCCGATAGATCGGCGTTCAGTCGGTAGCCTCTCTTTGGGACGGTTTCCACCATCACGTGCGCGTCGTCCCCCAACGCGCGGCGGATATCGGCAATGCATTGAGTGAGGCTGTCGTCGGTCACGAAGGTCTCGGGCCAAACCGCCTGCATCAGCGCATCCTTGGAGACGATTTCGCCGGGTCGCGCCGCGAGCACCGAGAGCACCTCGGCGGACTGGCTGCGAAGATTGACCGCTTTGCCTTCGACGGTTCGGAGTTCTTTGCTTTTGGTCAGGAAGACAAAACCGCGGAACGTGATCGTTTCAGCAGATTTCAGGTCAATTTCAGGGGCCGTTCGGGACATTTCACCTTCCTGGCGCGCTCTAGTTTAGCCCATTCGGCCTTCGCCTCCAAGCGATCCCAGCAGCACCGGATGAAACGGAGGACGACATGAATCGCACCAAGCTCATCATCGCTCTGGCTCTTCTCTTGGCAGTGCCAACGGCTGCGAAAGCAGATCCTCAATCTCTAAATGCAACCGCGCATGTAATTTCTCTCGTATTTGTCCATGGCCGCATCGATGAACGCCGAGAACAAAAATCTTTCGATTCGATCAAAACCTGCCTCGCATGGAAGCATCAGGGGGAATTTCTTCCGCCGCAACCGGGTTCTTTTGCTTCTTTCACGTACTGTGAGCTAACTAACGTTGGTCCTACTCGGACGGCCAGTATCTTCCAACTTACCCAGGAGGGTCAGTGAGGGCGATCCTCGACCGCCCCTGCCGTGCCGCCCGACGACGGCGACCCCGACTAATCGGACGACTTCCGCCCGCCGTGCCCGTGCTGCGGCGGCCGCATGATCGTCATCGAGCTGTTTGAACGGTGGAGGCAACCGCGCGGACCACCACACGGGTCCCGGTCGACCGGGAGCAGCACGCCATGACCCGGCATGGAATGGTTCAGCCTTCAGCTGCAGGCACTCAGCCTCCGGCAACGGATCGACGCACGTCCATGATGATCCTCGATGCTGAAGAGGTCGCATCCAGCTGCCGACCAAGCCGACAACACCGCGCGGGGGCGCAACGAAGCGGTCTGTCCGCATTCACCCCAGCGCTTCCCGACGGCGGTCACGCCATCGCCGACATCTGCCGAAATCCGAAATCCCCATAGCCATCGTCTGCGGCCCGCGGGTTCCTTCCTCGGGGACTTTCGTACGCCTGCCGGCGCCCGAAACTCTTCACGCGAGCCGAACGGCGGCTTTAACTGGTTCCCGCGGCAATAACCGGACGGACAGCAAACGGCCCCGTGCCGCAGGCAAGATCGGTGAAGACGAAGCGTCCCGGCCCCTCGGCCATCGGACTCCATGCAGCAGGCCATAGGGCCCCGCGATGGGCCATATAGCTGGCTTCGATGACTTTCTGGTTGGCCGCCAGCCCGTCGGCGAACAACTCGTGATCGGATGCCATTTGCCGCTCGGGCTTGGAAAGTTGACGTTCTCCCGCCCAATCCCATCCAATTGCCGGGCGCGTAGGTAACACGGATACTTCACCACTCCGAAATCACATGACACGCAGCCGCCGTCTCTGTCTGATCTTTGAACTTAAACATTTCATTAGAAAATAGCCGCAACCATCTTTCATCTTGCCGCGTATGGTCCGATCATCTGCCGGTGCAAGTTTGAGGACATGCAATGAAGAAGGTCGCTGCTCTCCTGGTACTTTCCCTCGTTATCATGCTGCCCGCCGTGGCAGCCGCGCAGTCCTGCCTGCCGGAGCTTGGGCCATCGCCGCCGCAGGATGCTATGCAGCTGTATCCCGGCGGTGTCGAGAAGGCGCTGGCCGCGCTGCCGGACATCGTCAAGAAAGTCAAGGAAGCATCCGACGTTCCCGGCTTCGCCGTGGCGGTGGTGCATGGCGGCAAAATGATCTTTGACGAGGGCTATGGCCTTCGCGACAACCGGGACGACACTTCTAAGGTCAGCAGCACCACCATTTTCCAGGTCGCCTCGGTGTCGAAGTCGATCTCGGCCACGGTGGCCGCGATCGCCATGACGAAGGACCACAGCTTCGACTGGGATACCCCGGTCGGCAAGGTCTGGGACGGCTTTCGCCTCAATCTCGAGTATGTCTCGGGCAACGCCACCATCGGCGATTTCTTCGCGCATCGCTCGGGCCTGCCGATGGCGGCGGGCGACGAACTCGAGGATCTCGGCTTCCAGCGCAAGCAGATCGTCGGGAGCCTGTGGATGGTGCCGCTCGATCCCTTCCGCATCTCCTATCACTACGCCAATTTCGGCACGACGGTCGGCGCCGAGGCAGTGGCCCACGCCGAGAAACAGCCTTGGGAGCCGCTGGCCAAGAGCCTGTTGTTCGATCCGCTCGGCATGCGCTCGAGCAGCTATCGGCACGAGGACTTCATTGCCGCCGGCAAGAACCGCGCCCTGCTGCATGCGCGCGTGGCGGAGAATGTGTTCGAGCCGCTCTATGACCGCGACCCCGACCAGCAGGCGCCGGCGGGCGGCGTCTCCTCCAGCGCCCAGGATCTTGCCAAGTGGATGATCCTGCTGCTTGGCGACGGCACCTATAACGGCCAGCCCATGATCGACCCGAAGATCCTGCAGCCCGCCATCACACCGCAGAGCGTGACCTACCGCGGCGAGACGCCCGATACGCGGGCCAGCTCCTATGGCTATGGCTTCAATGTGGGGGTGAACGCCAATGGGCGCACCACCATGGGCCATTCCGGCGCCTTCCTGCTCGGCGCCGGCACCACCTTCCAGATCTTGCCCTCGGCCGATGTCGGCATCGTCGTGCTCACCAACGGCTCCCCCGTCGGCGCCGCCGAGGCGGTCGCCGCCAGCTTCATGGACATCGTGCAATATGGCCAGGTCACTCGCGACTGGTATCCCTACATCAAGCCGCGGTTCATGGCCTACTACAAGCCGGTGGGCGACCTCGCCGGCAAGGACAAGCCGACGAACCCCGCCAAGGCGCGCAGTCCATCCTTCTACGAGGGCCAATATACGAGCAACTATTTCGACACCGCCACCGTGCGGGCCGATGGCGACAAGCTGATGCTCGAACTCGGCCCCAAGCCCATGCAGTTCACGCTCGAGCACTGGGACGGCGACACCTACGCCCTCACGCCCCGCGGAGAGAACGCGCCGACCGGCTCGCTGTCATCGGTGAAGTTCGTCGGTTCCTCCGGCGGCCTTCGCGCGCGGGTGATGACGGTGGATTATCTCAATGAGAACGGGTTGGGGCATTTTCAGAGGTAAGGGTGGAGGCGTCGGGTGCTCCATACACCCCATGCCGTCGAAAAGGCGAACCGGCCATCTGCTAGGTGATGCCTGAGATGGCGGATTTGTGACGGTTCGCTTCCGGGCGTAGAAATCAGGAAGCCGGCATTTGCTCGGGAGCTTCCGACAAGCTACGTCGGCTTTGGCCAGCCGCTGATCCGAAGCAGACCGACGGCTCCAGGCCCCGAAACGGTCATTCCGGATGACAGGTTGCGTGAAGCGGTCCGCGTGGTGCTGGGTGGCGCAAGAAGGATGGTTCAGTCGAAGAAGCCTGCATCCTCTTCCCGGAGATACTTCCTGGCTGCTTCGGCGTCGATGTCGAGGCCCAACCCCGGCGCTTCCAGCAGGTCCACCATGCTGTCCTTCACGATCTGCGACGGCAGGCCGATTACGAGGTCCTCCCACCAGGGGTCGGAGGCGCTCGGGTATTCGAAGGCAATGTAGTTGGCGGGCAGCGTGGCGCAGACATTGATCAGCGCGCCGAGGCCTAGAAGGCCGTTCGCGGTGCCGTGCGGTGCCATCAGGATCGAGTGCATACAGGCGTGCTCGGCGACCCATTTGAGCTCGGCAATGCCGCCAATATCGGCCGGATCGGGGCCGATGACGCGCACCGCCTGCGTTTCGATCAGCTCCTTGAAATTGTGCCGCAGGTAGATCTGCTCGCCGGTATGAATTGGCGTCGAGGTGGCGGTGGTCAGCTCCCGATAGGCCTGCGGATTGACCCACGGCACATAGTCGCCGGTCAGCATATCCTCGAGCCACATCAAATTGTACTTCTCGACCGCGCGAGCGAACTTGATCGCATCGGGCAGCATCCAGCCCGGGCCGCAGTCGAGCGCCAGGCTGACCTTGTCGCCCAGCACTTCCTTCATCGCGATCACGCAGTCGAGCATGTGGTTGAAACCGCGCTCGCTGATGACGCCCTGATCCATGGCACCGTGGTAGCCAGCCTTCTTCTGCTTCACGCCGTAATGGAAGTCCTCGATGGTGTCCTTCATGTTGGAGTGGAACGAGATCCCTTGCTTGATCATGAAGAAATTCTGCGGCTGCTCCATCATCCATTTCACGTCAGCGGCGTAATCCTCCGGCCGGTCCCCCGTTCGCTTCTGGCGGATCGAGCCGTTATAGACGCGCACCTTGTCGCGCACCTTGCCGCCGAGCAGTTTGTAGGCCGGCACGCCTGCGGCCTTGCCGGCTATGTCCCACAACGCATGCTCGATAGCGCTTACCGCCGCGCCATAGGGCTTGAAAGAGCCGCGTTGGCGGATCTTCAGCATCACCCGCTCGACGTCGGTAGGGTCCTCGCCGATCAGCGCCTCACGGAAATGCAGCACCCAAGGCTTGAGATAGGTCTTGGTGAACTCGACTTCGCCAAGGCCATAGAGGCCCTCGTCGGTAACGATGCGGACGATGGGATGTTTGCCGATGACGGCGCAGCGGAGATCGGTGATCTTCATCTTCGGTTCTTTTCGCCTCAGCTCCAGGTGCGGTCCCAGGAATACTCGTTGTCCCAGTGATCCGTGGGCTGCCAGATGCCGGTGACACCCAGCTGCAGATGCTGCGAGATCACCTCGTCGACGACGTCGTCAATCCCCAGGCCAGGTTTGTCCGGAACAGTGATAAAGCCGTCCTTCACGAGCGGCTTGGGAACGCCGGTGACGATATCGTCCCACCAGTCGACATCGGCAGAGTGGTATTCGAGCGCCATGAAGTTTTCGGTCGCGGTCGCGACATGTGCCGCGGCCATTGCGGCGATTGGACTTTCGGCCATATGGATGGCCATTGCGACGCCGTGGTCCTGGGCCATGTCGCCGATCTTCTTGGTCTCGAGGATGCCCCCGCTGGTGAGCAGGTCCGGGTGGATAATGGAGAGGCCGCCGCTCTTGAGCAGAGGCTCGAAGCCTTCCTTAAGGTAGATATCCTCGCCGGTGCAGATCGGCACCGTGGTGGCGGCCTGCAGTTGCCGGAACTGCTCGGTGTACTGCCATGGGATCACATCCTCGAGCCAGGCCGGCACGTATTTTTCAATCCGCCTGGCGAGCCGAATGCCGTCCTGCAGCGAGATGTGGCCGACATGGTCAATGGCGAGCGGAATATCCATGCCGATAACATCGCGAACCTCGGCAATGTACTGTTCAAGCAGGTCGAGGCCCTTGTCGGAAAAGTGGAGGCCGGTAAACGGATGGGGGACGTTATGCAAATCGTAAGCGGCATTGCGGGCGCGCCGCTCCTCCATGGTCTTGACCGGGCCGCGGCCGGGATGGATGCGGTACCCTTCAAGTGAACCGGCAGGGGAGACGACCGCACCGGGTACATCCGCGATCTGCATCAGCCCCAGATCCATCTTGAGGAAGGTGAAGCCGAGCGCCATGCGCTGCTTGAGGCGCTTGCCGGTCTCGGTGCCGCTCGGCACGGTAGCGTCGGTGTCGCAATAGACGCGCACCTTCTCCCGAAACCGGCCGCCGAGCATCTGGTAGATGGGAACGCCATAGGCCTTACCGGCGAGATCCCACAACGCGATCTCGACCGCCGAGACGCCGCCGCCTTGCCGGCCGTGGCCACCGAACTGCTTGATCCGGCGAAACAGGCGGTCGATGTCGCAAGGGTTCTCGCCAAGCAGCCGGCTCTTCAGCATCAGCGCGTAGGTGGCACTGGCGCCGTCGCGCACCTCGCCAAGCCCGACGATGCCCTGGTTGGTGTAAATCTTGAGCAGGGTTGAGGTGAACGGCGCGCCGACGATTTCGGCTACCCGCATGTCGGTGATGCGAAGCTGGGATGGCTTGGAGTTCGCGTTCACCCGATTGAGCGCTTCGTCGGCGCCACCTGTCTTTGCCATGACTTATCCTCGTTTTCGGCTTGTCGTCCCGGAGCCTGGGCCGGCATAGAGTGTTGCTAGCCCAGCTCAATCTCGTGGGCCTGCAGGTAGTCGCGGTCCATCTCAATACCGAGACCAGGCTTCGACATCAGCTTGAGGCTGCCGTTCGAAATGTCGAGTGGTCTGTCGATCAGGTGATCGTATTTGCCCAGGTTCCACTCCGATGTTTCGAGTTTGTAGAAATTGGGAACGGTCATCATCACCTGCGCTCCCGCAACCACGTTGATCGGTCCCGCGGCGTCATGTGGCGAGACCGGGACGTAGTAGGCTTCGCACAGCGCAGCAATCTTCTTGAGTTCGGTAATGCCGCCGGTCCAGGTAACGTCGGGCATGATGTAATCAGCGAGCCTGTTCTCGAGTACCGGCACGAAATCCCACTTCGTGTGGCCGCGCTCGCCCCATGAGATGGCGGTATTGACCTTCTCACGCACCTGCTTGAGGGCGTTAAGGCTCTCGGGCGGGCAGGGCTCCTCAAACCAGTCGATCTGGCCGGCCTCCTCGAGGCTCCGACAGAGGCGAATGGCGGTGGGGACGTCGAAGCGGCCGTGCGCATCGATGAGAATGTCGACATCGGGTCCTGCCGTTTCGCGGATCAGAGCCGTGAGTTCGGCGGCTTCGCGCTCGTCCTTGCGGGTCATGCTGCCATCGAGGTAGCCGTCTCGCTGTTCGCGGGGCAGGCCATCGGCGCTGCGGCCCTGGTGGGGGTAGGGATCGAACTTGAGCGCAGTGTGTCCGGACTCGACAATGTCTAAAATTTCGCGGACCACAGCCTCCTTGCTGGTGAATTTGGCCTGGTTGGGATGGGTGTAGAGCGCGATTTCATCGCGTACCGGTCCGCCAAGTAGCTCGTAAATCGGCTTGCCGAGGACTTTGCCCCGGATGTCCCAGAGGGCAATATCGATGGCGCTCACGCATTCGACGGCGGCGCCGCGGCTTCCCATGTAGGTGAAGCTGCGGAAGATCTTGTGCCAGAGATGCTCGATACGCGCCGGATCCTCGCCTGTCACGGCGACGCCGATCTGCCGCAGGATCGTGCAGAGAGCGCGGTTGGCGAGCCTTGTCGTGGTGGTGATCTCTCCCCAGCCACTCACTCCCTCGTCGGTCGTCACTTCGACGAACAGGAACTCTCCCCAGTAAGAAGCATCGGACTTGATCAGCCACGGCCGAATGCTCGTGATTTTCATCTCAACTACCTTTGCCTGAAAATGATCAGCTAACGATGTTCTGGACTGAGACATTCTATCCGGCCCGAGCGGCGTTGCGCGCTCGCATCTGTTCGAGAATATGCCGGCCCGAACCCTCGACATGGCGGGAAACGAGTTCGGCCGCCTTGTCGGCCTCTCCCGCCTTCACAAGCGCGATGAGTTCGCGGTGCTCGCGCATGATCGCGGCACGTCGCGCCAGCGTGAAATTGAAACGACGGCTCACGGCTCGCAGCACTTCGCGATGCTTCCACCAAAGCTCGGCTGCGTGGCGGTTGTAGTGCCGCTGGTACATCACGGTGTGGAAAGCGGTATCCAGCTCACTATGCCTGAATGTGTCGGCGAAATTGTTCTCTTCGATCAGGCCTTGGAGACGTTCGAGTTCGGCGATGTCCTCGCCGGTCGCCATATTCACAAACCATCGTGTCAGGGCTGGCTCGATCAGAACACCGATCTCGTAGATATCTCGGACAAAATCTTGATCAATGGGTCGGACGCGCGCCCCGCGGTTGGCGATAAAGGTGACAAACCCTTCGCCGCGCAACAACTGCAGCGCCTCGCGCACAGGATTGGTCGAAGTGCCGTGACGCCGGGCGAGATCGGTGACGACAAGCCGTTCGTTGGCAGCGAGCCGTCCCTCGATGATATCTTCCCTGATCAATTCATAAAGCGAGGCGCCCTCGCTGGAGGCCCCGATGGGATCTGTCCCCACCGGTGGCATTGCTTTGAAATCGCTTATTTCGGCCAAGGCCGGCTCCCCAATTTAATACATACCTTGCCCGATATCACACACGGCTTTCGCAAACAATGTACGATTCTGCGCGTTGACAGGCAATCCATGATCTGAAAACGTACCAAGCGATCGAGAGGATACACTGAGCAGAAAGAGGCATCCTCGCGATCGAAACGAGCAAGGACCGCTTTGCTTCGGCGCAGGGCGGCATGGGAGAACCAGGGAGGATACCTATGACGAGAATTGCGCTCGGCAGTGCCGTCCTGCGCGGCACTGTCGCCACTGCTTTGATGGCATCCCTGACGTCTACATCGGCGCTGGGTGCACCGCCGGTTGACCTGAGCAAGTGGTCGCCGGAATATGTGCGCTCGATTGCGGGCACACAGGATTTTGACACGGCGGCCGATTGCGCCAAGGTCACCCCGCTCGACTACAAGGGGCGACTGACTTTCTGGTATCAGGGCGTGTTCGAGGGCGACCCCGACCTCCTGCGCCAGTACTACAAGGAATTCTTCGAGACCTTCCGCAAGACATACCCGAACATCCAGCTCGAGGAACAAGCCCTCACCTATAACGACCTTCTCGACAAGTTCCGCACCGCGCTCCTGGGCAATGCCGCGCCGATGGCGGTCCGCCTGCAAATCCTGGGTGGCACCGAGTTCGCCTCAAAGGGCTATCTGCAGCCGCTCAAGCCAGAGGATGTGGGGTATTCGACCGAGGATTTCTGGCCCGGCGCCATGAAGGCCGTGACCTGGGAGGGCGTGACCTACGGCATTCCCACCAACAACGAGACGATGGCGTTCATCTGGAACGCCGACATCTTCAAGCGTGCCGGGCTCGATCCGAACAAGCCGCCGGCAACCTGGGACGACGTGGTCAAGTATTCCAAGCAGATCCACGATAAGCTCGGCATTGCCGGCTATGGCCTCGTGGCTCGCAAGAATGCCGGCAATACGCCGTACCGCTTCATGCCACAGCTATGGGCCTATGGCGGCGGCGTCTTCGACGAAGCCACCGCGAATCCGACCTATGAGCAGGTCCAGCTCGATAGTCCGCAGAGCAAGGCGGCGCTGCAAGCCTCCTACGACATGTATGTTCGCGACAAGTCGGTTCCGGTTTCGGCACTCACCAATCAGCAGGCCGATAATCAGCCCCTGTTCGTCGCCGGCCAGCTCGGCATGATGATCTCGCACCCGTCCGATTACAACGTCATGCTCGACCTGCAGAAAAAGGCGACGGGCACCGACAAGGACAAGGCGCAGACGGTCATCGACAACATGCGCTACGGCCTGATCCCGACTGGTCCCGACGGCAAGCGCGCCGTCGTGTTTGGCGGCTCGAACATTCACATCCTGAAACCCGAATATGTCGAGGGCGGCAAGGTAGACGAGCCGGCCGCGAAAGCTATCATCTGCATGTGGACGAGCCCTGAATGGTCGCTGAAGATGGCCTACGCCGGATCAAACCCGGGCAACCTCAACGGCTTCAAGACCAAGTGGATGAAGGAACGTCTGGACAACATCAAGTTCCTCGACGTCACCACCTCGATGCTGCCATACGGCATCCCGTTCCCAGCTCTGCCGCAGGCCCCCGAGATCATGAACATCATCATCCCGGACATGCTGCAGAATGCCCTGACCGGAGCGATGACCGTCGACGAGGCAGCGGACGACGCGGCCAAGAAGGTGAAAGACCTGATGGGCGGACTCTAGTCCAGGCCGGATCTACGACTGACGGCTGCGCCGCTGGCGCAGCCGCCTCGTTCCGAAGAAAAAGGGCACGCCACAAGTGACGATCGTGACCGGCAAGGCCGAGGCTCGCCGAAGATTGCAACCCGGTTGGTCCGGCGCGCTGCGGAAGATCTGGGAGCATCGCGCGGACTACGCGTACGTGCTCCCAGCGATCGCCGTGATGCTCATCGTCATCGCCTATCCGATCTACTACACGGTCGAGCTGTCGTTCTTTAAGACACCGCCTGGCCTGCAACTCCGCGACAAGACCTTCATCGGCTTCGACAACTACACGACCATCCTCACCAGTCAGGTGTTCTGGAAAGTCACCTGGAACACACTGATCTGGACTCTGGGGTCAACTTTCATCTCCTTTGTCCTGGGGTTTGCCACAGCGCTGGCGCTCCACCGCGACTTCATCGGCCGTGGTGTCCTGCGCGCCGTCCTGATCATCCCTTGGGTCATCAGCGCCGTCGCCGCCTCCTACATCTGGAAGTGGATCTACCATTCGGACTTCGGGATCATCGGCGCGGTGCTGGTCGGCCTCGGATTGGCCGCCCAGTCGCCGAATTTCATCGACAATGTCAGCACGGTGCTGCCCTCCCTGATCGTCGTCAATATCTGGCGCGAGTTTCCGTTTGCCATGATCATGATGATGGCCGGCCTGCAGACAGTCCCCGACCAATTGCTGCGTGCCGCAAAAGTCGACGGTGCCAATGCGTGGCAGCGCTTTTGGCACGTCACCTTCCCGCACTTGCGCAACGTCTCGGTGGTGACGATGCTGCTGCTCGCGGTGGCCAACTTCAATTCCTTCATCATCCCCTGGATCATGACCGGCGGCGGGCCGTCGAACGCATCGCATATCTGGATAACCCACATTTATGAGCTCGCCTTCGGACGGCAGCGCTGGGGCGTGGCATCGGCTTATTCGGTGCTCCTGTTCCTCACGCTGATGACGCTGGGCTACTTCTACGTCCGTGCGTTAAGCGGCAACGAGCGAAAAGAGGGGAGCGCATGAGCACGATTGCCGAGACAGCCCCTCGATCCCAGACCCGTCGCCGCATGCGCGTCGACGGATGGCGGTGGGCCGGGCGCATATTCCTCGTGTTCATGCTGCTTTATACCGCGTTGCCGATGATCTGGATGCTGATCACCTCGATCAAGTCCGGATTCGCGGCGACGCAATTCCCGCCGCAATGGTGGCCGGACGAACCTACCCTCGCCAGCTATCAGAAACTGCTCGATCCGCAGAACAGCGTCGGCCAGGACTTCCTCCGCTTCTTCTGGAACAGCCTTTTCGTGTCGACCGTCACGACAATCCTTTCGGTGATCGTGGCTGTCCCAGCGGCCTACGCGTTTTCGCGCTTCAGTTTCCCCGGCCGCAATTTCCTGTTCTTTGCCGTGCTGCTGCGCAATATGTTCCCGGCGGTGATCTTTCTCGTGCCACTCTTCATCCTGATGCGCGCGATCGGTCTGATAAACACGCATGGCTCACTGATACTCACCTATCTCACCTTTGGCCTGCCGCTGGCGATCTGGCTGCTCAAGGGCTTTTACGACAATATCCCGGTGCAGCTTGAGCAGGCGGCGCGCATCGATGGCGCAACACGGTTCCAGGCCTTCATCATGATCGTGATGCCGCTCTCGACGCCGGGGATCATCGCCACCGCAATCTATTCCTTCATCGGCGCGTGGAACGAGTACATCTACGCCTACACCTTCCTCTCCAAGAACGAGCAGTTGACCCTGCCGGTCGGCATCCAACGCTTCTTCTCGGAAAATACGACGGACTTTCCGGGCCTGATGGCGGCCAGCTTCATGATGAGTGTGCCCGTCGTGGTGCTGTTCCTGGTCCTGCAACGATACTTCGTACGCGCCCTTACAGAAGGCGCGGTCAAGCACTAGGGAGTTGCCGATGGCCCACGTGGTCCTCCAAGATCTCGTCAAGAGCTATGGCAGCTTCAAAGCTGTCAACCACGTTTCGCTGACGGTCAATGACGGCGAGTTCGTTGCGCTCGTCGGCCCTTCAGGCTGCGGCAAGACAACCACGCTCAATCTCGTCGCTGGGCTGACCCCGATCACATCGGGCGACATCATCATCGGCGAGCGCGTGGTCAACGACCTCGACCCCAAGGACCGGGACATCGCAATGGTGTTCCAGAACTACGCGCTCTACCCGCAGAAATCGGTCTACAAGAACCTCGCGTTCCCGCTTCAGATGCGCAAACTCCCCAGGGACGAGATCGACAAGAAGGTCAAGGAAGCGGCGCGAGTGCTCGACATGACGCACCTGCTCGAGCGCAAGCCGCGCGAACTTTCGGGCGGGCAGCAGCAGCGTGTGGCTCTTGGCCGTGCCCTCGTTCGCGACCCCGCAGTGTTCCTCATGGACGAGCCACTGTCCAACCTCGATGCCAAACTGCGCGTGCAGATGCGGTCGGAGATCAAGCGTTTCCACCAGGACCTCAAGGCGACGATTATCTATGTGACGCACGACCAGCTCGAAGCCGTGACCATGGCTGACAAGATGGCGGTGATGAATGGCGGCTACCTGCAGCAATACGATTCACCGGCGCAGGTCTTTGCCCATCCGGTGAACATGTTCGTGGCCAGCTTCATCGGCAGCCCGGCGATGAGCGTTATTCCGCTGCAGGCCTCGACGGCAAACGGCAACACGGTGTTGACCGGCGCCGAGGGCTGGCGCCTTGAGCTCTCACCGCGCAATGCCCAGAAGGTGGCGAAAGCGACGACCAGGAAAGTCGTGCTCGGCGCACGTCACTCGACGATCAAGCTGCACAAGAGTGCGGTGCCAAGCAGCGTCCCGGCCAAAGCCTATACGGTGGAGCCGACCGGAGACGTCACCTTCGTCCAGGCGTTCCTGTCCGGCGCCATCGTTAACGTCAGCGTGCCGCCAAACATTGCCGTCTCGCCCGACGAGCAGATCTGGCTCGAGTTCGACCAGGAGCGGATGCATCTGTTCGACGGCGAAACTGAAATGGCCCTCAAGGCCAACTGAGATAGGGCCGATGCGTGTGGAACGTGGGCGTGGATGACTGAGAAGCTTAAGATCACCGCGATCAAGCCCTATCCGGTTTGGGTAGGAACGCGCAACCAGATGCTCGTCAAGGTCGAGACTGACCAAGGCATCTTCGGCTGGGGCGAGAGCGGCTTGAGCGGTCGCGAGAGGGCCGTGGCCGGCGCGGTCGAGCACTATCGCGAGTTTCTCATCGGCCGCGACCCGATGCAGATCGGACGGATCTGGCAGGAGGTTTACCGCAGCCAGTACTTCGAAGGTGGGCGAGTCCTTCAGGCGGCGATTTCCGCCATCGACATCGCCCTTCACGACATCAAGGGCAAGGCGCTGGGCGTGCCGGTCTACGAGCTGCTGGGCGGCAAGCAGCGCGACCGCATTCCCACCTTTGCCTCGACCGGCGACGAGGCCGAGGGTGACGTTGCCATCGAACGGGCCCGCGAACTTCGCGCGCAGGGGTGGCAGGCGATCCGCTTCTTCCCCTTCGGGCAAAACAGCAAGGACATCTTCGAGCCGCGCGAGTCCATCGGCGCTACCGCGGGTATGCTGAACAAGGCGCGCGAGGCGCTGGGCAGCGACGCGGTCCTCGGCCTCGACTATCATCATCGGCTGTCGGTGGCAGAGGCCGCGAGCTTCTGCAACAAGCTCGGTCGCGGCGTGCTTGATTTCCTCGAGGAGCCGATACGGGCCGAAACGCCGGAGGCCTATGAATCGCTGCGCACGATGACCGACATCCCCTTTGCCATCGGCGAGGAATTTGCCAGCAAGTGGCAGTTCCTGCCCTACATCGAGCGCGGCATCCATCAGTTCAACCGGATCGATGTTTGCAATGTCGGCGGGCTCACCGAGGCGATGAAAATCGCTGGCTGGAGCGAGGCGCATTATGTGGACCTGATGCCGCACAATCCCCTTGGTCCAGTGTGCACGGCCGCGACCGTGCATCTCGCTGCCGCGGTACCCAACTTCGCGTGGCTCGAGACCAGGGCACCCGAAACAAAGCTGGGCTTCGACAATTCCGACTTCTTCCCCGTGCAACCACGGCTCGACGGGACCGATTACCCGGTCGGCGATCTGCCGGGACTCGGCGTCGAGGTCAACGAAGTTGCGGTCCAGGCGCAGAGTTTGCGTTTCTGGGAAGCGCCTCACCTTAAGCGCCGCGATGGTTCTGTTACGAACTGGTAGTTCTATTCATCCGGAGTCCACAATGACGCATACTTCCGATATCACGCGGCCGCCTAAAGACCTGATCGACGCGCTAAGGGAGATCGGCGCCGCGACGGTTGCCGGCACGCTTGGCCACATGGGCTTCCGTAATCCGCACATGGTTGGTCCGGTGGCGCAAAACCACGGGAAGTCGATCGTCGGGCCGGCGTTGACGCTGCAGTTCCTGCCGCAGCGGCCTGACCTCTTCACCGAAGGAGAATATGCCGATCCGGAGACGCAACTGCACCGGCACGTGCTCTACCACGCGCAGGAGGGCGATGTGGTCGTGGTCGACGCGCGCGGCGACATGAGCTCGGGCGTCTTCGGCGATATGATGTCGACGTATTTCAAGGGCAGGGGCGGGGCCGGTATCGTCATCGATGGGTGCATGCGCGACCGGCCCAATGTCGAAAAGCTCGATCTGCCCCTATGGCTGCGCGGCTGGACGCCAAACTATCATGTGCAGACGAGCATCTATCCCAACGCCGTCAACGTTCCGATTGCCTGTGGCGGTGTCACGGTGATCCCCGGCGACATCATCGTCGCCGACGACGACGGGGTGGTGGTGCTTCCCGTCGCAATGGCCCCGAAGGTGATCGAAGACTCACAAAAGCATCACGATTGGGAGGAGTTCTCGCGAGCGAAGCTCATGGAGGGCGGCCCGTTGCAACGCTACTATCCGCTGCATGACGATGCCCGCGGGGAGTACGAGGAGTGGCGCAAAACAAATCGCCTGGAGAACCCGAGTTAATCAGCAGGCCTTGGCGATCAGTTCTTCCAGGCAATCGGCAGCCCCGGTCCCCGGCACGCCGAGATCTCTGACACTGTCCATGTGGTTGCGGTTCGGGAGCACATGCGACGTTACCAACGATCCCTGCCGCAGCAAGCTTGCTTTGAATCGATCGGCTTGCTGATGGAAGGGTGGCGTCTCATTGGCTCCGACCAGAACCGCCGCCTTGGTTTGAGGATCATGCCGACAGGCGAGCGGCGTGAACATGGCGACTTCCTCGTCGGTTATTCCAATCTCGTTGGCGAGAAAGGAATCCTGGAGCGGCTTCAAATCGTAGAGCCCGCTCAACAGAAGGGCTGCCCTTACATTCGAGGGGGTGTGCGCCCCATCGAACAGGAACGTTGCAAGATGGGCTCCAGCCGAATGACCACTGACGGTCAGGGCCGCCGGGCTTCCGCCATGATCGGCGATGTTGGCCAGGACCCAGTGCTTGGCCCGGCGCACCTGGTCGACGATCCTCGCCATTCGGACCTTGGGCATCAGAGCATAATCAAGGATGACGGCAATGGCCCCGGCCTGGGTAATCGTCGTCGCCATATATGAATAATCGCGCTTGGAGAACATTCTCCAGTAGCCGCCATGGACAAAGATGTGCACCGGAAGCGCCGTTCTTTTGCCCGCGGGAAAGAACAGGTCCATGGTCTCGGTCGGATCCGGTCCGTAGGCCACGTCAGCGGTCATCGCAATGGTGGCGCGGGCGACCTCGCTGCGATCAACGAAGTCCTGCACGATTTCGTCAAAATCCGCGACGTGGTCGCGGATGCGAAAGGGATCGCCTTGCATTCTTCTGCTCACATGCTGATGGCGAGGTATTTCGCCTCCATGAATTCCGCAATGCCGTGATGCTGCCCTCCCTCGCGGCCGAGCCCGCTCTGCTTGACGCCGCCGAAGGGGGCTGCTGGATCGGACATCAGCCCGCGGTTGAGAGCAATCATCCCGGCCTCGATCCGCGAGGCCACCCGCATGCCGCGCGCCAGATCGCGCGTGTAGATGTAGGCAGCAAGCCCATATTCGGTGTCATTGGCGCGCGCGATGACCTCGGCCTCCGTTTCGAAGCTCGAGATTGGCGCCACCGGCCCGAATATCTCCTCATGCGCCATCTTTGCGTCGCCCGGCACGTCGCGAAGCACTGTCGGAGGGTAGAAGAAACCACGTCCGGACAGGACTGAGCCGCCGCACAAGACCCGCGCGCCGCGTGTGACCGCGTCGACGACAAGGCGGTCTATCTTCTCGATCGCCTTTTTCGTGATCATAGGCCCGCATTCCGTGTCCGGGTCGGTGCCGGCGCCGACCTTGAGCGACGACATCCGCTTCTCGAGGCCCTCGCAGAAGGCTTCGTAGATGCCAGATTGGACGTAGAGGCGGTTTGCGGCCGTGCAGGCCTCGCCGGCGTTGCGCATCTTGGCCACCATTGCGCCATCGAGCGCCGCTTCGAGATCGGCGTCGTCGAACACAATGAACGGTGCGTTGCCGCCGAGTTCCATGGAACACGAGATCACATGCCTGGCAGCCTCTGCCAGCAGAGCGCGACCCACACCCGTCGAACCGGTGAAGGAGAGTTTGCGCACCCGCGGATCGGCCAGCATGGCGGCTGTCAAAGGCCCAGGACTGGAGGTTGTCAGGACGTTGACCACCCCTGGTGGAACGCCCGCGTCCTGGTAGAGCGCGGCCAGCGAGTAGGCGGTAAGCGGGGTCTCACTGGCCGGCTTCAGGATCACCGTGCATCCAGCGGCAAGTGCCGGCGCGATCTTGCGCGTCGCCATCGCGGCAGGAAAATTCCAGGGCGTGATCAGGATGCATATGCCGATCGGTTCGTAGTCGACCACAATGCGATTGGTACCGGAAGGCGCAATACCGAATTCACCGGTAATGCGAACGGCCTCCTCGGCATTCCAGCGGAAAAATTCCGCGGCATAAGCGATCTCGCCGCGGGCATCCCGCAGGGCCTTGCCGTTTTCCAGTGCGATGAGAGTAGCCAGTGCCTCCGATCGTTCCGTCATCAGCTCAAAGCAGCGTCTGAGGATCTCGGAACGCTTTCGCGGCGACGTTGTTCGCCAGCCATGGGCTGCTTTGGCAGCGGCGTCAACGGCGGCGGCCGCGTCCTCCAAGGTCGCATCGGGTACGGCCGCGATGATGGCTTCCGTCGACGGATCAATGACCGGAATTACCCTGCCATCCGCGGACTGCCGCCATTGGCCGCCAATATACAGCCGGTGCGAAATTGTGTGGAAGTCGCTGACGCCCTGATCATCCGACAGAACCTGTGAAAACGTGTTCATCTCGATATTCCCGCTTGTTTACATGACGCAGCTGGCGAGGTCGCCATCAAAGGCGGCCTGGACCAGGCGTCGCATGGACCTCAAATCGAATGGCCGCGGATTGTTCTTGATGAGGCGCTCGATACCGATCGCCTGTTCCGCCGTCCAATCGAGCTTGTCGGCAGGCAGCCCCAGCTCGGCCAACGTGGGGGTGATCCCGATTGCCCCAAACAGCCGACTGACCTCGCCAATGGTCGCGTCGGCCAACTCTTCGGGCGTCCGGCCTTTTCCATCGAGGCAGAGCGCGTTGGCGATCTCGGCCATCTCGGTCGCTGCGGCTGTTCTGTTGTACTTCATGACGAATGGCAGCATGGTGGCGACACCCAATCCGTGAGCGGTGTGGGTTATCGCGCCAACCGGATATTGCACGGCGTGCGCTGCCGCCGTGCCGGCCGTTCCGAACGCGCAGCCGGCTGCAAGTGCACCCATCATGACGTCGGCCCGGGCGTCCTCGTCAGAGGGCCGGCGGTATGCCGTTTCAAGGCTTCGGCCAAGCAGCTTGATCGCCAGCAGGGCGAAGTGGTCGGTCAAGGCGGTTTTGCCGATAAAGACATGTTTCTGCGGAAGGCCGGGATCGGTCCCACGCCTAGCGGCGGTGAAGGCCTCGATTGCATGCGTCAGCGCATCGGCGCCTGCCATCGCCGTCAATGCCGGCGGGCATGTCATTGTCAGTTCAGGATCGCAGATGGCCGCGGCCGCGATCAGATACGGACTGGAGATGCCGACCTTCAGCGTGCGATCCGGATCGGAGATCACGGCAACCGGGGTCACTTCAGAGCCCGTGCCGGCTGTCGTCGGCACCGCGATCAACGGCAGCGTCGGACCGGGCACCTTGAACTCGCCGTAGTAATCCTGGAGCTGACCGCCGTGACTGATGAGCAACGCGGCGCATTTCGCCATGTCGAGACAACTGCCGCCGCCAATGCCGATCACCACGTCGGGCGCGAACTTCCGTGCTTCCTCGACGCAGACGGCAACGGTGTCCCGAGGAACGTCGGGCAGCACACGATCATGCACCAGTACGTCTATCGAGGCGGCTCGCAGCCTCGTGACAATCTCTGCGAACAGGCCCGTTGCGGCAAAACGTTCATCGGTGCAGACGAGTGCGCGACGCCCGAGCCTCGCCGCCACAACCGGAATGACATGGCGTTGGCCCTTCCCGAAGAGGATTTCGCGCGGCAGCCTTAGGGCAGCGAAAAGGCTCATGACCTGCATCCTGTGATGATGACTGGATTGGAATGCGAGATGGCGTTCAACTCGGCCCCAAGGCCGGGTTCGATGTAAAACCCGTCTCGCAGCGCGGTTGCGTATCGACGTGCCGAACCATCGCCCGCAACGCTGGCGGTCCGTTCAGCAGGTGAGGAAGCACGGGCTGCCAGGGCGGGACGCTGTTCCAGCAGGGCCGCTGCAAATTCGATTGCTTTGTCTCCTAGCTGCCGCAAATGATATCCTCTATAAAATCGTATATGATATAGGATTGCATTGGCCGGAGCATCGTGTTAGCAACTCAATGTGTCAAGAGGCAATACATGCAGGCCATGAACTTACCCAGTCTAGACGAAGCGAACCTCACCGGCGGGCGTATCCAGCGCTCCAGCAGCCTGGTTGAGGACGTCTACGAAGCGATCTTTGCGCAACTCATGTCCCTGAAGATTGCGCCGGGCTCGCGCATCACCGTCGACAGCCTGGTCAAGGAATTCAACGTGTCCCACACGCCGATCCGCGAGGCGCTCGGCCGGCTCGAAGGCGAAGGCCTGGTGCTGAAGACGCATCTGATCGGTTACCGCGCTGCGCCGCAGATTACGAAACGACGGTTCGATGAACTCTACGAGCTTCGCCTGCTGCTCGAGCCTCATGGTGCAGCCAAGGCAGCGGTGCTCATGGACGAGGTAAAGCTCGCACAGCTTCAGACATCGGCCGGCGTCATGGCGCGCCGTGAGGGCAAGGACGAGCGCCTGCGGTATTCCAACTTCGCCCGCCAGGATGCCATTTTCCATGACAAGGTCATGGAATTCGCCAACAACGAACTCGTGCGCGAGACACTGGCGCACCAGCATACCCACTTCCACATATTCCGCCTGATGTTCCATTCGCGCGTCACCGAGGAGGCGCTTGACGAGCATGAGGCCATCCTGGCCGCTTTCGCTGCGGCCGATCCTGCCGCTGCCGAGCAGGCGATGCGTCGCCATATCGAGCATTCCCGCGACCGTTTGTTGCTGGCGTTCGACTGAGACTGTCCCGATGTCCCCGTACCCGCCGTTGACGGTCATCACGCAGGCCAGTGCCAACGAAGACTACTTCCCCGATTCACCCTTCTAGAAACTCAAACCTACCAGGCGAGTACAGGTCTCGCCCGGCCGTTGTCACAGGAAAGGAAGTACCATGCCAGGCAAAAAGATCCTGATGCTGACCGGTGAATTCACCGAGGAATACGAAATCTTCGTCTACCAGCAGGCGATGGAAGCGGTGGGCCACAGCGTCCACGTCGTGTGCCCAGACAAAAGCGCCGGAGACCTGATCAAAACATCGCTGCACGATTTCGAGGGCGATCAAACCTACACCGAAAAGCTCGGCCACTATGCGCTGATCAACAAGACCTTCTCCGACGCTGAGAAGCAGCTGGAGCAATACCACGCTGTTTACTGCGCGGGCGGTCGTGGCCCCGAATACATCCGCACCGACAAGCGCGTGCAGGCGATGGTGCGCCACTTCCACGAAACCAAGAAGCCGATTTTCACGATCTGCCACGGCGTGCAGATCCTGATTGCGGTAGACGGCGTCGTGCGTGGCAAGAAGGTCGGCGCGCTGGCGGCTTGCGAGCCCGAAGTGACGCTTGCGGGCGGCACCTATATCGACCTGTCTCCAACGGAGGCATATGTGGATGGGACGATGGTTTCGGCAAAAGGCTGGACGGCGCTTGCTGCGTTCATCCGCGAATGCCTGAAGGTGCTGGGAACGGAAATCCGCCACGCGTAGACCTTTGCTCCGACGCATCCAAAAGGGTGCGTCGGTCCTTGCTGCAGCCTCCGTAGCTTCTGCCGATAGTCTCCCGAGCTGATAAGCTTCCGGAAGGCACGTCCCTTAGGTAGCGCGGCCATAACGGTCCCCTCGGCCCTGCGCAACTTTGTCGGTAGTCAAAGGGTGAGGGAAACCAAACTCGCTTACGAGTGATCGGACAACTCGTGCTACCTAATCCGGACAACTCATCTGCTTACGACGCTACGAAGTCGCACCGCTGTCGGAAGTCGCACCGCTTGAGTACCCGACGTTGCTGCTCTATATGATGCGTGATGATTGATGCGCACCAGGAGGGCGATATGAGAACCACACTGGCGATCGATGACGACGTCCTAGTCGCGGCCAAGGCCATCGCCCGGCAGCAGGATCGCAGCCTCGGCGAGGTCATCACCGATCTCGCCCGGCGCTCTCTGCGCCGGCCTCAAGCCGGCGGCGAGCGCAACGGGATTCCTCTACTGTCGCCTCGGCCGGATGCACCTCCTGTCACGCTTGAGACGGTCAATGCCCTGCGAGACGAACTGCCTTGACGTTCCTGCTCGATGTCAATGTGCTGATCGCACTGATCGATCCTGGCCACGTCGCCCATGACGACGCGCATGACTGGTTCGAACAGGCCGGCAACGCCGCATGGGCTACGTGTCCCATCACCGAAAACGGCGTCCTGCGCATCGTCGGCAACCAAAGATATCCCAATTCTCCCGGCTCGCCCGCCGTCGTTGCGCAAATCGTTACCAAGTTGCGGGCTCTGCACGGGCACAGCTTCTGGCCCGACGATGTGAGCCTGGTTGGCTCAGGCGACATCGATGCAGCGAAAATCCTGACCTCGGCACAGGTCACGGATACGTATCTTCTCGCGCTCGCCAAGGCGCGTGGCGGCCAACTTGCGAGCTTTGACCGCAAGCTGTCAGTCGCGGCCGTGAAGGGCGGGAAGTCTGCACTGCACCTGATTCCCACAAGGTAGACCGGCCGGGCTCTTTTTGTCTGTTCTGCATCGCCGAACCGCGCAGGTTGAGATAGGCGTAGCCGCGCAGCACCATCAGGCCGGTGCGCTCAGGCGCAATGCGCTACCGTTCGTCCAAGGCCACGAGTGTCTCAACATGCCGCCCCTCTTGGATGGTTCGTCCTCCAGCTTCCAGTCAAGGTCGGGCTTGAACCGTTGCGCGGCTGCCTGCGACTGGTACAATGCGTCGGCTTACGAAGCGAAGCTGTTGTTTCTTGGCGACGAATGTTTGCTGGGTGATCCATGGCAAGACATCGGTGCTCAGGGGCGCTGGCGGTGTAGTCGCCAATACTTTCGAGACTGGCGCCAGACAGACGCGCCGCACGTTCGTGTCCCACCTTACAACCTCTAGGACCTCGCGACATCGAGCCTATCCGGAGTGGTTCTACCCGCTGGTCGAAGATAAGCCGTTTCTGACCTTCGGCATGCCGCGGGACGTGTTCATCTCGATGGTTGGCGCGGCCGAGTTCACGCTCGGATTCGGGTTGGAGATGCTCCTCCGGGCACCTCAGCTTCTTGGCCTTGACCACCCTCGGTCCAACGTTGAAGCTGCAAGAGGCAGAAATTCGCTGTTTAGCGACCTTGCCAGGATTCCCCAGGCCCGCGGCCCATCTGGCCAGTTCGACCTCGGCCGCGATGCCCTGTCAGCTGAAACGGTTGGCGCGGAAGGTTGCAAGCATCGGGTGCGGATTGCCGGAGGCGATTTCTTTGGCAAGCAATTCGCCGACGATCAGTCCAAGCGTGGCGCCGCTGTGGCTAAAGGCGACGTGAAGCCCGGCGACGGTCTCGACTGAGCCAAGCACCGGCTCGCCGTCGCCGGGGATAGGCTTCGGGCCGACAGCATAGGTAGCGAGTTGGAGCCGCGGATTGCCGTCGAGCACGGCACTGGCCTCGTCGAGCAGTCCTTTGATGGTCTTGTCGTGCACGGTGTAGGTGCCGTCCGGGTTGACCACGACTTCTTCCTCCGACCATGCCGAATCCAAAACAAATGCGCCATCCGGCGTCGGGCGCACCGCCACGCGCGGCGTATTCAGCACGGCACGGAGCTCGGTCTTGGTCGGCTTGGTCTTCAAAAGAAGTGAAATCGGCGTGGCGTCGGGGACATGGACGCCGATCTCCGCAAGCATGACAGGCGTCGCTGGCCCAACGGCAAGGACCATTGCATCCGCCTTTATCGGCGCACCATCGGCAGTGACGACGCCACGCGCGCGACCACCTGTGGCATCCATCCGCACGCGTCCGGCGTTCTGGACGAGCTTGCCGCCGCGGGAGCGGAACTCATTGAGCAGCAGATCGATCAGGCAGGGCAGGTCAACCCATCCTTCGCCAGGATTGAAGATGGCGCCCTGCGGGGTGATGGCGCTGGCGTTGACGCCGGGCGTCATTGCACCAACTTCGGCAGGGCCGAGCAGAAGCGCGTCATAACCAATTTCCTGCTCCAGCTGGCAGATGGACGCGATCTGGTTCGCCTCATCATCCGCATCCCAGGTGAGGCCGCCGTCAAAGCGAAGCCACGACGCGGTTTCCGGCCTTGTGGCCGCCAGGGTCCGATAACGGTCGATGCCTGCAAGCCTCAAGCGGTGATAGGCAGTGTCGGCACGTCGCGCTGAGTTCAGCCAGGAAAGTGAACGGCCGGATGCACCGTTGGCCGGCGCGCCGTCATTGACAATGGTTACATCAAAGCCAAGACGAGCGAGGTGCAGCGCGGAAGAGGTGCCGAAGATGCCTGCGCCGACAACGACGACTTGGCGCGGTTTTGCAGATGCAGTCATAGGGAAATCCTTTTACGCAGAAGCCGGGCTGGGAGTTGTTGGATCGCTGCAGAGCGCGGCGGAACTAGTAGTCCGTTAGCTTCTTCATGTAGCGCCGGCCATCGAGCATCGGCCGGCCACGCAGGCCGGCCAGCTCATAGGCAAAACGCCATAGAGTGTCGAAGAAGACCAAGGGCACGAGATAGGGTTTGATGTCATCGGACATACCGCTGAGGTCGAGTTCCGCTCCATCTAGCACCAGGATGTTTTCCCGGCTTCCATGTTTGAAAAGGAAGTCGCGGGCGCGTTCGGATAGGCTCCGCGTTTCGTCCAAACCCAGCAAGACCACGAAGCAAGCATCCCGGTCCACCACCTCAAATGGGCCGTGAAAGAACTCGTTGGCGTGTATGGCCTGCGAGTCGTACCACTGCATCTCCATCAACACGCAGATGGCGTACGAATAGGCCGCACCATAGCTGGCACCGCTGGCCAGTGTGTAGATCGCATTGCGCGGCGCGAAACGGGGGGCGAAGGCCTTAAACCGGTCGGCATAGGTCCGGTGCGCACGCTCTATCGCCGGCTGAAGATGGCTCAGGCTCATCAGCACATCGGCAGTTAGCCCGGCATCCTCCCGAGCATCGATCAGGCCGGCGAGCAACATATAGAGCACGCCGTAGTTGCTGCAGGCTGAATCGATTGCTTTGCCCGTCGTGTAGGAGGCCTGGTAGGCGACGGCGTGGTCGACCGCCCGCGCGAGGGGCGATATCTGGTCGAGCGTCATGCCGATTGTCGTTGCGCCTCGATCCTTTGCATGATTGGCCGCTCGCACAGTTTCGTGGGTGGTGCCGGTCTGCGAGCAAAGGACAACGAGCGCGTCGGGTCCCAGCCGTCGCGGGTCTCGGCAGACGAACTCATCCGCGTTGTAGATGTCGCAGGCGAATGTGCCGCTGTGACGGTCGACGAAGTATTTGCCTGCCATCATGATCGAGAGCGAGCCGCCGCACGCCACGAGGAATAGGTGCGAAAACCGCCTGCCCGCCGTAGCGGTCAGGGCGCGTTCCACGTCGGCGGGCAGGGCGGAAATCATGAGCTTCCTCGTCTCGTTGGCAGAGCTGCGGGCCGGCGCACAATTGACAGATGGCAGCCAGTGTGCGAACGTTATCACATCCTTTAAACTGAAAGTCCTGCAATGGTCAAGATTGCCGCGATAGGCGATAACGTGGTCGATTGTTATCTTGCTCGCGGCGAGATGTATCCTGGTGGAAATTGCCTCAATGTCTCGGTCTATGTCAGCCGCTTCGGCGGGCGATCGGCCTATGTCGGAGCGATCGGCAAAGACCGGGCGGGGGACCTTATCTGCACTGCACTGGCGTCGGAGCGCGTGGACATCACCCGATTACGGCGCCTCGAGGGGCCGACCGCTTACTGCCTCATAGGTCACCGCAACGCCGATCGGATTTTCCTGGACTTCGATCTCGGAGTTTCGGTGTTTACGCCGACGCAAGAAGATCTGGATTTTCTCTCGAGCTTTCAGGCCGTCCACATCGGCCAGTCCAGCGGGTTAGACCCGTGGGTTGCCGCTGTATCGAGTAAGTCCCTGCTGTCTTACGACTTTTCTACGCGGCGGGAACCGGGACATCGACGCGAGATTGGGCCCTATTGCTATCTGGCTTCCGTCTCGGGTGACGGTCTCGACGACAACGAATTGGCCGCAATCGCAGCCGAACTCCTTGGATATGGTTCAAAGTGGGTCCTTGTGACTCGTGGCCGAGCCGGCGCGGTGCTTCACGCCGACACGGTCTCTTACCGCACCCAGGCGCGGCTGGTCGAACCGGTCGACACCCTGGGCGCGGGCGACACCTTCATCGCCAGAACGCTATTCGGCCTGCTTAAGGAAGAGGCGCCTCAAGACATTCTCGGCCATGCCGCGGAGGCGGCGGCCGCTACCTGCCGGTACTACGGGGCGATCGGCCATGCGACAGCAATCGAGTTAGGAAAGATGACGCCGGAGATCCTTCGCGGAGCTCGGCACGCTCAAGACTGGAAAACCGTCTAGCAGCGAAATTCTCCGAAACAATTGACGCGAGAAATGGACAATGCTAGAGGAAATGATAACGTTCTCACCTATCTGACCAAAACGCCACCTAAGAGCGTTTTGATGGATGAGACGTCGAGTGGGATCGCAGGGCCGAGTTCGGCCAATCGTAAGAGGAGAAGACATGCACACGAATTCGAGCAGGCGCCAACTTGTGAAATCCGGTCTGGCGCTGACGATCGCGCTGTTGACAGGACTTGGCACGTTGGCCTCGTCAACGCAGGCAAACGCGGCCGACAACCCCTACAACCTCATCGACCCGACGGTGATCAGCGTCGGAACCATGGGCGATGCGAAACCCTATGTCTTCACCGACGCCAACGGTAACTTCACTGGCTTCGACGCTGAACTCTTCCGCGATGTGGCGCGCCGGCTCGGGTTCAAGGAGGAACAGGTCGTTTTCACCGGCCAGGAATTCTCGGCGCTGCTGCCGTCGGTTGCCAACGGCCGGTTCGACGTCGCTGTCGCCGCCATCGGCACGACCGCGGAGCGCAAAAAGACAGTGGATTTTGGCGACGGCTATCTCGCCGGCTACCTGTCGATCATTTCGGCTGATCCGGCACTGACGAGCAATGAGAGCACCGCCGGAAAGCGCATCGGCGTGATCCAGGGAACGCTGCAGGAAATCTATGCCGAGAAGAATCTGAAGGGCGACATCGTCAAATTCCCCGACAACAACACTGCGGTGGCGGCGCTGAATAACGGGACGATCGATGGCCATTTCACTGACTATGAGTCGGCCAAGCAGTATGTGGAGCGCTACAAGAACCTGAAGATAACAATGAATGTGCCGTCCTTCGATGCGCCGGCCGGGTTCGTGGTCAAGAAAGGCAACGATGCCTTCCGCGAGGCGCTCAATAAGGCGCTGCGCCAGGCCATGGACGATGGCACCTGGAAACGGCTGCATGAGAAGTGGTTCCCGGGCACTCCGATGCCGGATCAATATCTGCCCAAGAAGTAAATTCGCGCGTATTCATTTTCGTTTCCGGCCGGGCCCGTGAGCAACGGTGCCCGGCCGAGTTATAGATGGACTTGATATGAGCTGGTTCGATACCTTCGCCCGCAGCTTCCTTGATTTCCAGGCGATGGCAGAAGTTCTGCCAAACATGGTGATGGTCGGCCTCAAGAACACTTTGATCCTGGCCCTTGCCTCGACGTTTTTCGGGACGCTGATCGGTATCGTCCTCGCAGTCATGGGGATTTCAGAGAACCGGCCGCTGAAACTCCTTGCCCGAGTCTACACCGATATCTTCCGCGGGCTTCCTGCTATTGTCACGATCCTGATCATTGGCCAAGGCTTCGCGCGGTTGGGCCGAGATCTGTTCGGTCCATCGCCTTATCCGCTGGGCATTCTGGCGCTCAGCCTGATCGCCGGCGCCTATATCGGAGAGATTTTCCGCGCCGGCATCCAGAGCGTCGAGCGTGGTCAGATCGACGCCACCCGCACTCTCGGTATGACGTATGGCCAAGGCATGCGCCTGGTGGTGATCCCGCAAGGCATCCGCCGCGTCCTGCCTGCACTGGTCAACCAGTTCATTGGCAACGTCAAAGACTCCAGCCTGGTCTATTTCCTTGGTCTGCTCGCCTCCGAACGCGAACTGTTCCGCGTTGGCCAGGACCAGGCCGTGCTGACCGGCAACCTGTCGCCGCTGTTGCTGGCCGGCGTGTTCTATCTCGTGATCACGGTGCCGCTGACCCACCTCGTCAATTACATCGACGCGCGCATGCGCGTCGGCAAACGTATCACCGCTGTGCAGAGCGGCCTCAAGGAAGTCGCCGAGCTTGCCGAAGCCGGCGTGCCGGGCGCAGCGAAATTGCCCGCAGTGGCGCCCACCCGCTTCAAGGGCGGCGGCATCGAGGTCAAGAACATCGACATGGCCTACGGCGCCGTCCAGGTGCTCCATGACGTCAGTCTGAAAGTCGAGCCCGGGACCGTCACCTGCCTCGTCGGTCCGTCCGGCTCGGGCAAGTCGACCTTGCTGCGTTGCCTCAACCGCCTCGTAGAGTGTCGAGCCGGTGACATTCTGCTCGATGGCGAAAGCATCTACAAACAGACCTCTGACCAACTCCGCCGGCGCGTCGGCATGGTTTTCCAGCAGTTCAATCTGTTTCCCGACCGCAGCGCCCTCGCCAACATCACCCTGGCGCTGCGCAAAGTAAAACGCATGTCGCGCGAGGAGGCTGAGGGAGCGGCCTTAGCGAGGCTGCATGAAGTCGGACTGCTGGAGCGCAAAGACCATCGGCCGGCCAATCTCTCGGGCGGGCAACAGCAGCGGGTAGCCATCGCGCGCGCCCTGGCCCTCGAACCCGAAATCATGCTGTTCGACGAAGTCACCAGTGCCCTCGATCCGGAATTGGTCAAAGGTGTCTTGAACTTGATGGCCGACCTCGGACGGGGCGGGATGACGATGGTGGTCGTTACGCACGAGATGAACTTCGCTCGCAAGGTCGCGAACCAGGTCGTATTCATGGACGAGGGGCGGATCGTCGAGGCAGGCCGACCAGAGGATCTATTCGACAATCCGCAAAGCCCGCGTCTTCGGCGCTTTCTGTCAGAGGTGCTGTGATTGCAATGGTGTGCGCAACGGCGGCTGTTGCGGTGTTCGGCCTTGCGGGGCGGGATTAACTGCCGCTAGGTCGCCGTCACGCGTGCGCATGGGCGGCGGGGTTTGCCGAGTGACTCAAGAATCGTCGAAAAACGCAACTATCATAGAGGTCGCTCGTCGGGCCGGGGTGAGCTCCGCCACCGCGGGGCGTGTACTTGGTGACTACGGCTACAGCAGTCCTGAGGTTCGGGAGAAGGTGCGCGCGGCGGCAGCTGCGCTGGGCTATCGGCCCAATCGCCTGGCCAAAGGCCTGATCACCGGTAAGACGCAGACTATCGGAGTTGTGGTTGGCGACATCGAAAGCCCATTCTACGCCAGCGTGCTGCGCGGAATAGGGGATGTCGCGCGCGGTGGCGGCTTCGGGGTTATCGTTACGAATAGTGACGAAAATGCCGAACTCGAGCGAGAGGCGGTGCAGTTGCTGCTGGAAAAGCAGGTCGATGGGTTGATCGTCTCATCGACCTTCGTGGACGAGCCGGATCATCTTCGTGAAGCAGTCGCGGCCCGCTGCCCCGTCGTGCAGTTCGACCGCATAGTGGCGGGCCTGGAAACCGATTCAGTCGTGGTCGACAACGTTTCTGTAACGCGTAACAGCATCGCGGCCATGATCGCCGCCGGACACAGCCGCATCGGAATACTGGCGGAACTCGGGCCGGGCCACCGCGATGATGTTGGCTCCTTTGTGGCGAACGCTGATCTCTCCAGCTTCGACGTTCGCCACCATCATCCAAGCTGGCAACGATTGTTGGGTTATCTCGAAGCCCATCGTGCCGCAGGTATCGAGCCGGATCTGCGGTTGATCCGCCGCGTAGCGGTCTATTCTAGCGAGGCAGCTCGCAAGGAGGCGCTCGATCTGCTGACAATGCGCAATACGCCGTCCGCTCTATTTACCGCCGATGGTGTGATGTCGACAGGCGTTCTGGAGGCGACTTCCGCACTAAAGCTTGCGATTCCAGGAGACGTTTCGCTGCTTTGCTTCGACGATCTCGATTGGATGCAATTCGTGGCCCAGGGTATCACAGCCATCGCCCAGCCGGCGCATTTGATCGGGGCGGCGGCGGCGGAGCTTCTCTTGAAGAGGCTAGCGCAGGCCACGTTACCTTTCGAGCATCGTGTCCTGGCAGCCCAGATCGTGGAACGAAATTCCATTGCCGTGCATGGCCAATCGTAGGTTGGATCATCCGAGGTTCCGCAGCAGGTGCGTCCCTGACATTTCAAGCTGTGGTTGCGTTGACCCAAAACGGTCGTGCTTCATTCTGGAAACATCGACAAGTTAGTTTGAAATCGCTGACCTGGAGCCGACGCGCCATTTTCGGTTAAACGGCGAACGCCAGCAGCCGGGCGGGTCGAGGGGCGGAGAGGGCAGGGCGCGGTCGAAGGCAAACAAACAACGAGCATCGCCGCGCAGTGCGGGGATAGCGATCCTTTGCCGTCGGCCGGTTTTCTGAGAGCATCACAGAGTGCGCACAATCCGGGAGCCGATATTCCATGCCAACAAGAACCGATGTTAGTGAAGCGCGCCGGTGGTTTGCCGAGGACCTGCGTGTCTCATCGCCTGTCTTGCACAACCCTGCAGTCATCGAGGCCTTCGCAAAGGTTCCGCGCGAACACTACCTTGGCAACGGGCCTTGGCGTATCCATTCGAGATTGCAAATCGGGGCGGTCCATACCAGCCCTTCAGCCGCACTTCACGAGATTTACCACGACGTTCTGGTCTCGCTTGACGAAAAGCGCGGATTAAACAGCGGCTTGCCGTCGCTTTGGGCATTGGTTTTCGACCATCTGAACTTCGCCGCCGGCCAGACTGTTCTTCAGGTGGGCGCTGGTGTCGGCTATTTCACCGCCATCCTCGCGGAACTGACGGGTTCTGAAGGGCGCGTGATTGCATATGAGATCGACGAAGAACTCGCTCGGCGCGCGCAAAGCAATCTTGCTCATTACGCCCATATAGAAGTGATACCCGGTGATGCAACGCGGGCAGTTGATCTGCCAAACCTCGATGTCGTGGCCGCCTTTGCCGGAGTGACGCACGTGCCGGAACGGTGGCTTTCAAATTTATCCGACACGGGTCGGATGGCGCTGCCGTTCACAGGTGAAGACCAACGAGGCGTCATGATGCTTCTGGAAAGGGCTGGCTGTACGTTTCCTGTAAGATCACTTATGCCATGCGGGTTTTATCCCTGCAGCGGAGCTAGGCGCAGTGACGAAGAAAAGGCCTTGATGGCCGCCCTCAAGGCTGCCCGAGGCAAGCTCACTGGTCTCGCGCAATATCATCGAGGGCGACCAGCAAATGGCCTCGAGAACGCTTGGCTGGTGACCGACACATACTGGATTTCGAAAGCCTAGCGGTCGATGTCAATCTCGCGTGTCGCCGCCGTAGGGTGTGGCACGCATTGAAGGGCGTTCCACGAAGGATCTATACCATTGTGTCAGTCGCGGCCTTCCCTGCAAGAAGTCCGGCAGTCCCCGGAACTCCAGCCAGCTTAGGCAAGTGGCGAGCGCGATGTGGCCGACATGGAGCGGCGCGTCGAATTCGACCGCGCGTTCCACGAAATTGTAGGATTCGATGAGCTTCATCGTCATGCCTGCGCCCAAGGCAGGGTAACGCAGATGTTCAGGGCGGCGCTCGTTTTCCCAGCGGATGGAAATGCCTGCGTCGCACATGCCGCCGGCGAGCGCCTGGAGGCGCAAGGCGGACCATTTTGCTCGCCCTCTTTCGGGGATGAGCCGACGACTGCTTTCGAGATCGTCGAGATAGCCGCAGATTACGCTCGAATCGAAGATCGTATAACCGTCATTGAGAACGAGAACGGGCACTTTGCTAAGCGGATTGATCGCAAACACATCCTCGTTGCGATTGATGGGGCTCGTCCTCCTCCAGAGCGTGACCTCCAGTATCTTGGAGGCTCTGGAGTGACCAGACAGAGCCGTTTTGAGCAGGGCAGCCTTTCGGGGTTTCAGACAACCCCCAGAGTAAATGAACGAAAGTTCCGTTCGTTCGAATGATGACAAGTAAGGAAATAGGAGGCAGGCTTTACGCCTTATTCGGTGCCTTGGCGTTGCCGAGGGTGCTTCACTAGCATTGATCCAGCGCCGCGCGCGTAAGTGGAGAATACAATAGCGGTGAGGGCCGCGGTCGGTGAGGTTCAGTGATGAATCATCTGCAGATACGCGGCAGGGGGTGTAGCGCCATGCTATCCCTCGTTCCGTTATGCCTTGTTCTGCTGTCGGCATCTCCGGCAAATAGTCAGTTGGCGCCCGAAGCGTCAGCTGTTGCCGCAGCTAACGACAGCTCGTCGGTCGTGGTTTCGGAACACACCGAGGTCGACAAACAACCGGGCAAGCCGCAACCGAGCGCGCTCGGATCCTATATATCTGGAGAGCTGGTGCTCAGCGAAACACAGGCACCCAAGGAGGGCGCGCAAACGCCGCTCGGCGAGCATGTGGAGGGTTTGCGCCGCGAATTGGCCGCAGCACGAGCGGAGCTAGACGTTATGCAGCGCGGCGCACGTGACCTAAGCGCCCAGGCACACGTACTGACAGACACGGTGGCTCAGCAAGCACAAGCCCTAAAAGAGCAGCAGCGAACAGACGAAGCGCTCGCGCTCGATCTGGAGACGGCGCAGCGCGTTATCGAAAGCTACAGGGCCGAAGCCAGTCTCTGGAACAGCGAGAAGGCTGCCACGCTTGGAGCGCATCCCTCTATGGAAGTCTCTCAGCTTGCTGCCAAGCGAGCGCTTGATGACGAGCGGCACAAGGTTGAGCTCTTGGAACAAGAACTTACTACGGCTCGCCAAACGATCGATGCTCTTAAGACAGGCGCAAATCTGGCAGCCGTCGAGCAGGCCAACGCCATAAGGGACCGACAGGTGGCCGAGGCCGCTGTAAAGCAAGCTCGAGAAGCACTCGAACTGGGACGCGAACGAGCAGATTCAGCTGTACGAGCCCTCGCCATCGTTCGCAAGGAACGCGATGCTTTAAAGCAGAACTCGATAGAATTGAGTGCGGCGCTGGACCAAGAGCGTGAAAGGGCTATCGGTCTAGCCCGCAGCCTCAGTGCCGCGCGTGAGGCAATTGATATTGTCAAGGGTAAGCGTCGCACTGCGGCTGTGGAGCGCGCGCCGAAAGCACGTACCCCCGCGAGTGCACATGCAAGTAGGCCATCGCGTTCGGGCTTCCAACCAGTCCGTAAACCGGGCTTGCCGGAAAAACAGAAAGTGAAGGTCCAAAAGTCACCGCAACCTGTTCTGCTGTCAACCATCGCTCTTCCCGCCGCATTGCTCCCAACGCGACCACCGAAAAAGCTCGACCTAGGCCAGTGAAGAATAGTGAGCGAAATGTATGCCGCAGGGGAGTATGATAATGAAAAAATACGTCGCAGCCGCGTTGACGATCGGGATCGCAATCGGGCCTGCCTCGGCTCTTGATGCAGGTGTAGGCGGCAATGTTGGCGGTGCCGGGGTCGGTGCTGGAGTGAGTGCCGGTTCGCAAGGCGTATCTGTGGGGGTGGGCACGAGCGTCGACGGTGTAGGCGGAGCAAGCGTTGGAGCTTCGGTCGGCGCAGATGACGGCTCAGTCGACGCAAGCGTTAGTGCCAGCGGCACCGTAGGTGACACAGGCGGAGGGATTTCGACGGATGTCGGTGTGGGCGACGATCCAGCCGCCGAAAACGAATCGGTTACCGCTCCCGGTAGTCCGGCCGCAGCCACCACAGCCACTGCCTCTCCCAAGACCGCCAGGCAATCGATCGTCCTGCCACCCGTCCTCCTGCCCTCTAAACCTGGTGACGGTGGGTCCGAGCGGGTCACCAAGGGCTATCCCGCTGAGTTTCTGGCACCGCTGAAAGCGAAAACCGGTACGCCAGCCGCAGTGGTGCGCGCCTGCCGCGCGGCGATCGTGTCCGCTGCGACGCCGCTTGGCGCCGTCCGTGTCCACGCGGTAAGCGCAGGTGCCTTGCGTCAACGTCGAGGCGCACTCACGGCGCCGATCGAGGTGCGAATAGACTACGCTAGACAAGGTGGCATCGAAGTCCGGCAGGCGCAAGTCAGTTGTCGCCTCGATGCGTCGGGCAGGGTCACTGCAATAATATAGCAGCCAAGCCTGTAAGAGGGACACACGGCGCTTAGCCGAGGTCGCTCGTGTTGGCTCGGTGATCAACCAGCGCCCGCGAGTGTGAGTTTCCTAGCCTCGACCTGTGGCCGCGCGCGCGTGCGTACTGGTCGCAAGACCTATCAAGAAGCGGACTCGCTGATATCGGAACAATCCTGACGAAGCATCGGCAGCCTTTGTCCCTAGACGGTGCGCCTGCCGTGCCCAAGCCCTCTTGGCGCACCGCCCAGGTGATCGTCATGACCAATGACAACCATGCTGTCCCCCGGTCGTCGGGTTGGGCAGGAACGGCTTGCGAACGCCGCGACATCGTCCATCTCGCGCGTCCCTTCATGGCATGCCTTGCAGGTAGTCACTTCCCGCCCTTCGGTCGCCACTTGCCATCGAACAGACCCGTGGCGGCACGTGGTCGATGTCGACGCCGCGAGCCGATCCGGCACAATAGATGCAGAACGGCTGCTGGCTGCGTAACTTCTGGCTCAGGCTCACGATGTTGGGTTCCAACTTCTCTGACGGGGATTGTTAGGGCCTCGCCAGTGGGAAACGAAGGGCGCGCGGGGGGCCTCGCGCGAGCCAGTTATCCGATCACCCGCCCAGATTTTTGTATCAAACATTCTGGCCCCCTTAAGGAACAAATCCGCTCGAGGTGCAGTTCGGTCCTTTTAAGATGTAGGCCCGAATGTGGTTGAAATCGATAAAGCCAAACAGAAGGTTATTGCCAAAGTTGTGCGGCACTGGATCACCTCAGAGGTAATCCGCAATTACCTTCGCAACCTGCTAAATCTGCCTGTAGAATGGGAGCTGCCGGCTGAGCAAAGGTATTTGCTGGAGGAACTTGATAGGGCCGACAAAGAGTGACGTATGGCTCTCCACTGGTTCAACCCTCCGGTCCCCGTCAAGACCGAGCGTCCCGGGATCATCCGCAACGTCAACAACGCCGAGAAAGCCGGCGAGGAGCTGATGAAGTGGACCAAGCGTGGCCCTTGCTGGGACCTCGCGGTGCGCGTTTGCATGGCCGTGATTTTCGACGAGATGGAACCTGAGGAGGCCCGCAAGGCATTCCTGGCTGCTGCAAAAGAGGAGGGGACATTACTCCCCCAATGAGAACTAGCTAAATTGGATGCGGTATAAGCTTCTAGGTGTCTATTACCAACACCGCCTTCGCGCGAAAGGAGCCCGCCGCCAGTGAGGGAGAGGCGACGGACCCCCCCACAGCGGCTGCACATCCACGAAGAATCCCGCTGCCACCTCTAAACCCGCGAGGGCCTACATCGTTCCCTTAGCTGCGGCTAAAGCGGGGTTGGTCGGCGGGCTCTTGCCGCTCTAAGTTCCCCCTTATGGGTCCTCTCTGGTTCTCTCCACCGGTCTACGTGAAGACGAAACGTCCGGGCATTCGCAATGGGGTCAGCCACGTCGAGGGAGCCGCCGAGGAGCTCATGGGGTGGGACACAAAGGGCCCGAAGTGGACCAAGGCTGTCCAATCCTGCGTCGATGCATTCGAGGGCAAATCCTCCCCCCAAGAGGTCCGTGAAGCCTTCGAGGCGGCTGCCAAGGAGGCCAACGTGTATCTCTCCCCTGACTAGGAGGTATCATGGCAACCCATTGGTTCGTCCCTCCGGTGTTCGTGAAGACTGAAACCGGTGTCAGGCATGGCTGCAACAATGCGAGGGCAGCCCTTGAGCAGCTCAAAACGTGGACCCGGAGAGGACCCTGCTGGCATAAGGCGGTGACGCTGTGCCTGTCAGATCTGGAGGGCGATTCGATTGACCCTCAGGTGGTGCGAAAGGCCTTTGAGGCTGCCGCAAAGGAGGCCAAGATGTATCTCTCCCCTGAGTAGGAGGTGTCGTGGCAACCCATTGGTTCTCCCCTCCGGTGTACGTCAAGACCGACCGACCTGGGGTCACCTACGGGTGTAACAATGTCGAGGGTGCCGCCGAGGAACTCCTGAAGTGGATCAAGATGGGACCTAAGTGGAGGAAGGCTGTGCAACTATGCATCGACGCCGTCGAGGATCGGGCGACCCCGGAGGAGGCCCGTAAGGCCTTCGGGGCTGCTGCTAAGGAGGAGGGGATGTTCGTGCGAAACGTTGAATGTCGCGAACTGGCGCAAATTAGTTCCCACCTGAGCGTAGAAGAAGATCCATGTACGACGGGTACATCCCATGACATTGTATGGTGTAGCAACGCTGATCGCGTCTGTGCCGACCGGCGGACGGTTGCAGCACGTTTCGTATGCTGATTGTCGCGATGGCGAGCGGCATGAATTTCGGAAGGGATATGAGAGCCAACACTTCAGGATCTCCCGGCGATGAGGCGCACTCTACCCGCAGCAGAATCAAAGAGGTCGCGGCCGAGTTCTATGTCCTGCGCGGCCACGATGGTTTCAGCTTCGGCGATATAGCGACGGCAATCGGCACGACGCGCGCCAACATCCATCATCACTTCGGCAACAAGCGTCAGCTGATGGAGGAATTGATCGCGGACTTCGCCGCCAACGCCGAGGCCCGCATCAAGCGCTTCTGGACGACCCCCGATATCCGGTTCTTCGACCGTCTCGATATGCAGCTCGAGGATCTGCGCCGCTTCTATGAACGTTTCAACGCTGAGACGGGAGCCCGCAATATGTGGAGCCCGCTTTCGCGCCTTCGCCACGACCTCCCAGTTCTCGGCGAACCAGCCGAACATGCCCTGGAGCGTGTCAACCGGGTCTATGAACAGAGCCTACGCCATGCGGTGGACCAGGCTGTGAAGGATGGAGAACTTTCTCCCGACACGCTCAGGGACGAACTCGTGCACATGCTGCGCATTACCCTTCTGTCCTGTCCACCGATGACGCAGGACACCGGAAGCTTCGACGAGGTCGCTAGGACCTTCGCAGCACTGGCGGCGATCATCCGCGCAGCTTGGCAGGATGCGGGGAAGGGCTCGCGCCGAGGCTAGACATCCAGTGGATCAAAGCGAGGGCGAGTTGACAGATGTTAGCCTCCGGGTTACTTACTTACAGGTAAGTCAGCCCGTGGCGGCGACGAGGCGCGTACAAGGGAGGATCACGTGCTACGCGATGACGAATTCACCCGTTTCGAGGTCAGCCCCTTCACTGGAGCGCTCGGTGCAGAAATCCGCGGGATCGATCTGGCGGGCGCGAGCGAGGATGCTTTCGAAGACGTTCGCCGCGCGCTCTACCAGTATCATGCGCTCGCCGTGCGCGATCAGGAGCTTGACGCCGCTGGCGTCCACAAGGTCGCGCGCCGGTTCGGGCCATTTAGCGGCAATCCGGTGCACACGCCGATCGACGGCTTCGACGATATCGTGCGCTTCGTGCGCGAGCCGGACGACACGGGCAAGGTGATCGGCGAGGACTGGCACATGGACCTCGCCTGGCTACCAAAGCCGCCAGGCATTACGATCCTCTACGGTGAAGAGGTGCCGCCGGTCGGCGGCGACACATGCTTCTCAAGCCTCGAGAAGGCATATGACTCGCTTTCGCCGCGGCTGGTCGAAATCCTGCAAGGGCTGACGGGCGTCCATAGCGGCCGCGGGGTCTTCGCCATCAACGCGGCCCACAGTCGGCTGGGCGTCAAGGCCGATGTCGAGGCGATCGAGAATGCCGTCGTCGAGCACCCTGTGATCTGTCGGCACCCCGAGACTGGCCGGCGCTATGTCTTCGTCAGCAGCGTGATGACCAATTTTAAGGGGATGACGGAGGAAGAAAGCAAGCCGATGATCGACTTCCTGATGGCGCGGGCTGTCCGGCCCGAGTTCAACTGCAGGCTGCGTTGGGAACCGAAGACGCTCGGCATGTGGAACAATCCCCACGTCCTGCACACTGCCATCAACGATTATCCCGGATATCGCCGGGTGATGTACCGAACGACGGTGGAGGGCACCGTTCCACTTGCCGCCAGGGACGGCTGACGCGCAACCGCTCAGGGAGGAGCAATGGCATTTGGTTCCGAGGCGTCCGTCGGCCACAGAGGGGAAGGGGCGGCGGAAGCGGCTGGCGAGACCAAGAGGCGGCGCTTCGCGTTTTCGCCTGCCTATCTCTATGCGACGCCCGTGCACCTCCTGGTGCTTGGGATCATCGTGCTGCCCTCCATCTTCGTCCTGTGGCTGAGTTTCGAGGCCTCGTCATTCGGCCAATCGGCAAGCTTCGTTGGGCTCGATAACTATATCCGCGTCCTCACCGATCCATATTTTTGGGGTTCGATCTGGAACACGGTCCTCGTCGTCGCCGTCGCGGTTCATATCGAACTTCTGCTCGGTCTCGGCCTGGCTCTGCTTTTCGCCTCCGGGCTTCCCTTCCAGCGTGTCATGCTCGTCGTGGTGCTCGCTCCTTACGCTATCAGCGAGGTGACGGCGGTCGCAATGTGGCGCTTCCTGTTCGATCCAGACGTCGGGCCGATCACGCTGATGCTGCGATACACCGGGCTGCCGACGCTCGACTGGACGTTCATCCCTTCCCATGGCCTCATCCTCGTCGGCCTGCTGACAATCTGGCTGCACCTGCCATTCACATTCATCATTCTCTATGCGGCACGGCTCGCGGTTCCGAAGGAGCTCTACGAGGCTGGGCGCACCGACGGGGCCAACGCGTTCCAGCTCTTCCGCAACATCACGCTACCGCTTCTGGCGCCAGCGATCCTGATCGCGCTGCTCTTCCGCTACATCTTCGCCTTCCGCCTCTTTTCCGAGGTCTGGCTCCTGACCCAGGGCGGCCCGGCGCGCACGACCGAGGTCGTTTCCGTTTATCTCTATCAGGAAGGCTTCCGCTACAACTCGTTCGGCACGGCGGCCGCGACGGCGTGGATGATGGTCGTCATCTCGCTGCTGCTTGCGACTGGCTATGTATGGCGGCTGCGCAAGGAATCCGTGGCCAATGCGTTCTAAGCGTCTCGCCATCGGTGCCGGAAAGACGCTCGCTGTTGCGGCAATCGTCGTCTGGTCGCTGTTTCCGATCGGTTTCATCGTGCTCTCGTCGTTCAAACCCGGTCGCGAGATTTTCGCGGTTCCACCGGAGCTCTTCTTCGAACCGACCTTCGAGCACTACGCCTCGCTGTGGCAGCGCTGGCCGGCCTTTTTCGACGGGCTCGTCAACAGCCTGGTCATCACCACCGGGGCGACGGCGCTTGCCGTCATGGCAAGTCTGCTCGCCGGTTTTGCCTACTCGCGCTATCGAGGCGTCCGTTTCCTGGAGGGATCAGTGATGTTTCTGATCGGATCGCGGCTGATCCCGCCGATCGTCGTGACGCTGCCACTGTTCCCGGTCGTCAATCGGCTCGGGCTCAACGACACCCATCTGGTGCTGATCCTGCTCTACGCGACCTTCTTCGTCTCGCTCGGCACGCTCCTGATGCGCACGTTCATTGACCAGGTACCGCGCGAACTCGACGAGGCGGCCGTCCTCGATGGCGCGCGGCCGCTGACGATCCTTGTGAAGATCATCTTGCCGCTCGTAGCGCCCGGCATGCTCGCCGTCGCCGTCTTCGTCGTCGTCTTCGCGTGGAACGAGTTTCTGTTCGCCTATATCTTTACCGCCAACCACGCCAAGACCGCGCCTCTGGTCCTTTCGGAGATGATCAGTTCGATCGATGGCGTCGACTGGGGCGTGCTCTTTGCTGCCTCTACCGTCCAATTGCTGCCGGTTCTCGTCTTCGTGGTCCTGATGAACCGGTTTCTCGTCGCCGGATTGACCGCCGGCGCGACCAAGGGGTGACGACGTCACCGAGAAAGGGAGGAAGACAATGCCTTTGCACATGACACGCAGAGCCCTGCTGACGACGGCGATGGCCGCCGGCGCGACGGGTGCCTTGGGTCGGTTGGCCCATGCCCAGGTAAAGACGCTGAACGTGCTTTGCCATCGCGTCCACCAAGCCAACCTGACGACCGGCGCCGCTGGCAATGTCATCAAGCCCTGGGAGGACAAGAACAATGCCCAGATATCCTGGACCACGCTCGACAGCAATCCGCTCCAGGACCGGCTATTCCGGGAGGCGAGCCTGAGCGAGACCGATTTCAACGTCGGCTATGTCATCGACAACCGCATGACGTCGCAGATCGCCTCGCTGTTCGAGCCGCTAGACGATCTCCGGAAAGCCGAGCCGATCGAGGATTTCGACGATATCGCCGAGGGCCTGCGCCAGTCGATGACCGTCGGCGGCAAGCTCGTCGGCGTTCCGGTGCGCCATGCTACGCAGGGGCTTTTCTACAACGAGGAGCTGCTTCAGGAGGCCGGCATTTCGGCGCCACCGAACACGCTGGAGGAGCTGGTCGAGCAGGCGAAGAAGCTGACCTTCACCTCCAGGTCCGGCACGCCCGTCGTCGGCATGATCCTTGCGAGTGACCTCGCCGTCTTCCCGGTCATGTTCGCCCGCGCCTTCGGCGGCGATTTCATCGACAAGCAGTTCAAGGTGGTCCCCGATCCGGAGGCGATGGAAAAAGGCCTGTCCGTGCTTGCCGACCTCTTCAAGGCCGGCGCGCTGCCCCGCAGCTATGCCACAACGCGCAACGACGACATGGTGACGTGGATGCAGCAGGGGCGCGCTGCCTTCGCGGTGCTGCCTTTCGCCCGCTACGCGCAGCTCAACAACAAGGAACAGTCGACCGCACCGGGAAAGATCAAGGCGATCGAGTTCCCCGGCTCCAAAACCCTCGGCAGCGGTCACGAAATGCATCCGGTCGTCGAATCCTGGGCGATGGCCATTCCCGCCAATTCGACGGACAAGAAGCTCTCCTGGAGCTACATCCGCTTCGTAGCGAGCAAGGCCGCCACACTCGACATGGCGCGCAACGGCAATGGCCCCGTCCGCACCTCGACCTATGCCGAGCCGTCGTTCGCCGGGTCGCTGCCGCAGGCGAAGGTCGAGGCTGCCGCGCTCGCCAAAGCGCGACCGGCCTTCCCGGCTTTTCCCGAAGCCGCTCGCGCTCAGTCGACGTTTCTCGAGGAGGTTCAGCTCGCAGTCCTCGGTCGCAAGAGCCCGAAGGAAGCGGTCGCCGCCATTGTCGATCGCGTCAAGCCGCTGATGCCAGCGTAATCGTACGGGCCACGTCGCCAAGTCGCCTGGTACTTGCCAGGCGACCAACCGGCGAGGATCAGCACGGTCGTAAAGTGGTCGTCGGGTGAGGCGATGTTCCATGGACCTGAATTCGATCGCGCGAGCTCAGGACTGCCTGGCAGTGCGCTGGCGCAGATAGCAGGTTCATCGCACCGCCGCCGATATCCCACTACGCGGCATAGGCAATGGCCGCTGACCGTCGGCGACTCCCCATGATCGAGGTAGATGCCATGATGCCGCTTGTCGGCACGCATGGCGTACTGACTCTGTAGATGCTTTCGAGCGGCGCCGGGACGCTTATCGCCTGCTATTTCATGTGGTGCACGGGATGCCCCCTCGGGGGGACGTAATCAACCTTCGAACTTGCCAGCCTGTAACTTTCTGACCAGGCCGACCAGCTGATCCAGATCCGCGCGTGTAAGCGCAAGCATCTCGGCAGGGGGCTTGTGATATTCCCTTGTCAATTCCTCAATGGTTGCAGCACCCTTGGCCGTAAGCTTGACAAGTTTGACACGGCGATCGCTTGGCGACGGAACACGTGCGGCGAGCCCCGCCTGCTCCAACCGATCGGTCAGCCAGGTTGCCGTCGAAGGGTCGCAGTGCCATTGAGCGGCCAATGCGCCGATCGGCTTGCCCGCATCTTTGTCGAGCGTGAAGAGGGCGCGCGAGTCGTTGGGCGTCAGGCCCAATTTCCGCTGGATCTCCAACCGGTCCGGCGCGGACCGGATCAGGAAATCAAACATCAGGCGCCATGCCTCGGTGGCGTGCTGCAAGCGATCTTGGCTCGGTCTCATTCCACGCTCCTTCGTAACTTGACACATATTTGGACTAATCATATGATTTGATCAATCAAAATGTTTTTGTGGTCAAACCAATGAGAGGAGATCCGAGATGACCAATACCACGGTTCTCGTCGTCGGCGGCGGCCTGAACGGTCTGACGGCGGCCGCCCTTTTGGCTCACAACGACCTTGCGTGTGTCCTCGTCGAGCGTCATCCCGACACGTCAATCCAGTACAAGTTTGCCGGCATCTCCCCGCGCAGCATGGAGAGCTTCCGAAGCCTCGGCCTCGAAGAGGAGATTCGTACAAATCGGACGGGGGACCAGCAGGCAGGCGCTATTGCGCGCGCCAGGAGTCTCGCCGATCCGGAGATTCAATGGGGCGGACCGGCGTGGCCGGATGCAAGTGCCCTCAGCCCCACGCAACCGGCGACGTGTGATCAGCACGTCCTGGAACCGATTCTGCGCCGCTACGCCGAGCGGAACGGTGCAGACGTGCGTTTTAGCACGGAGCTGGTGACTTTCGATCAGGACGAGACCGTCGTCCGCGCGGAAATTCGCGATATCGCGACCTGCGCAAAGGAGGTCATCTCGGCCGACTATCTGATCGTCGCGGACGGTGCGAACGGTTCCCTGCGAGAGAGGCTGGAGATCAGCCGCAGCGGGGCAGGCGGCCTTCAGAACTGGATGAATGTAGTCTTTGACACGGACATGCCTCCGACGATACGCGGCAAGCGCTTCACGTCGTGCTTCGTGACGGACCTCAACGGGACCTTCACGCCCAGGGAGGGTGGACGATGGCTTCTGGCGCTCCAGTACTTTCCCGAAAAGGGCGAGAAACCCCAGAATTTTGATGAAGCCAAGTGCAGGGAACTGATCATACGAGGTGCGGGCCGGTCGGACATCACGACGAGGCTTGTCGATGCGCGCTCCTGGGAAGTGGCCGCCCTCACAGCGCGCCAATTCCGCCGAGGCCGCGCGTTTCTTGTGGGGGATGCCGCACATGTGATGCCCCCAACAGGCGCTTTCGGTGGCAATTCAGGTATCCACGACGCCCATAACCTTGCCTGGAAGCTTGCGATGGTAGCACGCGGGCATGCCGATCCCTCGTTGCTGGATAGCTATGACATGGAGCGCCGGCCGGTCATCGAGGCTACGTTGGCGCAAGCGCTCGCCCGCCTACAGAAATGGTTCGACGATCCGTCGAAGCGGTTGCCTCCTCCTGTTGCGATCGTCGAGGATTACGACGTGGTATTTGGCCAACGCTACACTGCAGGCATCGTGGCTCGGGAATCCACACCGGACGATCACCCGTTCCAAAAATCCGCCAAGCTGTCGGGTCGCCCTGGCACGCGTTTACCGCATTTCGCGGTCGGGCGCGCCGGCCAGCGGATTTCGAGTCTCGATTTGTGCGATCGCGATCTTCTTCTCCTCTGCGCCGACGAAGCATGGTGTCAGGCCGCTGACGCCGTAAGCCAACGCCTCCGTATGCCGCTGACCTGCCACGCCTTGGGGGCCAATGGGGATCTGATTGACTTGGACCATCGGTGGCCTTCCGCGCTCGGGGTTGAAAGCGGCGGTGCTGTCTTGGTCAGGCCGGACGGCTTTGTCGCGTGGCGGTCAATGCACGGTGTGCCTGATCGCGTACAGGTGCTGATCGAAACACTTGACGGGTTTGGTTTCCGCACGCAGGCACACGAACACCATCGGTGAGCGGCGGGAGAGCGGATGCCTCCTGCGTTCTGGCACGCCGATGTCGTCGCCGGGAATGCGGGCGATGCCAAGGGCGCAGACGGCCAGCGCACGAAGCCCGGCCGCTACGACTTCCTTGCCGATCCCATCGCCTGGAATGGCCGCGATTCTATAGCTTCGCATTGGTCCGGTCCTCCCCTTGTGGTGCTAAACTCCCATGGACCATCGTGCTGGCCGTTGGCAGTCGAGACCGAATGTCGCGGTTACGGCAAATGGTTGATCAAACCGTTCAGCAGGAGCAGCAACGCCCCAGCGACGACAGCCGCGGCCGCGTCGTCCAGCATAATGCCGGCCCCACCCCTTACCTTGTCATGCATGATACGGATGGGCCAAGGCTTGACGACGTCGAAAAACCGGAAAGCAAGGAAGCCTGCTGCCCACCAGAGTGGGTCGATCGGAAGCATGGAAAGTGTCGCGGCGGCGCCGAAGGTCTCATCGATGACGACGATCTGCGGATCCTCCGTCCCGGTACGGGAGATAACATGCGATGACGCCCATACGCCAACGGCGAACAGGGCCGCATAGGCAAGCACGGTCAGCCAAGGCGATGCAGGTATCAGAGCTGCGGCAACAGCCACTCCAACCATTGCGCCCGCCGTGCCCGGCCATATTGGAGATAATCCCGCGCCGACAGAGGTCGCGAGCAGGTAGGCGAACTTGGGTGGAAATTCATGCATCGATTCTCGGCCGGCTTCCCACGGATCGCAAGCAATCATAGTCACATCGTTCGGGTGCTGCCGCCAGACCGCCGTTCGATTTGCTCCGTCAGCTTTGGCGAGCGCCTTAATCCGCCGGCCGCATCCGCCAAAAAGAAATCGCTGTTGCGGCGGGTTGAGAACGTTGCTGAGCCAGTTCTCCGTCTGCGTTGACCAAGTCGAACGGTGGCGACGGTGGAACAAACCCGCAAATTGCTGGTAAAGCTCGGTGAAACGACATCATCAGAGGAGCCGCCATGATCGCCGGTCTCATGAAAAGTCGCATCGACCCGCTATGGGAGCAGGCCGCTTCTCCGCTGATCGGGATCGGCATGACGCCGAACCAGGTTACGGCCAGCGGGCTCGTGCTCGTCGCTTTGTCGTCGGCCGCCTATGTCTATCACCATTCAAGTCTTGCCTTTGGCCTTTGCCTGGCGTTTGCCTTCACCTTCGACGCGCTGGACGGTGCGGTCGCCCGCCGGACAAATATGAGCACCAAGGCCGGTGGCTATTTCGACGCCGTCGTCGACCGTTATCAAGAATTGGCCGTCTTTGCGGCTATCGGCTGGGTCGCCGATCTGTGGGCGATCGCAATGTTCGCGTTCGCCGGCGGGATCCTGACCAGTTACGCCAAGGCGCGGACGGCGCTGGAAATCCCTGTGAAAAACCACGGTTGGCCGGATTTCTTCGAGCGGATGGAACGTCTGGTGTTCATTTGCGTGCTGCTCGCCACGGACGGAGTCGCGACCGCCATGGGCGCGGCTTCGCCCTGGATTCTGGCGGGCGGGTTCGCGCTGTACGCAGTGCTGGCCAACGCCACAGCGCTGCAACGGATCAGTCGCGCATTTGCGATGCTTAAACGAGCCGACGGCAACCAGCCGTGAGACCGCAAGAACGCTCGCATTCAGCCTCATGTGAGGCTATATACTGCTTCATATGAATGGGAAGCAGAGATGTTAGCATTTGGAAATATAGCCGACGTGCTGGGGCTGTCGCCCAAGGAAACGGCTGCACGGTCCCCATTCGGGCTGATGGCTCGAATTGAAGGCGGATTGCCCATCGGCGCGCTCGAACGCGTCTCACAATTGCTGGCACCGGACGATGCCCAATTCAAATACCGCCTTGTTCCAAAGGCAACCTATGAACGTCGCAAGAGGGGCGCTCTTCGACTGTCTTCGGAGGAGGGCATGCGGGTGGCACGGGTGGCTCGTGCATGGGACTTGGCCCTCGACGTCTGGAAGATCGAAGATGAGGCTCGTGACTTTCTATTTCGACCTCATCCCATGCTGGAAGACCGACGCCCGATCGAAATGGTCATCCAAAACGAGATCGGCGCCGAGCTGGTGATCGATATCCTTGCAGGCCTGAAATACGGCACTGCCGCTTGACGGCGCAGATACTCGATCGGACGCTGCCGTGCTTCAGGATCGGCGATCCTGCCGGCATCTATCCGTTCTTTGACGCGACGGGCTCGACGATCGCGCCCGGCCGCTGGAACACGCCTGGCAGCCCAGTGATTTACACCAGCGAGCACTACTCGACAGCGTTGCTGGAAAAGCTGGTGCACGGCAGCGGCAGACTGCCGCCCAACCAGCACTACGTCCACATCATGGTTCCGCGCGGGCTAAGCTACGAGATATTTTCGCAGCCGTCGCTGCCGGGGTGGGATATGATGCCGGCAAAGGTGAGCAAGGAATTCGGCGAGACGTGGTATATCGAGCGCCGCAGCGCGATCTTGATCGTGCCAAGCGTCGTGGCTCGTCTCGACAACAACGTGTTGATCAATCCGACCCATCCGGAGTTTGCCTTGATCACAGCCAGCCTGCATCAACCCGTATATTGGGACAGTCGCCTGTTCGGCTCCTGAGCAGGTCAGGAGGGGCAGGTTCCTGCCTGCGGCGTCGATTGTTCAAACTCGTCAGCGCCAGGCCAAGCCTGGGGCGACATGGGTCAGAATCGCCTCGATGACATGGGCGTTGTAGTCGACCCCGAGCTGGTTGGGGACGGTAAGCAGCAGCGTATCGGCCTCCGCGATGGCTTCGTCGCCCTTTAGCTGCTCGATGAGGATGTCCGGCTCGGCGGCATAGGAGCGGCCGAAGACGGCGCGCCTGTCTGCCTCGATGTAACCGAACTGATCTCCGCTCTCATTGCCGCCGAAATAGGCGCGGTCGCGATCGTCGACCAAGGCAAAAATGCTCCGGCTGACCGACACCCGCGGCTCGCGCGTGTGTCCGGCCGTCTTCCAGGCCTCACGAAAAGCCCGGATCTGTTCGGCCTGCTGGATGTGAAACGGCTTTCCGCCTTCATCGAATTTGAGCGTGGAACTCTGCAGGTTCATCCCCAGCTTCGCCGCCCATTCCGCCGTGGCGTTGGTGGCGGCGCCCCACCAGATGCGGTCGCGCAGGCCCTCCGAGTGTGGTTCAACGCGAAGCAGGCCGGGCGGGTTGGGAAACATCGGCCGCGGATTGGGCTGCGCAAAGCCTTTGCCCAGCAACACTTCGAGCAGCACTCCGGTGTGTCTGCGGGCCATGTCGGCATCGCTCTCGCCCTCTTGCGGGGCGTAGCCGAAGTAGCGCCATCCCTCGATCACCTGCTCCGGCGAGCCGCGGCTGATGCCCAGCTGCAGACGCCCTCCGGCGATTAGGTCGGCGGCGCCGGCGTCCTCGGCCATGTAGAGCGGGTTCTCATAGCGCATGTCGATCACCGCCGTGCCGATCTCGATTCGGCTGGTCTTCGCCCCAACCGCCGCCAGCAGCGGGAAGGGCGAGGCGAGCTGGCGCGCGAAGTGATGCACGCGGAAATACGCGCCGTCCGCACCCAGCTCCTCGGCCGCGACGGCCAGGTCGACGGACTGCAAAAGCGCGTCGGATGCCGTCCGCGTCTGCGATTGCGGCGAGGGCGTCCAATGCCCGAACGAGAGGAAACCAATCTTCTTCATGAGAACCAGCCTAAAGGGGAGCCAGGTGCAGACTATGCTGCGGCGCGCAGCAAAGCATCGCAAAATCGGTGCCGATGATCGCCTGCCTTGACGCGCAAAGCTTGAATCGGCGGTTGTTGATCAACGATGCCGACCGTGCCGAGCTGCCGTCGGACGCGAGTCTAGGAAGGTGCCGCGAACGCGAGCAATATCGCGATGAGGATCAACAGCGGTCCCATCCATTTGAAGCGAGTCCCAAAGTTGGTCCACCATGCTTGCTGCTGGCCGGGGCGAGCTTGGAACGGGTCCGCGAGAAATCCGAAGCCGACGCCAGCCATCCACAACCCGGCGCAGAACATGATGAACTCGTCGATGTATTCCGCGACCACTCTTCGAAACTTTCGAATTTATGCCGCCGCTACATGCGCCGAATTCGAGCCGATATAGTTACGGATCGTTTCGATGATCCGGTCCTGGTCAGCCTCGCTCAGATAGGGATGCATCGGCAGGCACAGGATGCGCTTCGGCAACTCTTCCGAAACGGCAAGGCCGGTCGGCGTGCGCGGATAATCGCGATAGGCAATCTGGCTGTGCAGCGGTTTCACATAGTAGATGACCGACGGAATGCCCTTTTCACCGAGATGTGCCTTGAGCCCGTCGCGTTTCGGCGTTTCGATGGCGTATTGCGCCCAGGCCGAGCGGCCGCCGCCCAGATTGCGCGCCGCCTTGACGATATCGCCGAGACCTTCGGCATAGCGATTGGCGACCGCTTGCCGCGCCACCATCTCGTCTTCGAGGATGGCCAGCTTCTCGATCAGGATCGCCGCCTGAAGCGTGTCGAGCCGTGAATTGATGCCGACGCGGACATTGTCGTATTGCGTTTCGCCCTTTCCGTGAAAGGCGAACGAGCGCAGCTGTTCGGCCAGCGCATCGTCATTGGTGAACATCGCACCGCCGTCGCCATAGCAGCCAAGCGGCTTTGCCGGATAGAAGCTGGTCGAGCCGACGGTGCCGAACGAGCCGCACATCTTGCCGTGAGCCGAGCCGCCGGTCGCCTGCGCCGCATCCTCGATGACCATCAGGCCTTCGCGATCGGCGATGGCCATGATCGCCTCGTAATCGGCGGCGAGGCCGAACAGGTCTACGGGAATGATTGCCTTCGGCCTCAGCCGGCCCTCCGCCTTGATCATGGCGATTGCCGCCTCGAGGCTGGCGATGTCGATATTGTAGCTGTCGGCATCGACGTCGACGAACACCGGTTCGGCCCTGGTCAGCGCCACCACTTCGGCCGTGGCGGCGAAGGTGAAGCTCGGCACGAACACCGCGTCGCCCGGGCCGATGCCGGCGGCAAACAGCGGCAGCAGCAGCGCATCGGTGCCGTTGGCGCAAGCGACCACATGCTTGGTGCCGATATAGGCGGCGAGCTTGTTTTCGAATTCGGTGACCTGCGGCCCCAGAATATAGCGGCCTTCGTCGACGACGCGGTCGATTGCCGCCTTCAGCCTGTCGCGGATGCGTTCGCGCTGCGCGCCAAGATCGATGAACTGCATGTCGGCCTCAAACGGTTTTAGCCAGATAACCGGCCGCTGGTAGCAGACTTGGCACGGCCGAGAAAGCCGCAGGGCAAAACCCTGAATTGCTCAAGTGTCGCAGCCTGTTACCTCTGATTTCCGATCTGCCCTCTTAAACGCGGGGAAATCCGGGCTTCGGCCGGCCTGATACAGGCTTCGCATCCCGCCCGCCAGGCTGGACGAAACATAAAGTGATCGCCGGTGAGCAGTCCATGGGCTGCGCACCAGCCGGTCAGGCGATTTCATGCCGCCATGGCGGGTTGGCGCCGGCCCGCGATACCGTCACCGCCGCGGCCTTGGCGCCGAGCGTCAGCGCCTTTTGGATGGCGTCTTCCGGCAAACTGGCGATTGCCGTCTTCGACAGCAGGCCCTGCTCGTGTAAGGAGGCGAGGATGCCGGCATTGAACGTGTCGCCGGCGCCGACCGTATCGACCACCTCGACCTTGTCCGGCACGACCGTGACGCGGTGCTGGCTGCTGTAACCGACCGCGCCCTCGCTGCCGTGGGTGACGACGATCAGCTTCGGGCCGCGATCCAGCCAGTTGCGGACGACGTCCTCATGCGAGCCGGCTTCGCCGAACCAGTTCAGATCCTCGTCCGACAGTTTCACGATGTCGGCCATCGCCATCATGCCGCGGATGCGCCTGAGGTGCTTGGCTTTGTCGGGAATGAAGTTTGGCCGGATGTTGGGGTCGAGCATCATCACGCGGCGCTCATGCTCGCGTCGCATGAACTCCTCATAGGCCGATCCGGCCGGCTCCGAGATCAGGCTGATGGCGCCGAACAGCATGGCCTCGATCTCGCTGCCGAGTTCCGGCAAGTCCTCGATGGTCAGCATGCGCCCGGCGGTGTTCTCGTCGTAGAAGGTGTAGGTCGCCTGGCCGTTGCTGAGCCGCACGAAGGCGAGCGTGGTCGGCCGCGGCGAAGTGTGCGCATAGGTCGAGCTGACCTTGCTGGCCCCCAGTGCCTCCCTGAACTGGCCGCCGAACAGATCCGACGACAGGCCGGAGAAGAAGCCGGCCGGCGCGCCGAGCCGGCCGAGCGCAATGGCCGAGTTGAAGACGGCACCGCCGACATAAGGCGCAAAGGCCGGCTCGCCCTCGGTCGTGGTGCGCGGCAGCATGTCGATCAGGGCTTCGCCGCAGCAGAGGATCATGAAGTCTTGCTTTCCGGCGGATAGATCACGCCCTTGCGAATGATTATGTTGGCATAAAGCCGCGGCTCGCTCGTCGCGACGATCGCGTGCGCGGCCTTGACCCGTGCATAGAAGTCAGCGCCGGCAAGCGCAACCACCTTGCGGCCCGGCGCACGCCTGGCGCAGATCGCTTCCATCTCATGGTGAACCGGATCGGCGAGCAGGGGATCGCCTTTGGCCGAGGCGCGAAACAGCGCCTGCGGCACGGCGTCGTCGACAGGCAATACGCTCAATACCGCATCGAGCACCGGGGCGAGATGATGACCGTCGGCGCGGATCAGCCGCTGTGCCTGCTGTTCGGCCGGGTAGTTGCCGTCGACCAGCGCGATCTCGTCGCCATGTCCCATGGCGCGCAACATCGCCAGAAGCTCCGGGCCGAGCAGCGCCGGGATACCGATCAGCATGCTCAGAAGCTCCGGGAAATCGTGGTCGAGCCGATGAGGAAGCGCTCCGACAGCGGCAGGCTGGCGCCACCCAGCGCCCGCGCATGGATGCCGACCGTTCCCTCGCGAACGGCCGGCAGCCTCAGGCCTTCGCCGTCGATCCTGCCGATGGCTTCGATGACAGCATCGACAAGCCGCCGGCGCACGCCGAGCGGCATCCATCCGTCGATCACCGCCGCTTCGAAATCGATGACAGAGGACGCCGCCACGATGGCATAAGCGAGCGCCTGCGAAGCGCTGGCGATCCAGTCGTCGAGCTCGGCACCGATCTCGCCCCAGTCCCCCGGTGATGTCCACAGATGCGAGGCCTCGACGCCGCGTGCGTTGAGCGCCTTCTCCAGCATGGCGATCGACGCCACGTCAATCAACTGCGTCGGCTTGCCGTCAGGCCCGGGCACCGGCATTGAGCCCAGCGCGCCGGCATTGCCGGTTGGGCCGCCAAACAGCCGGCCGTTCAGCACGATGCCGCCGCCGGCAAAGGCGCCGATGTAGAAATAGACGAAATCGCGCGCCGCGCCCGCCGCGTTGCCGAACACGAGCTCGGCGCCGCAGGCCGAGGTGGCATCGTTCTGCAGATAGACTGGAAATTCGCATTGCGCCTGGATGTCGGCGCGGATGTCGCGATGGCGCCATTCGTCCATGATTTCACGCGGCGCGCCGGCGGTATCGGCCCAGTTCCACAATTCGAACGGCATGGCGATGCCAAGCCCGGCGATGCGTTTGTCCTGCGCAGGGGTGAGTTCGCCGCGCATCTTCTTCATGCCGCTCGTGACGAATTCCACCGTCTCGCGCGGCGCCGGATAGCGGTACGAATGCTGCAGCATCGAGCGCACATTGCCGAGGAAATCGATCAGCACCAGCTCGGCGCTGCGGCGGCCGATCTTCAGGCCGATGAAATAGGCGCCGTCGGGATTGAGCGCCATGGGTATCGAGGGCTGGCCGATCTTGCCGCGCAACGGCGCCTGGCGGACGAGCAGGTCGTCCTCCTCCAGCTCGCGCATGATGACGGACACTGTCTGCGCCGAAAGGCCCGTCATGCGCGCAATATCGGATTTGGCCAGGCTGCCGTGCTGACGCACCAGCGACAGCACCAGCCGCTCATTGTGGTCCCGCATGCCGCTTTGATTGGTGCCGCGGTGCAGGCGGCTTTCGGCCGCATCGGGCGAACCGTGCCTCGTAACGCCGGTCTCCACCCCTGTTCCTCCCGTCGTTTCCCCTCAATGCTTTTGGTCTAGAGTGGGTGAACAATCCTGCGATGTCAATAATAAATAAGAGTGATTTAATTATTGACAGTGCTGGCGGACTGGTGTCTCTTGAGATCGGCGTCGACACTGGGAGATTTCGTCGGACGCGCTGCAGATGCCGGTTGGCCGGCATCCTAAATGGTTCCATGGGAGGAAAATCGTGACCACGTCAAAACTGTTGAAATCCACCGTGTTTGCCGCGGCCGGACTGAGCCTGATGGCCTTTGCGTCGACGGCATCGGCCGCCGGGGTCGGCGCCTGCTTGATCACCAAGACCGACACCAATCCCTTCTTCGTCAAGATGAAGGAAGGTGCCGCCGCGAAAGCCAAGGAAATTGGTGTCGATCTGAAGGCCTACGCCGGCAAGGCGGAAGGCGACAATGAGGGCCAGGTTGCGGCGATCGAATCCTGCATCGCCGACGGCGCCAAGGGCATTTTGATCACCGCCACCGACACTGCGGCCATCGTGCCGGCGGTGAAGAAGGCGCGTGATGCAGGGGTGCTGGTGATCGCTCTGGACACCCAGCTCGAGCCTGCCGACGCCGCGGATGCGACGTTTGCGACCGACAATTTCAAGGCCGGCGAGCTTATCGGCTCCTGGGCAAAGGCCACCTTGGGCGACAAGGCCAAGGACGCGCACATCGCCTACATGGATCTTATCGCCAGCCAGCCCTCTGTCGACGTGCAGCGTGATCAAGGCTTCATGAAGGGCTTCGGCATCGACCTCGGCGACCCCAACAAGATCGGCGACGAAACCGACGCACGCAATGTCTGTCACGATCTGTCGAGCGGCAATGAGGATGGCGGGCACACTGCCATGGAGAATTGCCTGCAGAAGGATCCGGATATCAACGTCGTCTACACCATCAACGAACCTGCGGCCGCGGGCGCCTACCAGGCGCTGAAGGCCGTCGGCAAGGAGAAGGACGTCCTGATTGTCTCGGTCGATGGCGGCTGCCCGGGTGTCAAGAACGTTGCCGAGGGCGTGATCGGCGCCACTTCACAGCAATATCCACTGCTCATGGCCTCGCTCGGCATCGAGGCGATTAAGACCTTTGCCGACAGCGGCAAGAAGCCTGAGCCGTCGCCCGGTCTGAACTTCTACAACACCGGCGTGACGCTGATCACCGACAAGCCTGCCGCCGGCATCGAATCCATCGACACGAAGCAAGGCCTCAGCAAGTGCTGGGGTTGATTTGATCCCCTGATCGGCTCAACTTCAAAAGAACAATAGAGAATGTGGAGCGGTTTCGGCCGCTCCACATCACAGGCGGGAGGTCGACTTGAGCGTCGAAACAACCAGGAGCAAGGGACCGCAGGAATTCGAGACGGTCCTGGCCACTAGCGACACCAGCGTCGCTTCATTCGAGACGCATTCCCGCTCGACGCTGGAGAGCATCCAACACCGCTTGCACAAAAGCCCTGCCATGGTGCCGCTGATCATCCTGATCATCTCGGTGGCTCTGTTCGCAGTCGTCGTCGGCGGACGCTTCTTTTCTCCTTTCACCCTCACCCTGATCCTCCAGCAGGTGGCGATAACCGGCATGGTCGGCATCGCGCAGACACTGGTGGTGCTCACCGCCGGCATCGACCTGTCCGTCGGCGCCATCATGGTGCTGAGCTCGGTCGTCATGGGCCAGTTTGCCATGCACTACGGTGTCCCAGCGCCGGTGGCCGTTGCCGTCGGGCTGCTTGTCGGCGCGATTTGCGGCTTGATCAACGGCATTCTCATCGCCTGGGTGAAACTGCCGCCCTTCATCGTGACGCTCGGCACCTGGTCGATCTACGCTGCCATCAACTTCATCTATTCCGGTAACGAGACCATCCGCAGCCAGGATCTCGAGACGACGGCGCCGCTGCTGCAGTTTTTCGGCGGATCGTTCAGGATCGGCGGCGCCGTCTTCACCTATGGCGTGCTGTTGGTGCTGATCATGGCGGCAATTGCCTGGTACGTGCTCAATCACACCGCGTGGGGCCGGCATGTCTATGCGGTCGGAGACGACCCGGAGGCCGCGGAGCTGTCGGGTGTGCGCGTCAGCCGGATGCTGGTCGCGGTCTACACGCTGACTGGTATCATTTGCGCCATCGCCGGCTGGGCCCTGATCGGACGCATCGGATCGGTCTCGCCGCAGGCCGGGCAGTTCGAGAACATCAATTCGATTACCGCCGTGGTGATCGGCGGCACTTCGCTGTTCGGCGGCCGCGGCTCCATCCTCGGGACCATCTTCGGTGCGCTGATCGTCGGCGTGTTCGCGCTCGGCCTCAGGCTTTGGGGGACAGACCCGCAATGGACGCAATTGTCCGTCGGAGCCCTTATCATCATCGCTGTTGGTATCGACCAGTGGATCAGGAAGATCTCGGCATGAACCAGATTCACGAACCGATCCTTACCGCGCGCAGCCTGGTCAAGCGCTACGGCCGCGTCACCGCTCTCGACAGCGCAGACTTCGACCTCTATCCGGGGGAAATCCTTGCTGTCATTGGCGACAACGGCGCCGGCAAGTCATCGCTTATCAAAGCCATTTCCGGAGCGGTCACCCCGGACGAAGGTGAGATACGGCTTGAAGGCAAGCCCATTGCCTTCAAATCGCCGATGGAGGCCCGCGAGGCCGGCATCGAGACCGTCTACCAGAACCTGGCGCTGTCGCCGGCGCTGTCGATCGCTGACAACATGTTCCTCGGCCGGGAGATCCGCAAGCCGGGGTTCCTCGGTGAATGGCTGCGCATGCTCGACCGTCCGGCGATGGAAAAGCGTGCCCGCGACAAGCTCACCGAGCTTGGCCTGATGACGATCCAGAACATCAGCCAGGCGGTGGAAACGCTTTCGGGCGGCCAGCGCCAAGGCGTGGCGGTGGCGCGTGCCGCCGCCTTCGGCTCGAAGATGGTCATCATGGATGAGCCGACGGCCGCGCTCGGCGTCAAGGAGAGCCGCCGCGTGCTCGAACTGATCCTCGACGTCAAACGGCGTGGCCTGCCGATCGTGCTGATTTCACACAACATGCCGCATGTTTTCGAGGTGGCGGACCGCATCCACATTCACCGGCTCGGCCGTCGCCTCTGCGTCATCGATCCGAAGCAGTATACGATGTCCGACGCGGTCGCCTTCATGACCGGCGCCAAGGTGCCGCCGGAAGCGGCGCTGGCGGCCTGAGCAAGAACTTGAGGCCCGTCGCGGAGGGCGCCCAACGCGGTGTTTCACGGCCAAATTGCCGCAGGGCAACCCGGCTTGCGATCACCCGAATCGATTGAACATCCGGTGGGATGCACTAGCATTGGCAGAGATGGTGAAAGCCGCATGATCCTGGCAACGTCACGAGAGGCAGCATGACGCGCGCGATGACAACCGAAGCTCCTCTGCCCACGCTCAAAAACCCGGATCCCAAGACGCTCGCCGAGGAAGTCTTGCAAGCCCTCAAATACAGGGTCGGCAAGGGCACCAACGTTGCAACCCAGTACGATTGGCTCACCGCCTCGATCAAGGTTGTACGCGACCGCATAGTCGATCACTGGATGCAGGCGACCCAAGAGGCCTACGCCCAGCAGGAAAAGCGCGTCTACTACCTGTCACTGGAATTCCTCATCGGCCGCCTGATGCGCGATGCCTTCTCCAATCTCGGCCTGATGGACAATATGCGCGAGGCGCTGTCGTCGCTTGGCGTCGACCTCGACATCATTGCTGCGCTCGAACCGGACGCTGCCCTTGGCAATGGCGGTCTTGGCCGGCTCGCCGCCTGCTTCATGGAAAGCATGGCGACCGTCAATATCCCCGCGCATGGCTACGGCATCCGCTACGCCAACGGCATGTTTCGGCAGGAGATCCATGACGGCTGGCAGGTGGAGCTGCCCGAGACATGGCTCGATCACGGCAATCCCTGGGAGTTCGAGCGCCGCGAACGCTCCTTCGAGGTCGGCTTCGGCGGCTCGGTAGAATCGGTCACGTCGAAGGACGGCCGGCTCGAGCGCCACGTCTGGAAGCCGACCGAACATGTTCTGGCAGTCGCCTATGATACGCCGGTTGTCGGCTGGCGGGCCAACCGCGTCAACACGCTGCGTCTGTGGTCCGGCATGCCGGTCGACCCGATCCTGCTCGACAAGTTCAACGCCGGCGATCACATCGGCGCGCTCGCCGAAAGCAACAAGGCCGATGCGTTGTCGCGCGTCCTTTACCCGGCCGATTCCCACAAGGCGGGCCAGGAGTTGCGGCTCAGGCAGGAGTATTTCTTCTCCACCGCCTCGCTGCAGGACATCGTCCAGCGTCATCTCAGCCAGTATGGCGACCTGCAATCGCTGCCCGACAAGGCGGCGATCCATCTCAACGACACCCATCCGGCGATCGCCGTAGCCGAGCTGATGCGCCTGTTGATGGATGTCCACGGCATGGATTTCGACCAGGCCTGGAGCATCACCAAGCGCACCTTCGGCTACACCAACCACACGCTCCTTCCCGAAGCGCTGGAAAGCTGGCCCGTGCCGCTGTTCGAGCGGCTGTTGCCGCGCCACATGCAGATCGTCTACGCCATCAACGCCGAGGTGCTGCTTGAGGCGCGCGCCTCCGACCAGTTCTCGGACGAGCAGATCAGCCGCATCTCGCTGATCCAGGAAAATGGCGATCGCCGCGTGCGTATGGGCAATCTGGCCTTTGTCGGCTCGCACTCGATCAACGGCGTGTCGGCACTGCATACGGAATTGATGAAGGAGACGGTGTTTGCCGACCTCCACAGGCTCTACCCGGATCGCATCAACAACAAGACCAACGGGATCACACCGCGGCGCTGGCTGATACAGTGCAATCCCGGCCTCACTGCGCTCACCCGAGAGGCGATTGGCGACGGCTTCCTCGACGACATCGACGAGATAAAGCGGCTTGATCCTTTCGCTGAGGACGCCGCCTTCCGCGACAAGTTCGCCGCCGTCAAACGGGCGAACAAGGCGAGGCTTGCCAAGCTCGTTGCCGACCGGCTCGGCATCAAGGTCGACCCATCGGCGCTGTTCGACATCCAAGTCAAGCGCATCCACGAATACAAGCGCCAGCTCTTGAACATTCTCGAAGCGGTCGCGCTTTACGACCAGATCCGCTCGCATCCGGAGCGCGACTGGATGCCTCGCGTCAAATTCTTCGGCGGCAAGGCGGCGCCCAGCTATCACAACGCCAAGCTGATCATCAAACTTGCCAATGACGTCGCCCGGGTCATCAACCGCGATCCGGCGGTGCGCGGCTTGCTGAAAGTGGTATTCGTGCCGAACTACAATGTCAGCCTGGCCGAGATCATGATGCCGGCCGCCGATCTTTCGGAGCAGATATCGACCGCCGGCATGGAAGCATCCGGCACCGGCAACATGAAGTTCGCGCTGAACGGCGCGCTGACCATCGGCACGCTCGACGGCGCCAATGTCGAGATCAAGGAATGCGTGGGCGACGACAATATCTTCATCTTCGGCCTGACCACCGATGAGGTCGCCGAGCGACGCAACAATGGTTACGATCCGCGCGCTGTGATCGAGGGATCGCCTGAATTGGCGCAGGCGCTGGCCGCGGTTTCATCCGGAGTCTTTTCACCTGACGATCCGGACCGTTATCGCGACCTGATCAACGGTCTTTACCAGAGCGACTGGTTCATGGTCGCCGCGGATTTCGATGCCTACGCCGCCACCCAGCGCGACGTCGATGCCATCTGGCGCAACAGCCCGGACTGGTACGCCAGAGCCATCCGCAATGTCGCGCGCGTCGGCTGGTTCTCGTCCGATCGAACGATCCGCCAATATGCGAAAGACATATGGCACGTGCCCGCCTGATATGATTGCATGAGGCCACGAACAATGTGGTCCTAGTGGAGTGGATTTGACCCTCGCATCCCTTGGAGGGTAAGGCGGCATGCGAATGTCGAATTCAAAACTCCACTAGAAACATACACTTGGTGCCCGGGGAGGGTCACTGCCTGATGAGCAAGCCGCGCGCGACCGTTGCGACAAGCGGGCCGGACGGACTGGCGCCAGCCGGCGATGTCGCGGCGATTGTCGCCGGCACGCACGGCGATCCGTTTGCCGTGCTTGGCGTGCATGAGGCGGGAAAGGGCTTTGTCGCCCGCTGCTTCGTCCCTCATGCCGAGTTCGTCACCGCCTATACGCTGACCGGCAAGAAGGCCGGCGAGCTGTCGAGACGCGACGACCGCGGTTTCTTCGAAGGCAAACTGTCGCTGCGCAAACGCCAGCCGCTGCGCTATCACGCCAGGAATTCCGGCGGTGACTGGTGGCTGACCGATCCATATTCCTTCGGTCCCGTGCTCGGCCCGATGGACGATTATTACATCGCCGAAGGGTCGCATCTCAGGCTGTTCGACAAGCTCGGCGCCCATCTCATCGACCATGAAGGTGCATCGGGTGTGCATTTTGCGGTGTGGGCGCCCAATGCAAGGCGCGTCTCGGTGGTCGGCGACTTCAACGAGTGGGACGGCCGCAGGCATACCATGCGCGTCCGCCGCGACACCGGCATCTGGGAGCTGTTCATTCCCGACATCGGCGCTGGCCGCCCGTATAAGTATGAAATCATCGGGCCGGATGGCGTGAGATTGCCGCTCAAAGCCGATCCGTTCGCCTTCAAGTCCGAACTGCGCCCGGCCACCGCCTCGGTGACGGCATTGCCGCCGGCGCATGAATGGGGTGACGAGGCGCACCGGAACTACTGGCGCAATGCCGACCACAGGCGCGAAGCCGTATCGATCTACGAGGTCCATGCCGGGTCATGGCGGCTTCACGACGACGGCAGCTTCCTGTCGTGGGATGAACTCGCCGACAGGCTGATCCCTTACGTGGTCGAGACCGGTTTTACCCACATTGAATTCATGCCGATCTCCGAACACCCTTATGACCCGTCCTGGGGCTACCAGACGACGGGTCTTTATGCGCCGACTGCCCGCTTTGGCGATCCGGACGGTTTTGCCCGCTTCGTCGACGGCGCCCACCGTGCAGGCATCGGCGTCATCCTCGACTGGGTGCCGGCGCATTTCCCGGTTGACGAACACGGTCTGGCAAAGTTCGACGGTACCGCGCTCTACGAACATGCCGATCCGCGCAAGGGCTTCCATCCCGACTGGAACACCGCGATCTATAATTTTGGGCGCCGCGAAGTGATTTCGTTCCTGGTCAACAATGCGCTGTTCTGGGCCGAGAAATATCACGTCGACGGACTGCGCGTCGATGCGGTCGCCTCGATGCTTTATCTCGATTATTCGCGCAAGGCCGGTGAATGGATTCCCAACGAGAAGGGCGGGCGGGAGAACCTCGAAGCGGTCAGCTTCCTGCAGCGTATGAACAAGGAGGTCTACGGCCACCATCCAGGTGTGATGACCATCGCCGAGGAATCGACCTCGTGGCCGAAAGTCTCGCAGCCGGTGCATGAAGGCGGACTGGGCTTCGGTTTTAAATGGAACATGGGCTTCATGCATGACACTTTGGAGTATTTCTCCAAGGAGCCGATCTTCCGCAAGCATCACCACAACGACATCACCTTCGGTCTGGTCTACGCCTTCAGCGAGAATTTCGTGCTGCCGCTGTCCCATGACGAAGTGGTGCACGGCAAGGGCACGCTGCTCAACAAGATGGCCGGCGACGACTGGCAGAAATTCGCGACGCTGCGCGCCTATTACGCGTTCATGTGGGGTTATCCCGGCAAGAAGCTGTTGTTCATGGGCCAGGAGTTCGCACAGCGCCGCGAGTGGAGCGAGGGGCGCGCGCTCGACTGGAACCTGCTCGATTTCCGGCTCCACCGCGGCGTCTGGCAGACGGTGCGCGATCTCAACTATCTCTACCGCTCGCGCCCCGCGCTGCATGCCCGCGACTGCGAGCCGGAGGGCTTTTCCTGGCTGATCGTCGACGACAGCGCGAACTCAGTATTTGCCTGGCTGCGCAGCGCGCCGGGCGGCAACCCGGTCGCGGTCATTTCCAATTTCACGCCGGTGCCGCGCGACAATTACCGCGTGCCGTTGCCGCACGCCGGAAAATGGCGCGAGATCATCAACACCGATGCCACGGATTATGGCGGTTCCGGCAAGGGCAATAGCGGCGGCGTCGAGGCTCAGGCGGAAGGAGGAGGCATTTCGGCGACGATGCTTTTGCCGCCGCTGTCGACGATCATGCTCGAATTCGTCCCGGACTGAGCTATGTCTGGAGCATCTAACCTGGGAGGATAGGAATGGCTGAAATAAAACGAACACAGCCGCTGGCACGCGACGCCATGGCTTATGTGCTGGCCGGCGGCCGTGGCAGCCGGCTCAAGGAACTGACCGACCGCCGGGCCAAGCCGGCGGTCTATTTCGGCGGCAAGACCCGCATCATCGATTTCGCGCTGTCCAATGCGCTCAATTCCGGTATCCGCCGCCTCGGCGTCGCCACCCAGTACAAGGCGCATTCGCTGATCCGCCACCTGCAGCGCGGTTGGAACTTCCTGCGGCCCGAGCGCAATGAGAGTTTCGATATCCTGCCGGCCAGCCAGCGTGTGTCGGAAACGCAATGGTACGAGGGCACCGCCGACGCCGTTTACCAGAACATCGACATCATCGAGGCCTATGGGCCGGAATACATGGTCATCCTGGCCGGCGACCACGTCTACAAGATGGACTACGAAATGATGCTGCGCCAGCATGTCGAGGCCGGCGCCGACGTCACCGTCGGCTGCCTCGAAGTGCCACGCATGGAAGCTACCGGCTTCGGCGTCATGCATGTCGATCCCAAGGACACCATTATCTCCTTCATCGAAAAGCCCGCCGATCCGCCAGGCATTCCCGACAAGCCGGATTTTGCGCTGGCCTCGATGGGCATCTATGTGTTCAAGACCAAGTTCCTGATGGAGCAATTGCGTCGCGATGCAGCAGAGCCCGGCTCGAGCCGCGACTTCGGCAAGGACATCATCCCCTACATCGTCGAGCACGGAAAGGCGATCGCCCATCGCTTCGCCAAATCCTGCGTGCGCTCGACCGCCGAGAACGAGGCCTATTGGCGCGACGTCGGAACGGTCGACGCCTATTGGGAGGCCAATATCGACCTGACCGACATCACGCCGGAACTCGACCTTTACGACCGCGACTGGCCGATCTGGACTTATGCCGAGTTGAAGCCGCCGGCAAAGTTCGTGCATGACGAGGATGGCCGCCGCGGGTCGGCCGTGTCGTCTCTCGTGTCGGGCGATTGCATCGTTTCGGGCGCTTCGCTGAAGCGAAGCCTGATCTTCACCGGCGCGCGCATCAATTCCTATTCGACGCTGGAGGAGGTCGTCATGCTGCCGGACGTCCATGTCGGCCGCAACGCCAGGCTGAAGCGCGTGGTCATCGATCACGGCGTCAGGATCCCGGAGGGTCTGGTGGTCGGCGAGGATCCCGTCCTCGACGCCAAGCGTTTCCGCGTTTCGGAAAAAGGCATCTGCCTCGTCACGCAGGACATGATCAACAGGCTGGGATCGTAGTGCATGCAGGTTTTGTCGGTGGCGCCCGAGATCTTTCCGCTGGTCAAGACCGGCGGGCTCGCCGACGTAACCGGCGCCTTGCCCGTGGCATTGGCCGGCAAGGGCGTCACCATGCGCACGCTCGTCCCCGGCTATCCCCAGGTGATGGGAGCCTTCAGGAAAAAAAAGCCGGTTCAGCAATATCCGTTGCTGCAGGGCGGCAAGGCCTCGGTGCATGCCGTCCAGATCGCCGGGCTCGACCTGTTCGTGCTTGACGCGCCGCATCTTTTCGACCGTCCCGGCGGCCCATACGGCAACGCGACTGGCGCCGACTGGCCGGACAATTGGCGCCGGTTCGCGGCCTTGAGCCAGGTAGGCGGTGATATTGCCGGCGGTGCGATCTCGGGCTACCTGCCCGATATCGTCCATGCCCATGACTGGCAGTCGGCAATGACGCTTGCCTACATGCGCTACGGCAAGGCGGTCGGCACGCCGTCGATGATCACCGTGCACAACCTCGCCTTCCAGGGTCAGTTCGGCGCCGGCATTTTTGGCGAGCTTGGCCTGCCGGCAGCGGCGATGGCGCTCGACGGCGTCGAATATTATGGCGGCGTCGGCTTCCTCAAGGCCGGTCTGCAGGCCGCCTGGGCGATCACCACGGTCAGCCCGACCTATGCCCAGGAAATCCGCTTGCCCGAATTCGGCATGGGCCTCGACGGCCTGATCAACATGCGCTCCGTCGATCTCCATGGCATCGTCAACGGCATCGATACCGAGATATGGAACCCGGAAACCGACAAGCATCTAGCCTCCAACTACACCGCAAAGACGCTCAAGGCGCGAATGCCCAACAAGGCCGCGGTCGAGGACCGTTTCAGCCTCGATCGCGATGACAGCCCGATCGTCTGCGTCGTCAGCCGGCTGACCTGGCAAAAGGGCATGGACATGCTGGCTGCGGCCGTCGACGGCATCGTCGCGGCAGGTGCACGGCTGGCAATCCTTGGGTCTGGCGACGCTGGGCTGGAAGGCGCGTTGCTTGCCGCCGCAGCCCGCCATCGCGGCCGCATCGGCGTCGTCGTCGGCTATGACGAGGGACTCTCCCACACCATGCAGGGCGGCTGCGACGCAATCATTATCCCATCGCGCTTCGAACCTTGCGGGCTGACACAGCTTTACGGCCTGCGCTATGGCTGCGTGCCGGTCGTCGCCCGTACCGGGGGCCTTGCCGACACGATCATCGATGCCAACGAAGCCGCCATCTCTGCCGGCGTTGCGACCGGTTTCCAGTTTGCGCCCGCCAATGCCGGCGCCTTGCTGCACGCCGTCCGCCGCCTTGTCGAGGCGCATGCCAATCCCGCAGTGTGGACGTCGATGCAGCGGCAAGGCATGAAGGCCGACGTTTCGTGGGACAAAAGCGCCGAAAAATATGTCCAACACTATCGCTTGCTGCTTTCGAAAAGGGCTGCCTGACTGATGATCCGCACCGTCGCCACCAAACCCTATCCCGACCAGAAGCCCGGCACCTCCGGGCTGCGCAAGAAAGTCCCGGTGTTCCAGCAGGAGCACTATGCCGAGAACTTCATCCAGTCGATCTTCGATGCGCTGGACGGGTTCGAGGGCAAAACCCTGGTGATCGGCGGCGACGGCCGCTTCTATAACCGCGAGGTCATCCAGAAGGCCATCGCCATGGCCGCGGCAAACGGCTTCGGCAAGGTGATGGTCGGGCAGGGCGGCATCTTGTCGACGCCGGCCGCTTCGCATGTCATCCGCAAATACAAGACCTTTGGCGGCATCATCCTGTCGGCTAGCCACAATCCGGGTGGCCCGCATGAGGATTTCGGCATCAAGTACAATGCCGGCAATGGCGGCCCGGCGCCGGAAAAGCTGACCGACGCGATCTTCGAAAAAACCAAGGCGATTTCAAGCTTCAAGATCGCCGATATCGGGCAGGTCGACATCGACACGATCGGCACGGTCAAGACGGGGGACATGACCGTCGAAATCATCGATCCTGTCGCCGACTATGCCGAACTGATGGAAAGCCTGTTCGATTTCGACGCATTGCGGGCGCTGTTCAAGTCGGGCTTCCGCATGCGCTTCGACGCCATGCATGCGGTGACCGGCCCCTACGCCAAGGAGATCCTCGAAAACCGGCTCGGCGCGCCCAACGGCACCGCCCGCAATTTCATTCCGCTGCCGGATTTCGGCGGCCATCATCCCGATCCCAATCTGGTGCATGCAAAACACCTCTACGACGAGATGATGGGGCCGGATGCGCCAGACTTTGGCGCCGCCTCGGATGGCGACGGCGACCGCAACCTGATCATCGGCAAGGGAATTTTCATCACCCCGTCTGATTCGGTGGCGATGCTCGCCGCCAACGCCCATCTGGCGCCGGGCTACAAGGCCCAGCTGAAAGGCATCGCCCGCTCGATGCCGACCAGCGGTGCTGCCGACCGGGTCGCCGAAAAGCTCGGCATCGGCATCTACGAGACGCCGACCGGCTGGAAATTTTTCGGCAATCTGCTCGATGCCGGCATGGCAACGATCTGCGGCGAGGAGAGTGCGGGGACCGGCTCCAACCATGTCCGCGAAAAGGACGGCCTGTGGGCTGTGCTTTTATGGCTCAACATCCTTGCCGTGCGCGGCGAAAGCGCCAAGCAGATCGTCACCCAGCATTGGGCGGCCTATGGCCGTAACTATTATTCGCGCCACGACTACGAGGAGGTCGAGATCGATCGTGCCAACGCGCTTGTCGACGAGCTGCGCGCCAAGCTCGGCTCGCTGCCTGGCACCAGCGTGCGCGGCATGACGATCGCCAGCGCCGATGATTTCGCCTATCACGATCCGGTCGACGGCTCGGTCAGCAAGAACCAGGGCATCAGGGTGTTGTTCGAAGGCGGCTCACGCGTCGTCTTCCGCCTGTCCGGCACCGGCACCTCGGGCGCGACGCTGCGGCTTTATGTCGAGCGCTACGAGCCGGACAAGAACCGTCACGATCTCGACACCCAGGAGGCGCTTGCCGATCTGATCGCGGCGGCCGACGACATTGCCGGGATTCGCAGCCATACCGGCCGCGCCAAGCCGAGCGTGATTACGTGAGCCTAGAGCGGCGCGCCTTTCCTTCTCCCCTTGTGGGGTCCGAAGGACGGGGCGAGACCCGTGGCTCGCCCCCGAGCGGTGGATCGGCGCGTAGCGCCGAGACGGTTGAGGGGTGTTGGACGGATCGCCGTGGGTGCCAAGCTGGAGCACCCCTCTGCTGCTGTGAGCGCGCGTGAGCCAACTCGGCGCAACTATGTCCAAGGAAGGTATCCGCTTCGCCGCATGGTCCTCGTCGGCTCGGCGCATCTGGGTCTCGATTTTCGACGAACACGGCAACCGCGAAATCGACCGGCTGGAACTCCAGTCGGAAGGCGAGGGCGTCCACGCACTTTTTGTTGCCGGTCTCGCCGCCGGCACCCGATACGGGTTCCGCGCCGATGGCGACTACGCGCCGGAACACGGTCTCTGGTTCGATCCCGACAAGCTGCTGGCCGATCCCTATGCCGTCGAGATCGACAGGCCCTATGCCTATGACGGCCGGCTAGCCGCCCGCCGTGGCGCGGGGGCCGACACGGCGTCGCTGATGCCGAAGGCCATTGCTGGCGCCTTGCCGGAACCCTTGCCTGCCTTGCCGCCTCTGTTTCGGTCCGGCGGCCTCATCTACGAAGTGCCGGTACGCGCCTTCACAAAGCTGCATTCGGACATTCCCGAGAAGCAACGCGGCACCATTGGAGCGCTCGCTCACCCCCTCGTTGTCGAGCATCTGCAAAAACTCGGCGTGGCAGCCATTGAGTTGATGCCGATGACTGCATCGATCGACGAACGGCATTTACCGCCGCTCGGTCTGCGCAACGCCTGGGGTTATAATCCCGTGACCTTCATGGCGCTCGATCCGCGACTGGCGCCCGGCGGTCTGGCCGAGTTGCGCGGAACGGTCGCCGCGCTGCGCGAGGCCGGCATCGGCACCATTCTCGACCTGGTGTTCAACCACACCGGCGAAAGCGACCGGCTCGGCCCGACATTGTCGCTGCGCGGCCTCGACAGCCGCGCCTATTATCGGCACGAGCCGGACGGCGCTCTGGTCAATGACACCGGAACCGGCAATACGGTTGCGTGCGATCATCCGGTCGTCCGGGAAATGGTCCTCGACACGCTTCGCCACTTTGTCCAGCGCGCCGGTGTCGACGGATTCCGCTTCGACCTGGCGCCGATCCTCGGCCGCGTCGACGGCGTTTTCGACGCCGATGCGCCGCTGCTGAACGCCATTCGCAAAGATCCTGTTCTTGGCGACCGGGTGCTGATCGCCGAGCCTTGGGATATCGGACCGGATGGCTATCAGCTCGGCAATTTTCCGCCGCCCTTCCTCGAATGGAACGACAAATACCGAGACGATATCCGCCGCTTCTGGCGCGGCGACGGCGGCATTATCGGTGCGCTGGCGACCCGGCTTGCCGGTTCGTCCGACGTCTTTTCCAAAGCAGGCCAGACAACGAGCCGCAGCATCAACTTCATCGCCGCGCATGACGGCATGACGCTGGCCGATATCGTTGCCTATGAGCACAAGCACAATGAGGCCAATGGCGAACAGAACCGCGATGGCCACGACGACAACCTGTCCTGGAACAATGGCCTCGAGGGCGAGACCGGCGACCAGTCAATCGTTACGGCCCGTTTCGATGACCAGTGCGCGCTGCTGGCGACGCTCTTTGCCTCGCGCGGCACGATCATGCTGACGGCCGGCGACGAGTTCGGCCGCACGCAGCGCGGCAACAACAACGCCTACGCGCAGGACAATGACATCACCTGGCTCGACTGGGCCGGGCGCGACCTGGCGCTCGAGCACCATACGGCGCTGCTCGCCAGGATGCGTCGTGTCGTGCCGGCGCTCTTGGACACAACGTTCCTGACCGGAGAACCGCCTGCGGGCTCGGAAATCCCAGACGTAGCCTGGCTGACGGAAACCGGCATGCCGCTCGACGAGGCCGCCTGGCACGATGCCAGGCGGCACCGGCTGGTCATGGTTCTCGGGAGCGGTGAGAACAGTCGCCTTGCGGTGGTCATCAACGGCGACCGCCGGGCCTGCATGTTCACGCTGCCGGAACGGGCGGGTTTTCTTTGGCGCCCAGCTATCGAACCGGATAGTAGCGATATCTCGCGGCCGGTGCCTGGGCGAACGGTCCTGTTCATGATCGAAAGCAGGACAGCGCGGGCGGGCGCAGGGGAGAGCCATGATGGCTGACAATGCCGAATGGTGGCGCGGCTGCGTCATCTACCAGATCTACCCGCGCTCCTTCCAGGATACGACAGGCGACGGCAGCGGCGATCTCAGCGGCATCACCTCGAGGCTGGCCCATGTCGCATCGCTGGGTGTCGACGCGGTTTGGCTGTCGCCTTTCTTCAAGTCGCCAATGGCCGATATGGGCTACGACGTTTCGGATTACTGCGCCGTCGATCCGATGTTCGGCACATCAGAGGATTTCGACGCGCTGGTTGCCGAGGCACACCGGCTCGGCCTGAAGGTGATCATCGATCAGGTCTTGTCGCACTCGTCGGATCGGCACGAATGGTTCGTCGAAAGCCGCACGAGCCGCGACAACCCCAAGGCCGACTGGTACGTCTGGGCCGATGCGAAGCCCGACGGCACCGCCCCCAACAACTGGCTGTCGCTTTTCGGCGGCCCGGCCTGGGAATGGGACGCAACGCGCAGGCAATATTACCTGCACAATTTCCTCGCCTCGCAGCCGGACCTGAATTTCCACAACCCGCAGGTGCAGGACGCCTTGCTGGAAACGGTGCGGTTCTGGCTCGAGCGCGGCGTCGACGGTTTCCGGCTGGATACGGTCAACTATTACGTCCACGACCGCTGGCTGCGCAGCAACCCGCCTTTGGCGGAAAGCGTCGCCGGCACCAATACGGCAACCAGCCCCTATCTCTATCAGGAGCATCTGTTCGACAAGAGCCAGCCGGAAAACCTTGCTTTCCTCAGGCGCTTCCGGGCCTTGCTTGACGAATATGAAGACCGCGTCGCTGTCGGCGAGATTGGCGACGAAACGCGTTCCTTGCAGACACTCGCCGCCTATACCGGCGGTGGCGACAAGCTCCAAATGTCCTACACGTTCGACCTGCTCGGCCCGCAATTCTCCGCGTCGCATGTGCGTGGCTGTGTCGAGGCCTTCGAGAGTAAGGTATTCGACGGCTGGGTTTGCTGGGCGTTCTCCAACCACGATGTCGTGCGCCATGTCAGTCGATGGACAAGGCCGGGCGGCGATCCGGACAGGGTGGCGAAATTCTCGATCGTGCTGCTTTCTTGCCTGCGCGGATCGATCTGCCTCTACCAGGGCGAAGAACTCGGGCTGGAGGAGGCCGAACTGGCGTTCGAGGATTTGCGCGATCCCTTCGGCATCCGCTTCTGGCCGGCAATCAAGGGACGGGATGGGTGCCGAACGCCGATGGTCTGGGAGGCTGGCCCCGACAATGCCGGCTTTTCGACCGGCAAGCCGTGGCTTCCGGTCCCGGCAAGCCATCGCGCCCAGGCGGTCGACGTCCAGGACGGCGAGCAAACCTCCGTCCTGGCGAGCTACCGGGCGATGCTGGCCTTGCGCAAGCAGCATCCGGCGCTGGTTCGAGGCTCGATCCGGTTCCTCGATGCCGAAGGCGACGACCTTGCTTTCATTCGCGAAGGCGGTGACGAAAAGCTGCTGTGTGTCTTCAATTTCGCCGACGAGCCGGCCGGCTGGCAATTGCCACCGGATCTGCAAACGATAGAGCCGATAGACCTTGGCGGTGCTGCCGGCGTCTTGCAGGAAAGAACTCTGTCGCTGCCGCCGCTGGGCTGCTTCCTCGGCCGGATCGGCTGAGCTCTATTTCATTATCTCATTGAACGAGCACGGAGCGCCCGCAAGTCGCGCCGACAACCCGCACATCGGCCTCGCCGACATGCACGCCGACAGCTGCAAGCACGTTATAGACCAGTTCGTCGACCGGCGCCGTCACGCCGTTCAGAACCGTTACCACCGCCGGCTTAACCGTTCCGAGCAGGGCCGTCACGTCCAGCCCGAGGCCCAGTGCATTGACCGAGAGCGAGAGGCCGCTGACCAGCGATGTCGTGAGTGATTGCGTCAGGTTTTTTGTGGCGACAGTTTTTATCGTCTTGTTGGCGATATCGGTGCTGTCGAACGTCAATGTGGTCGGATCGTTGTTGGTGATGGCAAGTGATGACGAACCCTTCACATCAAGCAGATTGAGGGTAAGCAGCAGAAGCTTCACGCTTACCTGGGCAATCGTGGCATCGGAGAACGATTGCGGATTGCTGAAATCGGCGAAGGCCGATGCGTTGTTGTCGGCGTCGCTGGCGGCAAGGTGTAGCGAGGCCACGCCAGGCTGCGCGGCGATCGAGACCTTGATGCTATCCGGCCGGCCCGTCGGGCAACTGATGTCGGTTAGCTTGGCTTCCGCATAGGCGACTTCGACATGCAGAGGCAGGTTGACGGATAGCAGACTGATGCCGCCGCCGAGATTGGAATTGCCGATGCCCACTGTGGTGACCAGCTTGATGCGCGTCTGCGCGGTGCGCACCACGGTGCCTTTTTCCCCGACGGCCAGCCAGGGTGAATATTGCATTGGCTCACCGATGGCGATGGCGAGCGTGGTGGAGGTAAGTCCCGGAATAGTGGCGCCGAGATCGACCTGGACCTGGTTTGAGCCATTGGCCAGCGAGGCGGCGGCACCCAGCATGCCCATCGCGCTTGCGTCGACGGAAAAGCCGGGAGACTTTTGTCCGAGGCCGAGCCTGCCGATCGAGCCAAGGTCGATAAGATGACTTAGGGGTATCTTGACCGTGTTGGTTGCCCTCGACGCGATCGTCTGCAGCACAAGTTTGCTGGCGCTGCCCGATCCGGACGCATTGGCCATGGCGGTCGCGATCTGGCCTACCGTCGCTTTTGACGCCAGAACGTCGGAATAGCTGACACCTGTCAGTTGCAACTGTACGGCAAGGGCATCGACGAACGAAAGCACGTTGACATCGGCCGAGATCAGCGCGTTGTAGTCCATGACGCTGAGCGAGATATTGGCGCCCAGCAACTTGCTGAGAAGCGCATTGAGGATGCCGCCATTGACGCTGAGGAGCCTGGACCCGACCGAGAACATCGCTTGCGGGGTCACGCTGGCAATGGCTTCGGTGCCGACAACCGGAGTAGGGATGAGCGAACTGGCGAAATACCGGGCGGGGATTTTTTGCAGAGTGACGCGAACGGCGTTGTAAGGCGTTTTACCGGCTTCGAAGCGCTTGTCGACGCCAACGGAGGACGCCGCTGAGTATCGGCCGCCGGTGACCGACACGACGGTTTTGCCAACCGTGGGAACGATTGTCTGACCTGCCTTTTGAACAATGATGCCGGGCATTCGGTTGTCACTGAGCGTGGTTACCGCCGCGGCTTCCATATTGTTGATGTTCGACGCCGCGGTGATCGCCGCCAGATCGGTCATCGCCTGGGCTTCCCTGCGCTCCGTGTAGATCGAACCTTCGTCGACAGCGAAGGCCGCCAACCCCAGCGCGAACGGCGCTATCAGCGCCGTCATGACGGCAAAGTTCGCCTTCTTGTCGCCAACCATCGAGCGAGCGATCCGCCCGATGCTCCTCAGCAAGAACTGCGACATTTCAAATGCCTCCAATCCTGATGGTAGATCTGCGCGAGATCGTGGTTTGCGGCATCGCAAGGCTTGGTAACAGGTTCCAGATCGGCAGGTTGCTGGCATCGTACTGGATCGACACGACGAACTGATTTCCGTCGGCCGTGCTGTCCGTCGCCTGATAGGTCAGCTTGCCGGAATCGACGAACGGGTATCCACTGGCATTGTTTTTGACGAAACTCGCCACCAGCGCCTGGCGCTCGGTTTGATTCAATCCGGCAATTGCGGTGCGGGCGGCATCGGCGGCGATTTGCTGCAAGGAGTTGCTTGCACCAAAATAGATACCATATGCAACCATTCCGAGCAAAAGAAGGATAAAGATTGGGGAAAGCAGGGCGAACTCGACCGCGGAAGTTCCGGACTCTTCTCCAATTTTGCGTAGATTCGTCCGTACTTGGCGCAATATTTTACGCTTCAATGCGACAGTATTACTGTCTATCTTGTTCATTGCCCTTGCCCGTTGGAACCCAAGGTCGATGTGCCGATCCCATCGAAATTTGTAACCCTTGGTTGCCTAAGAACCAATTAATACATTCCGGTAAACTGAAATGATCGGCCAGATTATCTCCCAGATCGGCGTTGTGGCCAGGAAACCCAGTCAAACTCATGGTTTCGACCATTGATTGGCCGCCCGCAAAACGACTGCCCCGGCCCCCTTACTTTGGGTGACCCCGAGAGTCTGTTGAAATAAAAAATCTCCACGTTACTGTTTGGCCACCAGCTGCCGGAAAGGGAACCGGCTGCGCGCTCGAAGGAACCAACCAATCGGTTTCGGGGCGTCAACACTTAGAGACGTGGCCGAAGGGCGACGTCATTAGGGAGAACTCCATGCTGAAACATGTGCTGAAGGCGACGGTACTCGCCACGACCATGGTCTTGGCCGCCGGTACGTTCTACACGCCGGCTTTCGCCGAGACCGTCTACAACCGCGGAGCCGCCGCCGAAGCGGAGACGCTCGATCCGCACAAGACCTCGACGGTCTACGAAGCCGATATCATACGCGACCTGTTCCAGGGCCTCGTCATGCATGACCAGAAGACGAATCTCATTCCGGGCGCCGCCGAAAGCTGGACGGTGTCCGACGACGGCAAGGTCTACACCTTCAAGCTGCGCAAGGACGGCCTCTGGTCGGATGGCAGCCCGGTGACGGCGGACGACTTCGTCTATTCCTTCCGTCGGCTGGAAGATCCGGCCACCGCTGCCGAATACGCTTCCATGCTCTATCCCGTCAAGAATGCGGAGGAGGTCAATACCAAGAAGGGCAAGCCGGAGGATATGGGCGTCAAGGCGATTGACGCAAATACCCTCGAAGTCACGCTGAAGGCGCCAACGCCGTATTTCCTGGAGATGCTGACCCATCAGGCGACCTATCCTGTTAACAAGGCGTCGATCGAAAAGCTTGGCGCCGACTGGATCAAGGCAGGCAAGCTGGTCTCCAACGGGGCCTTTACAGCGGCGGAGTGGATTCCCAACGACCATCTGAAGCTGGTCAAGAATCCGAAATTCTGGGACGCCGCGAGCGTCAAGTTCGACGTCGTCAACTACATTCCGACCGAGGATCGCTCGTCGGCGATGAAGCGCTTCGAGGCGGGCGAACTCGACAGTTACGGCGACCTGCCGACCGAACAGCTCGCCGATCTCAAGACCAAATTCGGCGACCAGGTCCGTGTCGGGCCATATCTCGGCATCTACTATTATGCGATCAAGACCGATAAGGCGCCGTGGGACAATGTCGAGCTGCGCAACGCCATCTCGATGGCGATCGATCGCGACTTCCTGGCGGAGAAAGTCTGGCAGAATTCGATGCTGCCCGGCTATTCCATGGTGCCTCCCGGCATCGAGGGCTATACGCCGGCAATGGCCAAATACGCCGACATGCCGCAGATCGACCGCGAGGACGCTGCCAAGAAGATCCTCGAGAAACTCGGCTATACACCCGAGCATCCGCTGAAAATGCAGATCCGCTACAACACTTCGGAGAACCACAAGAACACGGCAGTCGCGATCCAGGAGCAGCTGAAGCCGCTTGGCGTCGAGATCACACTCCTCAATACCGACACCAAGACCCACTACTCCTTCCTCGAGCAGAAGGGTGACTATGACGTGGCGCGCGCCGCCTGGATTGCCGACTACAAGGATCCCGAAACCTTCCTCGGCATCTCCCGCAAAGCCAGCGGCAACAACTATTCGGTCTACAACAGCCCAAAATACGAGGCGGCGATGGACAAGGCGGCGGCCGCCGGCGGCAACCCTGCAGAACGCATGAAGGAACTCGCCGAGGCCGAGCGCATCCTCATCGATGACGTCGGCGAGATCCCGCTTCTCTACTACAGCTACCACGATATCGTTTCCTCGAAGTTGCATGGCTTCGACGACAATGTGATGGACATCCATCCGTCCCGCTTCATCAGCAAGGACTGATCCCTGGCCGGGCCACCGCGCATCGAATGCGCGGTGGCTTGCCGTCGCATCGGACCTCCGTGAATCGGATCGATTTCCGGAAAGCCGATGCGAAGATTTGAAGGCTAGAGCGCAATCGTCCAGCTGGACGCGCGTTGTTCTGGATCAAGCGGGGCACCGATGCTGCGTTACGTATTCCGGCGGCTTCTGACCGCCATTCCGACGCTGTTCGTCATCGTGACCATGGCGTTCTTCCTGATACGCGTCGCGCCGGGCGGCCCGTTCAACCAGGAGCGGGGCCTGAGCCCCGAGATCAGGGCCAATCTCGAAGCTCAGTTCGGCCTCAACGATCCGCTCTGGTTGCAGTACGTCCACTATCTCGGCAATCTTCTGCGCGGCAATTTCGGCCCCAGCTACAACATGCCGGATTTCACCGTCGGCGAGTTGTTCAAGGAGGGCCTGCCGATCTCAATCCAGCTCGGCGCTTCGGCGCTCATTCTGGCGCTGCTCCTCGGCAGCGTGCTCGGCAGTGTTGCCGCGCTCAACCAGAACAAGCTTGCCGACTATTCGGTGATCGCGCTGGCGACCGCCGGCAGCACCATTCCAACCTTCGTCATCGCCCCGGTAATCCAGCTTGCATTCGGATTGACCTGGAGGCTGCTGCCGATCGGCGGCTGGGGCGATGGAGCCCTCATCAATAAGGTCGGCCCGGTGCTGACGCTCGCCCTTCCGCAGATCGCCATCGTCGCCCGCCTGATGCGCGGCTCGATGATCGAATCGCTGCACTCGCATCACATCCGCACTGCACGCGCACTTGGTCTGTCGGACTGGTCGGTCGTCGTCAAGCATGCACTGCGCGGCGCCATCCTGCCGATCGTCTCCTTCACCGGTCCGGCAGCCGCAGCCCTTCTCACCGGCTCGGTCATCGTCGAGACCATCTTCTCTATCCCGGGCATCGGCCGCCATTTTGTCGTTGCTGCACTCAACCGCGACTACACACTGGTGATGGGGACGGTGGTGGTCATCGCGCTCTTCACCATTGTCTTCAACCTGATCGTCGACGTCCTCTATGGGGTCGTTGATCCGAGGGTGCGCTATGACTGATATCGCAGTTGCCGCACCGGTCGTCGGCCGGTCCCTGTGGGGTGACGCCTGGGCGCGCCTCAAGGCCAATCGCGCGGCCATGTTCAGCCTGTATTATCTTGCCTTCATCGCCGTCATCAGCGTGTTTGGGCCCTATCTCGTGCCGCACAAATACACCACCATCTATGCCGACTATGTCCGTACGCCGCCGAGCTTCTCCGCCTATCCGAAGGCCGACATGATCGAAGGCGCTCTCGATGAGGCGATCAGGCGAATGCGCGTCGACATCAAGGAGTGGCGGCAGGAGGACAGCCGTGTGTTCGTTACCGTCAAATCGTCCAAGCCGATCGATGACCGCAACATTCGCTACCTTGATCGTTCCGATACCTTTGATGACACAAAGATCGAGAGCAAATCGCCGGACGGTCTCGAAATGGTGATGAGTGCCTCGATCAAGCAGCAATATTTCCTGTTCGGCACCGACAATACCGGCCGCGATCTCCTGTCCCGAACGCTGATGGCCGGGCGCATATCGCTGGCCATCGGTCTGCTTGCCGGCATTGTGGCCGTGGTCATCGGCGTGCTCTACGGCGCCACCGCTGGCCTTGCCGGCGGCAGGGTCGATGAGGTGATGATGCGTGTCGTCGACGTGCTTTATTCTTTGCCGTTCATCTTCTTCGTCATCATGCTGGTGGTGTTCTTCGGCAGGAACTTCGTGCTGATGTTCCTGGCGGTCGGCGCGGTGCTGTGGCTCGACATGGCGCGCATCGTGCGCGGACAAGCGCTGTCGATCCGCCGGCAGGAATATGTCCAGGCGGCGGAGGCGATGGGCGTCGGCCAGCGCGGCATTCTGCTGCGCCATGTGATCCCCAATTTGCTCGGGCCAGTGGTGATCTACATGACGCTGCTCGTTCCGCAGGTCATCATCCTGGAGAGTTTTTTGTCGTTCCTCGGGCTCGGCGTCCAGGAGCCGATGACCAGCTGGGGCGTGCTGATCTCGGTTGGCGCCCAGAACATCGGCTCGGCCAACTGGCTGCTTCTGTTCCCGGCCTTCTTTCTCGTCTCCACGCTGTTCGCGCTGAATTTCGTCGGCGATGGGCTGCGCGACGCGCTCGACCCGAAGGATCGTTGAGATGGCCGCTTCCGAAACCATCCTCAGCGTCAAGGACCTTCGGGTGCGCTTCCGCACCCTCGACGGTGTGGTGGAGGCGGTGAAGGGCATCAATATCCACGTCAAATCAGGCGAGACCGTCGCCGTCGTCGGCGAATCCGGTTCCGGCAAGAGCCAGACGATGATGGCGGCGATGAGCCTGCTCGCCTCGAACGGCGAAGCCACCGGCACCGTCGATTATCGCGGCCGCAATCTTTTGACCTTGAGCAAGCCCGAGCTCAACAAGATCCGCGGCCGCAAGATCAGCATGATCTTCCAGGAGCCGATGACGTCGCTAGACCCGCTCTATTCGATCGGCAACCAGCTGATCGAGCCGATCCGCAAGCATCGCGGACTTGGCGCCGCCACGGCGCGCGAGGAGGCGCTCAAGCTGCTGCGGCTGGTCCATATTCCCGATCCGGAGCGGCGGATGAAATCCTATCCGCACGAGTTGTCGGGCGGTCAGCGCCAGCGCGTCATGATCGCCATGGCGTTGGCCAACGACCCCGACATACTGATCGCCGACGAGCCGACGACCGCGCTCGACGTCACCATCCAGGCGCAGATCCTCATGCTGCTCGCCGAATTGCAGCGCAAGCTCGGCATGGCGATCGTCTTCATCACTCACGATCTCGGCATCGTCCGGCGCTTTGCCGATCGGGTCTATGTGATGCGCTATGGCGAGGTGGTCGAGGAGGGCGAGGCGGAAGCGATCTTCGCCAACCCGCAGCACGGCTACACCAAGATGCTGCTTGCCGCCGAACCGACCGGCACCAAGGCGCCGCCGCCTCCGAATGCCCCTGTCCTGCTTGAAGGCAGGAACGTCGAGGTGACCTTCAAGATCGGCGGCGGATTTCTTGGCGGCGAGCCGCTGCTGCTGCGCGCCGTCGATCGCATTTCGATACGGCTGAAGCGCAACCAGACGATCGGCATCGTCGGCGAATCCGGCTCGGGAAAATCGACGCTCGGCCGCGCCTTGCTGCGGCTCCTGCCCAGCGACGGTATCATCCGGCTTGGTGACCGCGACATTTCCCACGCCGACCGCCAGGCGATGCGGCCGCTGCGGCGCGAATTGCAGCTGGTTTTCCAGGATCCGTTCGGCTCGCTGTCGCCACGCATGACCGTCGGCCAGATCATCACCGAGGGGCTCCTGGTCCATGAGCCCAATCTGTCGGGCAGGCAGCGCGATCTCCGCGCGGTCGATGCCTTGCTCGAAGTCGGGCTCGACCCGAACACGCGCAACCGCTATCCGCATGAATTCTCCGGCGGTCAGCGGCAGCGCATCGCCATTGCGCGCGCCATGATACTCAAGCCTAAAGTGGTGGTGCTGGACGAGCCGACCTCGGCGCTGGACCGCTCCGTGCAGAAGCAGATCGTCGAATTGCTGCGCAAGCTGCAGGCCGATCACGAACTGTCCTATCTGTTCATCAGCCACGATCTCGCCGTCGTGCGCGCCATGGCCGACTACATCATCGTCATGAAGCAGGGCAAGATCGTCGAGGAGGGACCGGCCGAGGCGATCTTCAGCAATCCGCAGGCAACCTATACGCAGACACTGATGGCCGCGGCCATCGACGTGACGCGATTTCGCCTGAGCGCATAGCGCGATTGGTCAGAACTGCGGCGGATGGTGGTTGTTTCGGGAACAAAAACAGCTAAGCCGCTGTTTTTTCTGGTCGGAGTGGCAGGATTTGAACCTGCGACCCCATCGTCCCGAACGATGTGCGCTACCAGGCTGCGCTACACTCCGTGACCAGACCGCGGGCTTATAGCCGCCGCGTTTGGTTACTGCAAGCGCCAATGGCAGCGCTTCTGTCGCATTTCTTTCGCTTTCGCCGCCACGTCATACAGGTTTCAGTTTCCTGTCGCACAAACACGGCTTAAAGGGCTTCTGGGTAACCGTCCACTTGCCTCGAAGCACCTGATTCAGCCGCCTGGAGTTTGCAGCCTTGTCGATGAAGATCGTTAGCGATGTCAGACCAAACACTTTTGAGTTTGAAAACTCGGCGCTGATCAAGCCGTCCGGGTTTCGCGAATATGATGCGCGCTGGTGGTTCGGCCATCCCGGCTCGAACGAAACGCCGGAACTCAATCTGATCGGCGTCCAGGCGCTCGGCATGGGGCTCGGCACGCTGATCCGTCGCCTGGGTGCCGGACCCGACATCGTCACCGGTCACGATTTCCGCTCCTATTCGCTTGCCATAAAGCTGGCCCTGGTTTCCGGGCTGATGGCGGCCGGCGCACGGGTCAAGGATGTCGGGCTTGCGCTGTCGCCGATGGCTTATTTCGCCCAGTTCGCGCTCGACACGCCCTCCGTCGCCATGGTCACTGCCTCGCACAACGAGAATGGCTGGACCGGCGTCAAGATGGGCGCGGCGCGCCCGCTGACTTTTGGTCCGGAGGAGATGAGCGCGTTGAAGGCAATCGTGCTCTCAGGCGATTTCGATCTTGTCGGTGGCGGCTCCTATGACTTCGTTGCGGACTTCCGCAAAACCTACCTTGACGATCTGACAGCAGGAAAGGGTATCTCCAGGAAGCTCAAGGTGGTGGCCGCCTGCGGCAACGGCACCGCCGGGGCTTTCGCTCCCGAGGCACTGGAAAGGATCGGCTGCGAGGTGATCCCGCTCGACGTCGTGCTCGATCATACTTTTCCCAATTACAATCCCAACCCCGAAGACATGCAGATGCTGCACGCCATTCGCGACAAGGTGCTGGAAACGGGCGCCGATGTCGGGCTTGGCTTCGACGGCGACGGCGATCGCTGCGGCGTGGTGGACAATGAAGGCAACGAGATTTTCGCCGACAAGGTCGGCGTCATGCTGGCGCGCGACATTTCGCACCTCTATCCCGGCTCGACTTTCGTCGTCGACGTCAAGTCGACCGGATTGTTCATGACTGACAAGGTGTTGCGGGAAAATGGCGCGGTCACCGACTATTGGAAAACCGGTCACTCCTATATCAAGCGGCGCGTCGCCGAACTCGGCGCCGCCGCCGGTTTCGAAAAATCGGGCCATTTCTTCTTCAATCCGCCGATCGGCCGCGGCTATGACGATGGCCTGGTCACGGCCATCGCCATATGCCAGATGCTGGATCGCAGCCCGCAAAGCAGCATGGCCGACCTCTATCGCGATCTGCCGCTGACCTTCGGCACGCCGACCATGTCGCCACACTGCGCCGACGAGCTCAAATACGGCGTCGTCGAGCGCGTCGTAGGCGACTTTCGCAAGATGAAGGACGAGGGCACGGTCTTCGCCGGCCAGAAGATCGCCGAACTGATCACCGTCAACGGCGTCAGGGTCGTGGCGGAGGATGGTACCTGGGGGTTGGTGCGCGCATCATCGAACAAGCCGGAGCTTGTGGTGGTGGTGGAGAGCCCGGTATCGTCCGAGCGGCGCCGGCAGATGTTCGAAGCCGTCGATGCGGTGCTGCGCCGCAGCCCCGAAGTCGGCGCCTACAATCAGACCTTTTGAGCACGAGGCTTGTTTTCATGACCGAACGGATCGTCAGTTTTGTGATGAGCGGCGGCGTCGGCTCGCGGCTGTGGCCGTTGTCGCGCGAGGACAATCCCAAGCAGTTCCATGATTTCTCGGGCGACGGCTCAATGCTGGCCAAGACGCTGCGGCGGCTGACCGCGCGGCCGGAAGGCGAAACGCCGGTTTTCCTGATTGCCTCGGAAAGGCATGCCGACCGCGTTCATGCCGACATTGCCGGTCACGAGCTTTCCGGCGGCGGCCCGCTGTTCGAGCCGACCGGACGCAACACCGCCGCGGCCGTCGCCTTGGCAAGCCTGCGCACGCTGTCGGAATTCGGCGACAGCCTGGTGCTGGTGGTGCCGTCCGATCATGAGATCGCGACGCCACAGCAATTCTGGCGGAGCATCGAGGCCGGCACGGCGGCCGCGCGCCAAGGCAGGCTGGTGGTGTTCGGCATCAAGCCCGCCCAACCCGAGACCGGTTACGGCTACATCGAGGTGGCCGGCGAGCGCGATGGCATCTGCGATGTCTCGCGTTTCGTCGAAAAACCCGATCTCGCCACGGCGCAGAGCTATCTCGAGGCCGGCAATTTCTACTGGAACACCGGCATCTTCCTGTTTCGCGCCAGTGCCATGCGCGACGCGTTCATGGCCTTCCAGCCCGACATCTGGAGCGCCACAGAGGCTGCCTACCAGGCTGCGACATCGGATCTTTCCGGCCTCTACATGCCTCTGGAGCTCTATGCCGCCATCCCATCGACATCGATCGACTATGCGATCATGGAGCGCGCCAGCGGCATCGCCATGGTGCCGGCCGGCTTTCGCTGGAATGATCTCGGCTCCTGGCAATCGCTGCTCGACGTCGGCCCCTCCGACACGCAGGGCAATGTCATTGTCGGCGATGTCGTCGCCATCGATTGCGAGAACTCCTATATCCGTAGTGACGGCCGCCTGCTGTCGGCCATAGGCCTGAAGGACGTCGCCATCGTGTCGACCGCCGACGCCACTTTCGTTGCCCCGGTCAGCCACAGCCAGAACGTCAAGAAGATCGTCGAGCAGCTCGAAAAGAGCGGCCGCCTTGAGACCAGGTTCACGCCCGCCGACGACCGCGTCATCGAAAGCGGCGCCTGGCAGCGCCGCGTGCACCATTGGCTGTTCGAGGAGACGGTGCCGTTGTGGTCGACGGTCGGCGTCGATGAGCGCCACGGCGGGTTCCACGAGGCGCTCGGCTTCGATGCCGCCCCGCTGATGAAACCCAAGCGCATGCGCACGCAGGCCAGGCAGATCTACGCCTTCGCCGTTGCCAAGGCGCGCGGCTGGAACGGCCCTGCCGATCGGCTGATCAGCCACGGCCTCGAATTCATGGCCAGGCACGGACGTACCGACAATGGCGGCTGGGTACGCACGCTCAACGTCGACGGCACCGTCGCCGACGCCGCCGAGGATGCCTATGACCATTCCTGCGTGCTCCTGGCGCTGGCGCATGCCCATATGTGCGGCAATCCCGATGCGTTGCGGCTTGGCCAGGAGACCTTTGCGTTCATCGACGCGCATCTCGAGGACGAACGCCTGACCGGCTTCCGCGAGACCTCGAGCGGTGAGGGCGAGCGCCGCTCCAACCCGCACATGCATCTGCTCGAGGCATTCCTGGCCTGGCATCAGGCGACCGGCGAGCGCGCCTATCTTCGTCGCGCCGCGCGCATCGTCGATCTATTTCGCAGCCATTTCTTCGACCCGGAAAGCTGGACGCTGGGTGAGTATTTCGACCATGAATGGCGGCCGGCCCCTGGCGGGAAGGGCACGTGGACCGAACCCGGCCATCATTTCGAATGGGCCTCGCTGCTGGTCGACTTCGCCGGGCGCAGCGGCCAGAGCGGCTTGACCGGCCTTGCCCGGAAGCTTTACGCGTCGGCGATTGCCAATGGCCTGAACCGCGCCACGGGCCTCGCCTACGGCGCCGTCTCGCGGCAAGGACTGCCGCTCGACCGCGTCTCGCGCAGCTGGCCGCAGGCCGAAGCGATCAAGGCGGCGATCGCGCTGGACGGTTCGGGCGGTCCCGACCTGAAGCCGGAAATCGAGGCGCGTGTCGGCCGGCTGTTCCGCTGGCACATCAATCCGGCACCGCTCGGCCTGTGGATCGACCGCATCGACGAGCGTGGCCGCTCCTTGGCGAGCGAGGTGCCGGCCAGCATCTTCTATCATCTCGTATGCGCGCTGACGCAGTATCTGGACGGCACGGCGCCCAAGGATCAGTACGGGCTGGCGACATCACCCGTCTCGACGTAGACCGACTTCAGCTGCGAATAAAGCGCCAGTGCCGCGAGCGAATTCTCGCGGCCGATGCCGGACTGCTTGAAGCCGCCGAAGGGGATTTCGACCGGCGTCAGATTGTAGGCGTTGATCCAGCAGATGCCGGCCTGCAGTTCGGCGATGACACGATGGGCGCGCGCCAGGTCGCGCGTGAACACGCCAGCGGCGAGGCCGAATTCGGTATCGTTGGCGCGATCGATCACCTCGTCCTCGCTGTCGAATTTCAGCACGCTCATGACCGGCCCGAAAATCTCCTCGCGGGCGATGCGCATCGTGTCGACGACACCGGTGAACACCGTCGGCTCGACGAAGAAGCCGCCCTGAAAACCCTGCAGCGAAGGCACGTTGCCGCCGCAGGCGAGCACCGCGCCATCCTGCTTGCCGGCCTCGATGTAAGAGACCACCTTGTCGTGCTGCGCCTTCGAGACCAGCGGCCCCATCTGCGTGTCCGGATCGAGCGGATCGCCGATGCGGATTTTCTTCGTCCGTTCGGTCAGCCTCTCGACGAAACGGTCATGGATGCTACTCTGCACGAAGACCCGCGTGCCGTTGGAGCAGATCTGGCCGGTCGAATAGAAATTGCCGAGCATCGCGCCGCCGATGGCGTTTTCGAGGTTGGCGTCTTCGAAGACGATCAGCGGCGACTTGCCGCCGAGCTCCATCGTCGCGTGCTTCATCTTCGAGCCGGCGAGCGACAGCACTTTGCGGCCGGTTGGCACCGAGCCGGTCACCGAGACCTTGGCGACGACATCGTGGCCGACAAGGCCGGCGCCGACATCGCCAAAACCCTGCACGACGTTGAACAGGCCGTCGGGCAGCCCGGCCTCGGTGTAGATTTCGGCGAGCGCCAGCGCTGAAAGCGGCGTGTTCTCCGACGGCTTGAACACCATCGCATTGCCCATGGCGAGCGCCGGAGCGGATTTCCAGCCGGCGATCTGGATCGGGTAGTTCCAGGCGCCGATGCCGACGCACACGCCGAGCGCCTCGCGCCTGGTATAGGCAAAGGGTCCGCCGAGATCGACGGCCTCGCCATTAAAGGCGGTGACGGCACCGCCGAAATATTCGAGGCAGTCGGCCGCCGACGGGGCGTCCGCAACCAGCGTCTCCTGGATCGGCTTACCGGTATCCAGCGTCTCGATGCGCGCCAGATCGGCATTGCGCGCGCGCAAAATGTCGGCGGCACGGCGCAGGATGCGGCCGCGCTCGACCGGCTTCAGCCGAGCCCAGGCCGGCTGTGCCGCACGCGCGGCCTCGATCGCGAGTTCCAGCACGTTCGGCGTCGCCGAGCGCAGCATGGCGACGGTCTCGCCGGTTGCCGGATAGATAACCGGCAGCGCTGCGCCGCGCTCGTCGTCGATATAGCGGCCGTTGACATAATGCGATGCCGTTGGCTGGGCGCGCATGACTGTTCTCCAAATCGTGTTGTCGCGGCATGCGGAATATGCGTCCGCCGGATCATGGCCTATCTGTCCGACACCTGCCAGCGCGGATTGATCCATGGTTCCTGGTTGGACGGTGGCAGCGGCGTACGCCCGAGAATGTGGTCGGCGGCCTTCTCGCCGGTCATGATCGACGGCGCGTTGAGATTGCCGTTGGTGACGCGTGGAAAGATCGAGGAATCGGCGACCCGAAGCCCTTCGACGCCAATGACGCGGCATTCCGGATCGACGACGCTCATCGCATCATCGGCACGGCCCAACTTGCAGGTGCCGCAAGGGTGGTAGGCGCTTTCGGCGTGGTCGCGAATGAAGGCGTCGAGCTCTTCATCCGATTGTACATGCGAGCCCGGCGACAGTTCCTTGCCTCGGTACGGATCGAAGGCCGCTTGCCCGAAGATCTCGCGGGTCAGTCGGATGCAGTGGCGGAACTCCGTCCAGTCGTCCGGATGCGACATGTAGTTGAAGCGGATCACCGGGTTCGATTTGGGATCGGGCGAGCGCAGCGTGACCGAACCGCGCGACTTCGACCGCATCGGCCCGACATGCGCCTGGAAACCATGCGCCTTGGCCGCCGCCTTGCCGTCATAGCGGACCGCGGCCGGGATGAAGTGATACTGGATATCGGGATAGTCGACGCCGGCGCGCGAGCGTACGAAGGCGGCCGCCTCGAAATGATTGGTGGCACCGAGGCCGGATTTGAAGAACAGCCATTGTGCCCCGATCAGCGCCTTCGAGAACGGGTTCAAGACGGAGTTCAGCGTGATCGGCTTTGTCGATTCCTGCTGGATGTAAAGTTCCATATGGTCCTGCAGATTGCGGCCGACTCCGGGCCGGTCGGCGATCACCAGGATGCCGTTCTCCCTAAGGTGCTGGCCGGGGCCGATGCCGGACAGCATCAGGATCTTGGGCGAGTTGATCGAGGACGCGGCAACGATCACCTCGCGCCGCGCTCTGACCACCTGAATCCGTTTGCGCACTTCGATCTCGACGCCGGTGGCGCGTTGATTCTCGATGATTACCCGCCGGGCGAAACCCTTGACCAGGCTGACATTTTTCCGCCTCAGCGCCGGCCTCAGATAGGCGCTCGCGGCCGACCAGCGACGGCCGCCGCGGATGGTCTGCTCCATCGGCCCAAAGCCTTCCTGCTTCGCGCCATTATAGTCGTCGGTCAGCTCGAAACCGGCCTGACGGCCTGCCTCGACGAAGGCGCCGTAGAGTGGGTTCGTCCTCGAGCCGCGCTGCACAGTCAGCGGGCCGCCATGGCCGCGCCAGCCATTCTCGCCGCCATTGCTGTCCTCCATGCGCTTGAAGTACGGGAGCACATCGGCAAAGCCCCAGCCGGTCGCGCCCTGTTCGGCCCAATGGTCGAAGTCGCGGGCATGGCCGCGCACATAGACCATGCCGTTGATCGACGACGAGCCGCCGATGACCTTGCCGCGCGGCGTCGCTAGTACGCGGCCGCCGAGATGCGGCTCCGGCTCGCTGGCAAAGCCCCAGTCATAGAGGCTCATATTGAGCGGGATCGACAGCGCCGACGGCATCTGGATGAGCGGCCCGATATCGCTGCCGCCATATTCGATGACGATCACCGAATGCTTGCCGTCCTCCGACAGCCGGTAGGCCATGGCCGAACCGGCCGAGCCGGAGCCGATGATGACGAAATCCGCTTCAAGCATGGTTCATGCGCGCCCGTGGTTCATATGCGCAATGAAATCGGCCAGCGAGACGTTGCCGCCGGTTGCCATTACGAGAACGGTCTTGCCGGTGACGTCGACCTTGCCGCCGAGCAACGCCGCCAGCGAAGCAGCGCCGGATGGCTCGAGCACCAGCTTCAGCCGCTCGAAGGCGAGGCGCATGGCGCGCCGCACCGAAGCATCGTCGACGGTGACGCCGCGAACGCCGGCGGCCTTCACCGCTGCGAACGGCGCGTCGCCGGGCCGCCGCGACATCAGCCCGTCGCAGATCGATTTCGGCCCGATCGGCATGGTTTCGATGGCGCCATGCGCCAGCGACGAGCCCATGCCGTCAAAACCTTCCGGCTCGACGCCGATGATCTTCGTGGCTGGCGACAGATAGTGAAAGGCCAGTGAAACACCGCCGATCAGGCCGCCGCCGCCGACCGAGCAGAACAAGAGATCGGCCTCCGCTTGCCTGGCGGCGATCTGGTCGAGTGCCTCCAGCCCGGCACCGGCCTGGCCGGCGACGATCTCCGGATCGTCGAACGGGTGCAGCAGCGCCAGGCCTTCGCTCGCGGCGATCTCGCGCGCCTTGGCGGCGGCGACTTCCTCACGCGCGCGCTCGCCATGGTCAGTCAGCACCACGCGCGCGCCGTAACCCAATGTGGCGTCGCGCTTGGCGGCCGGCGCGTCGATCGGCATGACGATGGTGACGGGAATGCCAAGCGCTTGGCCAGCCGCCGCTAGCCCCTGCGCAAAATTGCCGGAGGAGTAGGCGACGACGCACTTTTTGGCTTCGTCAGGCGAGAGCTTCTTCAGCCGCCAGTAGGCGCCGCGCACCTTGAACGATCCTGCCCATTGCAGCGATTCGGCCTTGACGAAGACGCGGGCGGCGCCGGTCTCGCGCGCGAGTGCCGCCGATTCCAGCAGCGGCGTGACCTGCGTCGCCTTGGAGGTGACGGCATAGGCCTGCCTGAGATGGTCGAGCGAGGGGACGAGACTATCTGCCATCATTCGCCTCGCGGAAAGCGCTTCTGCTCTTCGAGCAGGTCGAGGTTCATGTGGTTGCGCATGTAGCGCTCCGATGCCTTCTGCAGCGGCTGGAATTCCCAGGGATAATGGGTGCCGTTGCGCAGCGCCGGGTAGACCACCCAGCGGCGTGCCTGGCTGGCACGCACCGCCGCGTCGAAGGCCGCCATGTCCCAGCGCGCCCGCACCTTGTCGGTGAAAGCGGCCACCAATGCCGCATTGGCCGGATCGGCGGCGAGATTGGTCAATTCCTGCGAATCCGATTCAAGATCAAACAGTTGCGGCGGATCGATCTCGCAATGGATGAATTTGTAGCGGCCCTCGCGCATCGCCACCATCGGCGCGTTGGAGCCTTCGGCGGCATATTCCATCAGCACCGGCGCGGAGCGTTTCTTTCCGTTCAGCAACGGCAGCAGCGACTGGCCGTCAGTCCACGGCGCAATCGCGCTGATGTCGATGCCGGCGAGGTCGCAAAGCGTCGGCATCACGTCGAGATTGGAGACCGGCGTCTCGATCAGGCCGGCGGCGATGCCCTTGCCGGCGATCATCAGCGGCACCCGCGCCGAACCTTCGAAAAAGCACATCTTGAACCACAGGCCGCGCTCGCCCAGCATGTCGCCATGGTCCGAGCAGAACAGAATGATCGTGTCGTCGAGCATGTGTGTGTGCTCGAGCACCGACATCAATTCGCCGAGCTTGTCGTCGAGATAGGAGATGTTGGCGAAATAGCCGCGCCGTGCGCGGCGTATCTGCTCAGCGGTGATGTCGAACCTGTCATAGTCGCTGGCGCGGTAGAGCCGCTGCGAATGCGGGTCCTGCCTGTCGTAAGGAATGAAGCCGACCTCAGGCTCGAGCGCCGGGCAATCCTCGTAGAAGTCCCAGTATTGCCGCCGCGCGACGTAAGGATCGTGCGGATGGGTGAAGGAAACCGTCAAGCACCAGAGCCGATGTGCGGCATCGTCGGAGACGCGGGCAAAATCATAAAGCTTCTGCACCGCATGGAAGGCGACCTCGTCGTCATATTCCAGCTGGTTGGTGATCTCGGCAGTACCGGCGCCGCTGACGGAGCCGAGATTGTGATACCACCAGTCGATGCGCTCGCCGGGTTTGCGATAGTCGGGCGTCCAGCCGAAATCGGCCGGATAGATGTCGGTGGTCAGCCGCTCCTCGAAACCGTGCAACTGGTCCGGCCCGACGAAATGCATCTTGCCGGAGAGGCAGGTGTGATAACCTGCGGTGCGCAGATGATGGGCAAAGGTCGGGATCGAAGACGCGAATTCGGCAGCGTTGTCATAGACCCCGGTGCGTGACGGCAACTGGCCGCTCATGAATGCGGCGCGGCCCGGCGCGCAGAGCGGCGAGGCGGTGTAATTGTTGCAAAAACGCGCCGAACGCGCGGCGAGCGCCTTCAGATGCGGCGCGTGCAGGAAGTCCGCCGGCCCATCCGGAAACAGCGTTCCGTTGAGCTGATCGACCATGACGATCAGGATGTTGGGTCGCTTGGATGTCACTGCTTCTGCCGTCCGCTGAGCTTCGTTTCGAGATAGTCCTCGACCAGTGCAATCGCGGTCGCGGCATCGGGAACACCGTCCTTCAGCGCGCGCCTGATATAGAGCCCGTCGATCAGCGCCGCGGTCGCTTCGGCGACCCGGTCGGCCTCGCTTCTCGGCAGGATGCCGGCCAGCCCGCTGAGCAGATTGGAATGCAGCCGGCGCGCATAGACCTTGAGCAGCCGGCGGAGTGCTGCCGATTTCTGCGCCTCGACATAGAAGGCGAGCCAGGCGGCGATCGTTTCGGGCTGGAACTGGATGTCGGAGAAATTGACCGCGACCACCGCCGAGACGCGCTGGCGCGCCGTGCCGGCCGCGCGAAGTGCACGGCGCGTATCGGCGGTGAGTTCGCTCAGGATGTGCCGCATCGTCGCCAACAGCAATTCGTCCTTGACGCCGAAATAATGGTGGGCAAGCGCCGAGGACACGCCGGCGCGCCCGGCGATTTCCGACATCGTCACATCAAGCGAACCGCGCTCGCCGATCGCCGAGATCGTTGCGTCGATGAGCGCCCTGCGGCGCAACGGCTCCATTCCGAGTTTCGGCATTCCTGCTCCGGCCTATTGGGACAAGATTATTTTTTATTGACGCATCAATCAACAAAAATCCGGCCTGATTTGCTGGCAAAAGCCAGGCACTATGACCAGATGATCAAGATCAAGCGATTGTGCGGTTCTGGCCCCTTCACGAGGCCTGCGAAACGGTTCATGCTTGAACAATGCTGATGCGCGCGCAGTATCGCGTAGCCCGGGTCCACAGGATGGAGATCGCCATGACAGCATGCATCGTCGGCTGGGCGCATTCGCGCTTCGGCAAGCTCGAAGGCGAGACGCTGGAGGGCCTGATCACCAAGGTGGCAGTCGAGGCGCTCGATCATGCCGGCATCGGTCCAGATGACGTCGACGAGATCGTGCTCGGCCACTTCAACGCCGGGTTTTCCGCCCAGGATTTCACCGCGAGCCTGGTCCTCCAGGCCGATGACCGGCTGCGCTTCAAGCCGGCGACCCGCGTCGAGAACGCCTGCGCCACCGGCTCGGCGGCGGTCAGGCAAGGCATCCGCGCCATCGACGCCAATGCCGCCCGTATCGTGCTGGTGGTCGGCGCCGAGCAGATGACGACGACGCCCGGTCCCGATATCGGCAAGAACCTGCTCAAGGCCTCGTATCTGCCGGAGGACGGTGACACGCCGGCAGGCTTCGCTGGCGTCTTCGGCAAGATCGCCCAAGCCTATTTCCAGCGCTACGGCGACCAGTCGGATGCGCTGGCGATGATCGCCGCCAAGAACCACAAGAACGGCGTCGACAATCCCTACGCGCAGATGCGCAAGGATTTCGGCTACGAGTTCTGCCGGCAGGAAAGCGAAAAAAACCCCTTCGTCGCCGGTCCGCTGAAGCGCACAGACTGCTCGCTGGTGTCGGACGGTGCCGCCGCGCTTGTCCTTGCCGACACGGCCACGGCGCTGAAGATGCGCCGCGCCGTCGCCTTCCGCGCCAATGAGCATGTGCAGGATTTCCTGCCGATGTCGAAGCGCGACATTCTCGCCTTCGAAGGCTGCGAGCAGGCGTGGAACCAGGCGCTGAAGCAGGCGGGCGTGACGCTCGGCGACCTGTCCTTCGTCGAGACGCATGACTGTTTCACCATCGCCGAACTGATCGAGTATGAGGCGATGGGCCTGGCCAAGCCGGGGGAGGGCGCCAAGCTGGCCCTGGATGGCGAGACGGCGAAAGATGGAAGGCTGCCGGTCAATCCGTCCGGTGGACTGAAGGCCAAGGGCCACCCGATCGGTGCCACCGGCGTATCGATGCATGTGCTGAGCGCCATGCAGCTTGTCGGCGAGGCGGGCGGCATCCAGGTGCCGGGAGCAAAACTCGGCGGCATCTTCAATATGGGTGGTGCCGCGGTCGCCAACTACGTTTCCATTCTCGACCGGATCAGATAAACCCGCCCGCATTTGCGGGAGGTGACATGGCAAATCCGGTTCTGGTCGAAGTCTTGCGCGGCGCTATCGTCGAGAGCGCCCATCGCGGCGCTGTTGCCGTCTTCGACGCCGACGGCAAGCCCGTCTGGGAGATCGGCGACACGGCACAGCCGGTGTTCCCGCGCTCGGCGGTCAAGGCGATCCAGGCGTTGCCGCTGGTCGAGAGCGGCGCTGCCGATGCCTACGGCTTCGGTGACCGGGAGCTGGCGCTGGCCTGCGCCTCCCATTCCGGCGAGCCGCCGCATGTCGAGCTGGCACGCGCCATGCTGGCGAAAGCCGGCCTCGACGAGACGGCACTCGAATGCGGCGCGCATTGGCCGTCGAGCCACGGGGCGACGCTGGCGCTCGCGCGCGCCGGCCGTGCGCCGAACGCCTTGCATAACAATTGTTCCGGCAAGCACTCAGGCTTCCTATGCACCTGCGTTCACAGCGGCATCGCCCATCGTGGTTACGTCAAGGCTGGCCATGCCTCGCAGGAAATGGTGCGCGAAGCGATGCAGGCGGTGACCGGTGCTGCCCATGACGCCGATCACCGCGGCACCGACGGCTGCTCGATTCCGACCTATGCCGCGCCGTTGCGCAGCTTTGCCCTTGGCTTTGCCCGCATGGCGACAGGTGCCGGCTTCGAGCCGGTGCGCGCCCGGGCGGCGAAGCGGCTGCTTTCTGCCTGCATGGCCGAGCCGTTTTTCGTCGCCGGCACGGGCAGGTCCGACGTCGCGATGATGGAGGCCGCCCCGGGCCGGATTTTCGTCAAGGGAGGCGCCGAAGGTGTTTTTTGCGCCGCCGTTCCGGAGCTTGGCCTTGGCATCGCGCTGAAATGCGACGATGGCGCAGGCCGCGCCGCTGAAGTGATGGTCGCGGCCGTGCTGGCTAAGCTGCTGCACGCCGACCACGCGCTCGCTGCGAAATTGATCGAACAGGCAAATCCGCCCATCGAAAGCCGGATCGGCGCCAAAGTCGGCGCGCTCCGGCCGACGGCCACCCTCAACTGACGTGGTTGCGCTCGACGGTCAGATGCGCATAGCCGGCATTGCCTGATGCGGCGAGGTCGCCGGTCACTCGCTCGGCCCAGCGTTGGCCGACGATCGCGCCGTTCTGGACTCCGTCGATGACATTGTCGGAGATGATTGCCGTCCCGGCACCTTCGACCACGGTGACGACGATGCCGGTCCCCGCCTTGCGGACGATGTTTCCCGTAGCGACCACATTGCGCATGAACGGTCCCCAGCCGATCTGCATGCCGTAGAGCGGTGCATTCTCGACGACATTGCCGGAAACTGTGGTGTCTGCCTCGACGATGATGCCGACGCCGAAGCCGGGCGCATCGGCAGGGTAGGGGCCGCTGGTCGACAGGTTGCGGACTACGTTGCCGGAGCAGACGCCCATGCGCCCGCCTTCGTTGAAATTGACGATCGAAATACCGTTCGCAGCACAATCGACGATGTTGTTGCCGATGACCGCGCCTTCGAATGAGAATTCGGAATACACGGCCGTTTCGCCCGAGCGCGAGCAGGTATTGCCGGTGATCTGCAAATTGCTGGCACTGTTGGCGCGGATCGCCGAGAACGCGCAGTCCGAAACAATATTGCCGGAGATGATGACGTTGCCGGCGCGGAAGGCATTGATACCGTTGCCGTTCTGGCCGGTTCCGCCGCCGCGCGCCTGGATGCGTTCGATCCGGTTGCCGCTGACGATGGTGCCGTCTTCCGCTGCCTGCCAGCGGTGCACGAGGATGCCGCCATTGGCGCAGTCGGAGACGCTATTGCCTGATATTTCCAGGCCATCGGCCTCGACCGAATAGATGCCGGCATCGGCCGCACCGGATATCTCCAAGCGCTGGATGCGGCCCGAGGCGTGTTCGAGCGCCAGACCGTTCTTGCCGCTGCCGGTCATCTGGCAGTTGTCGACGACCAGATGGGCGATGCGGCGCAGATCGAGCAGGCCTTGCGTGTAGTCGCCCATCCAGCGGTTGCTGCCATCGAACACCAGCCCGCTGAGTTCGACATGCTCGGCCCGTTCGGCCATAATGAGATGGCCATTGCCGCCATAGACGATCCGCGATGCGCCCGGCACGCCGGACAGGCGCACGCGGCCGGGCAGCGACAGGTTGGAAACGATATAGATCCCCGGCGGCAGGAACACCGGCATGTCGCGGTCGTGCGCGTCGCGCAGCAGCTTGGTGAAAGCCTTGCTCTGATCGTCTAGCGCGCCGGGCCGGACGCCGAGCTCGGTTGCGTTGATCGCGCTACGCATCGCGGCTTTCTCGATGCCGGGAAGGTTTTTCGCCGCTGCATTGCCGATCGAAAGCCCCATGACGGCAAAGCCGGCGGTCTGCGCAAGCAGCGTTCGTCTGTTCAACATCGGCACAGATCCCTTGCGTCCAACGCTCACGCCGCAGGATTCGTGCCAGACTAGCCCGGTCGAACTCGTGGTGAAAATCTGACGCTTGGCCCCTATTCGATCCTCGTTGGCTCGGCGATCACCGCATTTACCCCGTTGAAGGCAAGTTGCAGGAATATCTGGTCGATCTCCGCGGGAGACAGCTTCGTATCCTTCTCAAGCCACCAGTGCATCACTTCAAAGAACGCGCCAACGATGAAGCGTGTGGCGATCTCAAGTCTGACTCCGCCTTCATCACCTTGGATATTCGCCAACTCATGGCGAACCTGCCTGCTTATCCAGCCGCGGATCTCTTCTGGCATTTCGCGCTTTTTCCCGCCCATCAGCGCACGGTGCATCTCCCGCGTGGCAAGAGCATGCTCGAACACCGGACCGCTGAAGGAAAAGCCCTTGGCATTTCTCTGCGAATGGCGTTCGGCACCACGTGCCTGCAAGCCCTTCATATGCTCGTCGATCGTTGCTTTCCTCAAGCGGTCCTTGTCGGGATAGTGCGTGTAGAAAGTCGAGCGGCCGACATCGGCTTCCCTGCAGATGTCCTCGACCGTGATCGCCGTATATCCCTTCTCGGCGGTCAATCTGAAAAGCGCCTGCTGCAGTCGGCTGCGGGTCCTGGCGACCCGACGGTCGATCGGTCCGGCTGGCATCGGCAACATCCTTTTCCGGCCAAAGGACACCAAATCGTCCAGTATTGGGCGCGTCGGTGCGATGTGGCCAGTAAAACTGATACTGGACACACTGTCCAGTATCCTATGCTCTTGCGGAAGGCCCGGCGCGATGCCCGGCTGGCCGGAGATAAAGCAATGCACCAACGTCTTTTCGGAACAATAGTTGGAGGGCATGCGCTAGTCGCGCTCGTCAAAATGGCCGTGGTGCTCGCGGCATTTTTCTCGTTGGGACAGGCAAATGCGGTCTTTTCCTTGGGAGTTCCCGTCCTCCTGCTTCATGCTGGTGCACTCGTCGTAGTCGCGAGCTTATTGATATGGCAAAGCGCTCACGGGCGGCTGTCCGCCAAGGACCGCAGACCGGCCGCCGGCGAGGAGAAGGCGCCGCATGTCGGCATCACGCTTCATTCCGCCGCCCTGTACGATATGCTGGCGTGGCTTCTGACCTTCGGTCGCGAACGTGCTTTTCGCGAAAGGATATTAAGCTTTGCGGAGCTGAATCCGGGAGAAGTGGTCCTGGATGTCGGGTGCGGCACCGGCACCACCGCGCTCCTCGTCAGACAGAAGGTGGGGCCGGAGGGGCGTGTGGACGGCGTCGACGCCTCCGCCGAAATGGTTGCGCGCGCAACGGCAAAGGCCCGGCGGGCAGGGTTACAAGTCGGGTTCTCGACCGCCACCGCTCAGGAACTGCCTTTCAAGGACGGGGAATTTGATGTCGTCCTCAGCACGCTGATGTTCCACCATCTTCCAAAGAAGGGCCGCGAGGAATTCGGCAGAGAAGCCTTCCGCGTCCTGAGGCCGGGCGGTCGTGTGCTTATCGTCGATTTTGCGAAACCGCCGCGCCGGAAGAGCACCTTTCGGCTCCACCGGCATGGTTACGTCGATTTGGACAAAGTTGCAGCGGATCTCGGTCGGCACGGCTTCAATATCGTTGAGCAAGGCGACGTCGGAACCAAGGGGCTCCGCTACCTAGTTGCGCAACCGGACCCCAAGCGGCTGTTAAACGTCGGGTATTGAACCCAGATTTCCGTCACCATCCTCTTCTTCAGCAATGGCTTGTGGAGTCGTCGCGCCGGGCCTAAGTTCGTCGGATGAGCAGGGCCTTCACCCGCGAGGAAGACAGCGAAAACGCCATTGCCGGCATCGGCGAGCGGCCGATCAGCCATCACCGCAATCTGGTCACGGAACGCGGCATGGCGCTGATCGATGCCGAGGTGGCCGCTCTGCGCGACGAACTGGGCAGAGCCGAGAAGAGGGCCGACCGCGAGCGCATCGCGCTGGTCTCGCGCGATCTCCGCTATTGGACGGCACGGCGGGAAAGCGCCGAGCTTTCGGTGCCGGAACCGGGCAGCGACCTGGTTCGTTTCGGCATGGGTGTCACCCTGGAAAGCGACGACGGCAAGAAGGTGCACTGGAAGATCGTCGGCGAGGACGAAGCCAATCCGGGCAAAGGGACAATTTCCCATATGTCGCCGATGGCGATGGCGCTGTTCGGCAAGAAGATCGGCGAAATTGCCGTGGTCAACGGCAAGGAATGGGAGATCGTCAAGCTCTCCGACAGTTAGTCTTCGAGCTTGACGACATGATCGCGGAAGAACGCCGCGGCACCAGCTTCGTCGATTTCGCCGGCGGCGACGCCCATGACGAATTCGTAAAGCATGCCGTTATTGGCCGTCAGGGCATAACCATTCACAATCAGAAATGCGCCGGCAGCGACAATGGCCGTGCGTTTGTTGCCGTCGACAAAGGCATGATTTCTGGCAATGCCGAAGACATAGGCGGCTGCGAGTTCCTCAACCGACGGGTCTCCGTAGTTGGCCTTGTTTTCGGCGCGAGCGAGCGCCGATTCGAGGGCATTTTCATCCCTCAAGCCTTGTGCTCCGCCGTGTCGGCGCAACTGCTCCGCGTGCATGGCTTCGACTGCACGCCGCGTCAGAAACTCCCAGCTCATTCGGCGAGCTTCTGAAGCGCGACCTTGTATTTGTCCATCACCTCGCGGGCAGCTTTCATTTGCCGCTCGAAGCTGTCGTCCACCGGCTTCAGCGCAAGACCGTCACCTGTTTCAACGATTTGAAGCTGGTCGCCGGCCTTCAGGTTCAGACGATCGAGAAGCTCCCTCGGCAGGATCACGCCTTCGGAATTGCCGATCTTGCGAATGGTCGTGTTCATGGTGAAGCATCCTGTTGCAACGCTGATTATAACTCAGCGTGTTTCTCGTTACAACAGACAGACATTATAACAAGCGTCAGCCGGCCTGCAGCAGCCGATCCATCAGCCGGTCCGCCGCTTCCGGGATGACCGTGCCGGGCGGGAAGATCTCAGTGGCGCCTGCCTGCCGGACTGCATCGTAATCCTGCGGTGGAATGACGCCGCCGGCGACGATCAGCATGTCGTCGCGGCCGAGCTTCTTCAGCGCCTGTTTGAGTTCGGGAATGAGCGTCAAATGGCCTGCTGCCAGCGACGAGGCGCCTACGATGTGCACGTCGTGCTCGACCGCCAGCCTGGCGATCTCGTCCGGCGTCTGGAACATCGGCCCGACGGTGACGTCGAAGCCTAGGTCGGCAAAGGCGGTGGCGATCACTTTCTGGCCGCGATCATGGCCGTCTTGCCCCATCTTGGCGACCAGAATGCGCGGCTTGCCGCCGGACTTCTCCTCGAACGCGACGATCTTGTCCTGCAGCCGGTCGACCACCGGATTGTCGCCGAGCGCGTTGCGATAGACGCCGGAGATCGTCTGCACCGAGGCGACATGGCGGCCGAAAACCTTTTCCAGCGCCAGCGAAATCTCGCCGACCGTGGCGTTGGCGCGTGCGGCCCGGATGGCGAATTCCAGCAGGTTTCCGTTACGCCCGGCAGCACGGGTAAGCGCATCGAGCGCGCTCTCGACGGCGGCGACGTCACGCGTGCCTTTCAGCCGCTGCAGCTTCGACAATTGCCGCGCCCTGACTTCGGCATTGTCGATCTTCAGCACGTCGACGTCGATGTCCGTGCCGGGACGGTGAGCATTGACACCGACCACGATCTGTTCGCCTGAATCGATGCGCGCCTGGGTGCGCGCGGCAGCCTCTTCGATGCGCAGCTTCGGTAGGCCCTTTTCGATCGCCGCGGCCATGCCGCCGAGGCTCTCGACCTCCTCGATATGCGCAAGCGCACGCGCCGCCAGATCATGCGTCAGCCGTTCGAGATAGGCAGAGCCGCCCCACGGGTCGATAATCCGCGTCGTGCCGGATTCCTTCTGCAGGATGAGCTGCGTGTTGCGGGCGATGCGGGCTGAGTGGTCGGTTGGCAGCGCCATTGCCTCGTCGAAGGAATTGGTGTGCAGCGACTGCGTGTGGCCTTGAGTGGCGGCCATCGCCTCGATCATGGTGCGGATGATGTTGTTGTAGGGATCCTGCGCCGTCAGCGACCAGCCCGAAGTCTGGCAATGGGTGCGCAGCGACAGCGAGCGCTCGTCTTTTGGCGAAAAGTTCTTCAGCATCAGGCTGGCCCACAAAAGGCGCGCTGCTCTCAGCTTCGCGACTTCCATGAAGAAATTCATGCCGATCGCCCAGAAGAAGGAAAGGCGCGGCGCGAAACGGTCGATGTCGAGGCCGGCCGCGACGCCGGCGCGGGCATATTCGATACCGTCTGCAATCGTGTAGGCGAGCTCGAGGTCCGCCGTCGCTCCCGCCTCCTGCATGTGGTAGCCGGAGATCGAGATCGAATTGAACTTCGGCATGTGCTTCGACGTGTAGGAAAAAATGTCCGACACGATCCGCATCGAAGGTTTTGGCGGATAGATGTAGGTGTTGCGCACCATGAACTCTTTCAGGATGTCGTTCTGAATGGTCCCAGTGAGATCCTTCTGCGCGACGCCCTGTTCCTCCGCCGCCACAATATAGAGCGCCATGATCGGCAGCACCGCGCCGTTCATCGTCATCGATACCGTCATCTCGTTAAGCGGGATACCGTCGAACAACTGGCGCATGTCGAGAATGGAATCGATGGCGACGCCGGCCATGCCGACATCGCCGGCTACGCGCGGATGGTCGCTGTCGTAGCCGCGATGCGTGGCGAGGTCGAAGGCGACCGACAGGCCCTTCTGGCCGGCGGCAAGGTTGCGCCGGTAGAAGGCGTTGGACTCTTCGGCAGTCGAGAAGCCGGCATATTGCCGGATCGTCCAGGGTTGCTGGACATACATCGTCGGATAGGGGCCGCGCACGAAAGGCGGCAGGCCCGGATAGGTATCGAGGTGCGGCAAGCCCTTGAGATCGCCCTGGTTGTAGAGATGCTTGACGGCGATGCCTTCCGGCGTCATCCGCTGGCCTTTGACCTCGACCGGCACCCGCCGTGGCGGCGACCAAGCGATCTGGCTGAAATCCGGGATCATGGCACGGCTCCGATCGACTGATCGATGCGGATCGGAAATAGCGGCTCGCACACCGCAACGCCTTCGGTGAAGGCAGGCCGCCGCTCCGCCGCCAGCGTCTCGACCGGACGCTCGGTCTTCGACGGGTGCAGCGTCGTGCCGACGATCGCCCGTTCGCCCGCCTGGTAGGCTGTGTTGCGGCGGGCGGAAGCTGCCTGGACGCGCCTCTGGATGTGGCCTTGCTCAAGGCTGGTCAGCACGCCGCCTTCCGCCTCGATCTGCTGGAACTCCTGCCAGGCCGCCGCGCAGAGCTCCGCAGTCAGCGCTTCGACGGCGCCCGAACCGCAAACCGGATCGGCGACGTGGTCGATGTGGCTTTCATTGGCCATGATCAGTTGCGCGTTGCGGGCAACGCGGCGAGCAAAATCCGCGGGTAGGCCGTGCGCGATCGTGTGCGGCAGGATGGCGATCGAATCCGCGCCGCCGGCGGCAGCCGCGAAAGCGGCGATGGTGGTGCGCAGGATGTTGGTTTCCGGGTCGGCCGCCGTCATCATCCGGAAGGAGGTTTCGGCATGGATGCTGGCGGTGGAGGGCGGTATCGAGCAGGCCTCCTGGACACGCGCCCACAGCCTGCGCAACGCCCTGACCTTGGCCGTCGAAACGAACTGGTCCTGGTCGACGCTGAGCGCAAAACCGATATGCGGCGCCGCGTAGACGAGCGGCTGGCGCGCCTTCTCGAACAGCCTCAAATAGGAGACGGCCGAGGCGAGCATGGTGCCAAGCTCCTGCGCCTCGGTGGCGCCGGCATTGTGGAATACCCGCCCGTCGGCCTCCAGCAGCACGCCGGGCACCCCCATCGAAAAGAAATGCGCCAGCGACTGCGGCATCGAAGCCTGCAAAGCCTCGATCGACATGCGCAGCCTGCCGGTCCCGGCAAATATCGCCGCCGGATCGATGCCGAAGGAGAGGTTGAGCTTTGCCGGGTCGGAGCGGCGCTTGGTCAAAAACGCCACCAGCCAATCGGCCACGGCACGGCTCCAGGGATGGGCGTCGATGCGGATCTGGATGCGGTTGAGCGGCACGCCGTCGAGCACGCCCTCCAGCGCCTCCGCCGTCCTCGGCAAGCCATAGCCGAAGGCGTTCGGCGCACCCTCGAAGACAAGCGACAGTCCGGTGGCACCCTGCGCGACGTCTTCCAGCGCCTGCGCACTGGCGCGGCCTATGTCCGGATCGTCGATGCGCTGGCTGACGATCCACGGTGATCCCGGGTTGGCGCGCACGACAGGCTCGGCGGTTACCGAACGCTCGTAGAGCGGCTCGATGCGGATGGCGTCGTCCGTATGCGAGACGAGCTTTTCCTCGAAGGACCCGCCGGCCAGCGCCTTCTCCGCCAGCGCCAGCCATCGTTGCCGGTCGGCGTTCGGAAGTTCGGCATCCTGGGTCAAGGCACCGGCGCCCATCCGTTCTCCTCATTCTAGCGGCCGCAGCGGCCTGCTACGTCAGTCTACGGTCCCCGGTCGCATATCACAATGCAGCGTACACGCCTTCCGTGACGGCGACCGTCAACCGATTGCCAAACATGGGCAGGTTCCGCAAGCTGCAAAAGCCATTTTCGACGGTGCCCATTGTCGCTGCGCAATGGCCTCACTATACCTGCGGCGGGGCTCCCTTTTCTTCAAGGGATCAGGGCATTCAACCCTATAGGTTTGCGGAGACCGGGCACATGGCCGATGATACCAGTATCTTCATGGGGGCCAGCCGCAAGCCGGACGACAGCTATCAGCGGCCCGAACAGCTTTTGCTGCAATATGGCAATCGTCACGGCCTGGTCACCGGCGCGACCGGCACCGGCAAGACGGTGACCCTGCAGATATTGGCCGAGGGTTTCTCCAATGCCGGCGTGCCGGTATTCTGCGCCGACATCAAGGGCGACCTGTCGGGTATCGCCATGATGGGCACAGCGCAGGATTTCCTGGTCAAGCGGGCCGAGCAGGTCAAGCTCGATCCCTACGAATTCCAGGAATTCCCGGTCATCTTCTGGGATCTGTTCGGCGAGCAGGGCCACCCGATCCGCGCCACCATCTCGGAGATGGGGCCGCTGCTTCTGTCGCGGCTGATGAACCTCTCCGAGGCGCAGGAAGGCATCATGAACATCGCCTTCCGCATCGCCGACGAGGAAGGCCTTCTGCTGCTCGACTTGAAGGACCTGCAGTCACTGCTGGCCAACATCGCCGACCGCGCCGAAGAGATCGGCGCCCGCTACGGCAATGTGACCAAGCCTTCGGTCGGTGCGATCCAGCGCACGCTGCTGGTTCTGGAGCAGCAGGGAGCCGCGAATTTCTTCGGCGAGCCGGCATTGCGGATATCCGACATCATGCGCACCACGCGCGATGGACGCGGCGCCATCAGCGTGCTCGCCGCCGACAAGCTGATGATGAATCCGCGGCTCTATGCGACGTTCCTTCTGTGGCTGATGTCGGAACTGTTCGAGGAACTGCCGGAAGTCGGCGACCCGGACAAGCCGAAGCTTGTCTTTTTCTTCGACGAGGCACACCTTCTGTTCGACGACGCGCCGAAGGTGCTGATCGACCGCGTCGAGCAGGTGGTCCGGCTGATCCGCTCGAAAGGCGTCGGCGTTTATTTCGTCACGCAAAATCCGCTGGATATCCCTGAAACGGTGCTGGCCCAGCTCGGCAACCGCGTGCAGCACGCACTTCGTGCCTATACGCCGCGCGAACAGAAGGCCGTCAAGACGGCGGCCGAGACGTTCAGACCCAATCCCGATTTCGACTGCGCAACCGTGATCACGCAGCTCGGCACCGGCGAGGCGCTTGTCTCGACGCTGGAAGCCAAGGGCGTGCCGTCCATGGTGCAGCGAACGCTGATCCGCCCGCCGTCCTCGCGCCTTGGCCCGATCACGCCCGACGAGCGCCGCAAGCTGATCACAGAGAGCCCGGTTGCCGGACAGTACGACCAGACCGTCGATCGCGAATCGGCCTTCGAGATGCTGCAGAAGAAGGCCAAGGACGCCCAGGAGGCACAGGCGCAGCAACAGGACGCAGGCCGTTCGCGCTGGACCATTCCCGGCTTCGGCAATGACGATCCCCAGCCGACCGGCCGCCGCCGCGCGCCGCGCCCCTCCAACCGCCAGACGGTGGCGGAGGCGGCGATCAAATCCATCGTGCGCTCGGTCGGCTCGTCGGTCGGACGAGCGATCGTCCGCGGGATTTTGGGGAGCCTGTCCAGGGGGCGGTGAGGGGGCATCGGACCCGAAGGCGGGCATCTGTGTTGGCAAATTCTGTCTTGGCATCAAGCGCCAGCAGCCAGATCTGGTGGACAGAGGACGGCGGCTATGCGCCATTTGCCGACCTTCATTGCGTTTCTCCAAACCTGCCGTTCGCGCTACAGCCTGATACGACCATCAGCGGGCATAGCTGCGTCCTTGGCTCGGCGCTATCAGTAATCAGTGCCGCTATCGCTTCGTTACGTCAGGGTAAAAATCTGATGCTGGACATCAGAGGTCGAACGGTCGGAGTCGACCACCCAAAACCGAAGTTCAATCCGCGACACTATCCAATTGCCCGTCGCTTGTAATCAAGAGGTCATTGGCCTAATCTGAACTGAGGGGATGAGCAGTCTCCCCTTCAGACGGCTTCCGTCAAGCACTGCGCAAGATCCTATTGAGGGATGGCGCGCGTGGATGGCAGGTTCCTTTCAATTGCACTTCACTTATTGTCGCGAATTGTCGCAACTGCTTTGATGGCTGCGGCAAACCTGCCGGTTGCGACGTTTGACGCTGCGGGCCAAGGCACGGAGCCGCCATTACGGCTCGAGGCCAGAATCCCACTCGGAGATGTGCGCGGCCGCATCGATCACATGGCGATCGATTTAAAGAGGCGGCGCTTGTTCGTTGCAGAACTCGGCAACAACAGCATGGCGGTGGTCGATCTCACCCATCGAACCGTGCTTCGCACAATCAAGGGATTACGGGAACCACAAGGTGTCGGCTACCTGCAAGGGACCGACACCCTGTATGTCGCGAATGCCGGCGACGGCTCGGTTCGATTGTTTCGAGGAGCCGATTATGCCGCTATCGGCAAAGTCGACCTAGGGGAAGATGCCGACAATGTTCGCGTGGATAGCGCGACCAATCGGGTCTTTGTGGGGTATGGCAGCGGTGCGCTGGCTGTCATCAATCCCACGACTAACCGGAAAACCGGCGATGTGCCGCTAAAGGCGCATCCCGAAAGTTTTCAGCTCGACGCGAGGACGAGCCACGTCTTTGTGAACCTGCCGGACGTTCATTCAATCGCGGTCGTCGACCGCACATCACTGGCTCAAATCGCAAGCTGGCCGACCGCCGGTTTGGCCGGCAATTTTCCGATGGCGTTGGACGACCCTCACCAGCACGTCCTTATAGCTTTTCGCCACCCTGCGTGGCTCGGCATCTTCTCCATGGGAGACGGTTCGCTCGTCGCGACTGCGAAGATTTGCGGTGATGCCGACGATGTTTTCGTCGACTCGAAACGGCAGCGAGCCTATATCAGCTGCGGAGACGGATTCATTGACGTGCTGGATACCCGGGACCCGCCATATCGACGCATCGCGCATATTCCGACTGTGTCCGGTGCGCGCACTTCGCTCTTTGTTCCCGCGCTTGACCTGCTTCTTCTCGCGGTTCGAGCGGGCGGAGAGCAGCTGCCGGCAATCTGGGCGTTTCGTCCAACACCTTGAGGTGCGCACCCGTGTGGACGACGTTTTCCTGTTGAGCTGCATACCGATTGCCTATTCGGCATCGGGCGGAGATGCTTCAATGGCCAGGAGCTCTAAGCACTCAATCTCTTGCATCACCTTTCCAGCGATACCTTGCAAATCGCCGTACATGCCGACGGTCGACTCGATTACGCCTTGTTGGATGATGCTGAGCTCTATTGGATCATGCAAAACGGCATTAAAATGACCGGGATGCCTGCGTTTGGTTCAACGCACAACCAGGAAGAGCTATGGGCGATGGTGGCCTTTACCCGACGTCTTCCAGAGATGTCGCAATCGGAATACGAGAAAATCACCGAAGCCTCTGAAGGGCATCATCAGGCTGGAGGTGAAGACCGTGCACCGGCTGCGTTTCGCAAGTGAGTCGTATAGGGACTGCGGAAGGGCGGTCGTGATCGCTATCCAGTCGTGGCGACAAAGGGCCGCCTGATCCTCGGCTGTAGATCGTGTTCGCGCATCAGGCGACGAATCTTCCCTGCCGCCCAGGGCGGTGACGCTTGATAGCCAGGTTCGAATTTGTCGCGGAGGGCGCTGCTGGGATCACCGGTCCTAACTTGGTAAGACGTGGGTAGGTTGGATTGTCCGGTTCAATTGGTCATGACTGCCACGCAACGTCCGCGTCCGCGACCACGATCTGACGGAACTTCTTCCGCGATGGCAGCCTTCTTTTCAGGTTGCGACAGACGCAGGACATCTTCGAGACAGAGCGCGCCGCCATCTCCGCTGCCGCCGTCCCGCGCCGCGAATTCACGCGGGCCAACTTGAGGACTACCTGAGGACAACCGGGGCGACGCGTTGGTGTATATGACGCTCGGCACGGTGAAGTGGGTGGAGCTTGGTGTCCGCACGTCCTGTATGCAAGGTCACGGGCAGGTTCTGACCCTATTCCCGACCTTGACAGCCAAGCGCAATATGCGCCAGTTGCGTCTTCGGTCGTTGCAAGCCTTGACACGATATGAATCAGCATTGTTGGGCGGCAGCCTGAGGATTGAAACCGATATTCGCCTCGCTGGAATGTCTAACGCGACTCCGTCATGATCTTCCGGCCCTGTCGAGCGACGCTGCCAAAGCCGGTGACGCCAACGCAGGTGATGAGGGCAGGCTAGATCAGTGCAGCAGATCCGCCCGGCGACTTTTCTTTTTGCGGCCCGAGCCTTGCGCGACATGGGCGACGGCTTTGTGGCCGTTCTGTTGCCGGTCTATCTCCTCGCATTAGGCTTCGCGCCTCTGCAGGTCGGCATCATAGCAACCGGATCGCTGCTCGGTTCAGCGCTCTTAACCATCGCCGTCGGACTCCTTGGTGCCCGACACGATCACCGCCAACTCCTGTTTGCCGCCGCCAGTCTGATGGTCGCCACGGGTGTGGCCTTTGCTGTGGTCCACGACTACGCGCTGCTTTTGGTGATCGCCTTCGCAGGCACCATCAACCCGTCGGCCGGCAGCGTCAGCGTATTCGTGCCCTTAGAGCATGCCGTTCTCACACGCGAAGTCACCGACGCCGCGCGGACCAAGATGTTCGCGCGCTACAGCCTTGTGGGTGCGCTCGCAGCCGCGGTTGGCGCGCTCGCTTCGGTGACACCTGATCTTCTGGCTCCAGCCGGCCTCGATCAACTCACCGGCATCAAGGCGATGTTCGTGCTCTATGCGTTGCTGGGCCTGCTCGGCGGTCTCCTTTACGCGCAGATCCCGCAGCGCCGTCCAACGTCGGACTCCGGCAGCACGTCCGCGCTTGGCCCCTCGCGGAATATCGTTTTCAAGCTTGCGGCCCTTTTTAGCCTTGATGCCTTTGCCGGCGGCTTCCTCGTCCAGTCGCTGCTTGCCCTGTGGCTTTTCGAAAAATTCGACCTGTCGCTTTCGGAAGCGGGCTTTTTCTTCTTCTGGTCCGGCGTCCTTTCGGCGTTCTCATTCCCCGTTGCCGCCTGGCTGTCGCGGCACATCGGACTCATCAACACGATGGTGTTCACACACATTCCGTCCAGCATCGCCCTGATCCTGGCGGCCCTTGCGCCGACGCTCCCTCTGGCGCTCGCCCTGCTGCTGATCCGTGCCGCGCTTTCGCAGATGGACGTCCCGACGCGCTCATCTTACGTCATGGCGGTCGTCACGGAGGCGGAGCGGGCAGCCGCCGCGAGCTTCACATCGGTCCCGCGCAGCCTGGCTGCCGCAGCCAGTCCCGCCCTGGCGGGCGCTCTGTTCGCTGCCTCGTTCCGGGCTTGGCCCCTCCTCATCTGCGGTGCACTGAAGATCGCTTACGATCTGCTGCTGCTGATGCAGTTTCGGCACCTCAAGCCGCCGGAGGAACGCTGATATTTGGGTGCTTGACGGGGAGGGGTCAATCGCGAAGGCAAATGTTGGAAAGATCGTCGATCACTTCGGCTCTGACTCCGGACTTGTCGAATGCCTGATGTGACCCGACATCCTCGACGCGATGCCTGCAGACCATCACCCGCAGCGCAGCAGACAACGAAAGTCTCCGCTGGGCTCTGCCGATCAGGCAGGCCGTGCTTTGTAAAAGCGGCACCAACCATCGGGGCTGATTTCACCCGCGACAATCTAGGATGCATTCGGCTTCAGGAAATGGGTGCACCCGGCGCAGCGGCGACCTTTGTTTGGAACATCCTAATAAAGCGCCACAGGCTTTGGGGTTGTTTCGGCGCCGCGCGCCGCAGGCTGACCTGTCATGCAGGAAGCAAGCCCACCTGCACCGGCAAATCGCCGCGCCGGTCGTCGACGCCTTAAGAAATTTCCGGCGAGACAGCGCTTGGCCTGGCTTACGTTGTGCCGACCCGCAATTTATCTCACCACGATCTTCTTTAATGGTCTTTCCTCCCAATCGAACCCAAAGAAGCGCCGAGTGCTGATCAGATCGATTTGAGGTACTCGATCAGATCACTCTTTTCCTGATCGGTCAGATCAAGGCCGAGATGGCCGTCATAGTGCTCCTTCTGCGCAAGACGTCGATCGGTTCCACTCCTCCTGCCAGGGGTCGATCAAGTTTAAGGACCCGACGTCTCCTCCCGGCTCGAGGTCTATTTCAATAAAACCGTACGTCACCGTCCTGCTTCCTTGATCCCTTGCCTTCCCTTACAATCCCTTCCGGACACAGAGGAGTTCCGCCATGAGCGAAGACGCCGTCAACATGTCGATCCGCAAGTTCCTGAAGGAAGTCGGCGTCACCTCACAGCGCAAGATCGAGGAGACGGTGCGCGAAGGGCAAATCGGCGGCAAGAAGCTGAAGGTCCGCATGACGCTGACGGCGGAAGGCACCGGCCTCAACCACGTGGTGGACGGCGAGATCGAACTTCCATAAGCCGGGCGAAGCGACCTAGCGAAACGTCCAACGCGGCCGAAAGCCGTCGAGACGGATCAGCGGTTGGAATGGCGTCTGGCCGGGTCGATGTAGTACCGCTCACCCCACGCTCTTGCGACTCTGAGGGAACGCGAAAGACCGACCCAACCAAGCCGTTTGACCCGCGCTGGCAGCTGCTGAGTAGGCGAAGTCAGCATCGCCTCGATCGCGCCACGAACGGTCATTGGTCAGCTACTAACGGAATGTCTCGATCCCATTACTTGCCGTTCGATAGCGCGGACGGACATAACAGTCACGTGGCCTCCTTGCGATCATGAGGCGTGCACCCTACCATTTGCCTGGCGGCCTTTAGGGGTCATCACCGTCGGGGGAGGCGTCTGCGCTGCCACCTTCTAAAACGTCGTCGCTTGCGACGCGGTTCTACTTACCGGCGTTGCTCAAGCTGAACAGATCGACGCGATCACGAGAGGGTAGCTCCGGCTGGTCCGCAACGACGAAAGCAGTCTTGTTCCAGCTAACGTCGAATTGGTCGAGCTTACTCACTAGCTTCCTGCGCTCTGCGGCGGAATGCAGCGCTTTGAGTGCCTGCGTTTCATCGGTGCTGATCCCGAGCAACCTTCCACCCGTGGCAGTAAGGTAGGCCAGCAACCAGCCAATAACGAAAGAAGCCGCTCGAATTATTGGCGTTGTGTCCAACAGCAGCGGAACAGAGAAGATCGAGCCCAAGACCACACCAATGCCGATTCTGACGGCTCTGTTGCGGCGAAGGGTCCCCTCGACATCAGTGCAAAGGGCCTCAATCGCATAACGGTCCTCACGGTGCTTGGCCTCCAGCTTTGCGCCCAAGATTGTTGCTTCTTGCTCCCTCTCCTTCTGTATCGTCTCAATTCGTTCATTGACCTTGTTTAACCGTTTTTTCCCTTCGGCTTTTGCCTTGTTGACCGCTTCCAGCCCTTTCTGACGTTCCTCTTCGAGGTGCGGATGCAGCATCTCCTGCCACAAAAGCGGGAGGTTTTCCTCGGTCACGACGTTGGACACACCTAGCGTTTTATCCATGAGGGCCTGCGCGCTGCGATCCTGCGAAATCAGCAAATCGAGCTGGCGGCTCTTGTCGTCATCCCCCAGCGCATCAGTGAGCCGCTTCACGGCCGCTACCACTCCCGGACGGATCGCGAGCACATGTTCGCAGCTTGCCAGCAGCATTCGTTTTGGAATGTTGAGATCACCGGCCCCCATGCCTGTGCGGAGCCAGATGGCGGTCGCAAGTACGCGGCGATGAACGACGGGCGGCACCGTTTCGTCAGGCAGTCCGCTCATTTGGACACACGCTCGGCGGACAATTTGGGCAAGAAGACCGTTCCGAGTCAGGCCGACCGCGTGCGACTTGAATATGTCTCGGCTAGTTCTGCCCCGCCGCTGTCTGACAATGAAGGCAGTGATGTCGGTGTCGTGTTCACGCGCCAACGGATTCTCGGCGTAACTGAGCCTGCCGTAAAGGTCCTGCCAGTTGTCCTTGTTAAAGAACTGGTGCTCGGATGGCCTGCTCCCGGGTTCGATACGTAGCCTTCACACCCACTGCGTCCAACAGGGGAGCAGGGTTGCGCGACACCTCGTTCACATACTCCCGCAAGACCTCACGCCTCAATAGGGCATGCGCAGTCGGGCCTGTAGGGCGCGGATTCTTCAAGACGGCTTGCAGGTTATTCTTTATCTCGTCGAGGCTCTGCCCGAAAATTCGAACCGAGGCCCCGATCCTGATGAGTTCGGCCACGACAGGGGCAGTGTTCTCGCGCGCCAACTTCCCGGAGACACCGAGAAGTTCCATCGCAACTGGCGCATCCAGATAGACAACGAGGTCGGTCTTATCGACCGAGGTCACCGGCTTCACAAAGTCCTGAACGACCTCGGTCAGAAGCCCGATAGCTGCAATCCGGGCAAGTACCTCAGCACTGCCTTGGTTCTCCTCGATTGCATGTTTGACGAAGCGCGCGCACAGGAATTTCTCTTCGTCTCGGAGGGAGGTCGTATTGGGGATTTCTACTACCTGCCGCAGCTTTCCTGACGCATCCGGTTTGACGCCCGCTTTGAACTCGATGCTCTTCTCGCTGAACGCTTCGACGTAAAGGAGCCATTCGACAAGGATGTCCTCGAACTCTTCGACGTCTCGGGGGATTGTAGTGAGTGGCGAAAGCGCTTCGGAGAACTCCTTAAACTGAGTGGCGATGCGGCGTAGCTCAGCCTCAACGGTCTGAGTGGATGCATCCGGCTCGCCGTTGTCAGCCATCTGAATCGTATACGTGGTATCCTTGGCACCTGCGATGTCAGCAACAATCCAGCCGTGACGCTCTAAGTAAGGGACAAATGTCTCGACCAGATCGGAGTTGAAGTTCCACTTGTACATATCGCGAATTGCTGCGGCGATGACATCTGGGTCGAGTTTGCTGCCATTGTGACGGCGCAAGATCGGATCGAAGAACGGCAGCAACCGTTCCAGCACGTTTCCGCTGTCATTTCCGAGTGCAGACAACGCCCCGTAAATGCGAACCGCCGACCGAGTAAGTTGCGTTGCCATGACCCGTATTGAACCGTTGCCTACGGTTGCAGACTAAGGGTCAACGTGGTCGCAGGCTACTGCTTATTGTGCATGTCAAGATGATCATGGTCGGTAATTGTTATGGTCAACGTCGCGGATAGACGCGAACAGCTTCCACCTCTCTTAGCCAAATCAATCCGAAGCGATCCGGCGCCCTAGTGGACGCTCCGCTTCCGAGCCGAGGCGTCGCAGTATGGTCACATCGGGGAAGGTCCGCTTCCGCTCATCGCAAACAGCCTCGAACCGTCGGGCTGAATGACCGCAAACAATAATCCATAGCCGACGATCGCGATCACTGGCCTTGGAATGTCTGGCAAGGGTCAGGAGCGCTGGTTGCGCTCAACGTCGGGTTTCGGGAAGGAGAAACGGCCCAGGACGGGCAGCAATGGGTAGGGAACGCTGGTTGCGTTGAATGTCGGCTATCGGGGGGCTCGGCATAAGCATCGGACCTAAAAGCGGGCACGGGCAAGCCGACGCTCGGCAAAACCAGCAGGAGACGTGAGCAATCCCGCCCGCGCTTTCGACCAGCTCAGAAGATCGAGTTGGTCACCGCTTTTATCGGGCCGAGCAGGATCGATCCTTCCGGCACGCCGGCGTCGATCGGAATGGCTTTGCGGTTTGCTGTCGCCACCATCGGCTGACCGATGTCGGCCGTCACCACGACCGGGGTCTTGTTCGGCACACGATCATAGAGATCGATGATGTCCTGGTTCATCAGGCGCACACAGCCCGACGACACCGATTTGCCGATCGACCGCCATTCCGGCGAACCGTGCAAGCGGTAGAGCGTGTCCTGGTTGCCCTGGAAGAGATAAAGCGCCCGCGCGCCAAGCGGGTTCTTGAGCCCACCGGGCATGCCGCCATTGTCGGCGCTGTACGGCTTCAACTCCGGCTGCCGGGCGATCATGTCGTCCGGCGGCGTCCATTTCGGCCATTTCTGCTTCCATTGGACCACCGCATCGCCCGACCATTCGAAGCCGGCGCGGCCGAGGCCGACGCCATAGCGGATCGCCTGGCCGCCCGGGCGCACCAGGTAGAGGAAGTGATTGGTCGTGTCGACGACGATGGTGCCCGGCTGCTGCCCGGTCGGATCGTCCACGATCTGGCGCAGGAACTGCGGGTCGATCTTGTCGACCGGTATGGCCGGCAGCTCGAAGCCGCCATCGGACATCGCCCCATACATCGTCACATAGTCGCCGAGCGCCGGCTCGACATAGGTCGGCGGCGGTGGCTCGACCGGTTGTTGCGACAGCGTGGTGCAACTGGAGACCGCGACCGAGGCGGCGCCAAGGGCTGCTGCGTTGAGAAAACCGCGACGGCTCAGGCGCAGAGAGGACGATGGGGGTGTGAACATGATTGCCTTTTTTAAGTCTCAAATCGCAACAAAGCATAAATGCGTCCTGTTGCGCAGGTGCCGAGCAATGCCCGGCGCGATAGGCGGTTCCAATTCTGGCCGCAGGGTGGACAAACAAAGGCAAAGCTGTGACTGGATCGTCACTGTTGCGCCGAGGCAACATGTCCGGTGTCACCCCCCGGCGACCAGACCTTCAAGGGACGGCAGGATCAGGGCCGGTGGAAAATCCCGGTATTCCTCTGGCTGATTGGCGCGGTTGATCCACACCGTCCTGAAGCCGAATTTGGTGGCGCCGGCGACGTCCCAGCGGTTGGATGACTGGAAAGAGACAGCGCCCGGATAGAGGCGCCAGCCCGTGGTGACCATGTCGTAGACCGACGGGTCGGTCTTGAAGCGCCTGACGCTGTCGACGGAATAGACGTCGTCCAGGACCTGGTCGAGCGCGGCGGACTTGACGGCCGCTTGCAGCATTTCAGGCGAACCGTTGGACAGGATCGCCAGCCTTGCTCCCGATGCCTTGAGCGCCTTGAGCACGGCCGGCACCTCCGGATAGCAGTCCAGCCGCCAATAAGCCTCGAGCAGCTTCGCCTTCAGCCCGGCATCGGCGGACGGAACCTTGCTCAGGGCGAAATCGAGCGCCTGCTCGGTGAGCTGCCAGAAATCGGCATAGGCCCCCATCAGCGTCCTGACCCAGGAATATTCCAGCTGCTTGGCGCGCCAGATCTCGGACAGCAACTGGCCGTCCGGCCCGATCTGGTCGGCGTGACGGCGCACGGCCGCATGCACGTCGAACAGCGTGCCATAGGCGTCGAAAACGTAAGCCGCGAACTGCATTCGATAGTTTTGAGGCCGCGTAAGGCAAGGCGCAAGCGCTGATTGCAGTCCGCCAGCCCGCTGGCCTCAACAAATCTCAGCCAAGCCGGTTGACGGCGGCCGCCAAAGCATCTTCCAATGCGCCGCAACAAGCATCGAACGGAACCTGGCAATGACATTGGCGACTGCGGCGCAATCCGCGACATGGACCTTCGTCGACGGCGACTGGTACGAGGGCAATATTGCCATTCTAGGGCCGCGCAGCCACGCCATGTGGCTCGGCACCAGCGTGTTCGACGGCGCCCGCTGGTTCGAGGGCGTCGCTCCCGATCTCGATCGCCATGCAGCGAGGGTGAACGCCTCGGCGATCGCGCTCGGCCTGAAGCCGACGATGAGCACCGACAAGATCGTCGGCCTGACCTGGGACGGGCTGAAGAAGTTCGACGGCAAGACGGCGGTCTATATCAGGCCGATGTATTGGGCCGAGCATGGCGGCTATATGGGCGTCCCGGCCGACCCGGCCTCGACGCGTTTCTGCCTTTGCCTCTACGAATCGCCGATGATCTCGCCGGCGGGGTTTTCGGTGACGGTGTCGCCGTTCCGGCGCCCGACCATCGAAACCATGCCGACCAACGCCAAGGCCGGCTGCCTTTATCCCAACAACGGCCGGGCCATCCTAGAAGCCAAGATGCGCGGCTTCGACAATGCGCTCGTGCTCGACATGCTGGGCAATGTCGCCGAGACCGGGACCTCGAATATTTTCCTGGTCAAGGACGGCCATGTCCTGACGCCGGCGCCGAACGGCACCTTCCTGTCCGGCATTACCCGCGCGCGCACCATGGCCCTGCTAGGCGAATACGGCTTCACGACGACGGAAAAGACGCTGTCGATCCGCGACTTCCTGGAGGCGGACGAAATCTTCTCGACGGGAAACCACTCGAAAGTCGTGCCGGTCACCCGTATCGAGGATCGCAATCTGCAGCCGGGACCGGTGGCCAAGAAGGCGCGCGAACTCTATTGGGAATGGGCGCATTCGACTTCGCCCGGCTGACCCGCTAAAAAGCGGCCGGCGCTTCGTTTCCGGAGTTGTTCCAGACCAATCCAGTCCTATGTTAGTCCGGTATCGACACCGGATTTTTCCACGAGGGAGTACGACCGATGGCTTTTGAATTGCCCGCCTTGCCCTATGATTACGAGGCTTTGCAGCCTTATATGTCCAAGGAAACGCTGGAATATCATCACGACAAGCACCACAAGGCCTATGTCGACAACGGCAACAAGCTGGCCGCCGAGGCGGGCATGGGCGATTTGTCGGTCGAAGAGGCCGTCAAACAGTCCTTCGGCAAGAATGCGGGCCTCTTCAACAATGCCGCCCAGCACTACAATCATATCCATTTCTGGAAATGGATGAAGAAGGGCGGCGGCGGCAACAAGCTGCCGGGCGCATTGCAAAAGGCGGTCGACAGCGACCTTGGCGGCTATGACAAGTTCAAGGCCGACTTCATCGCCGCCGGCACCACCCAGTTCGGTTCGGGCTGGGCCTGGGTCTCGGTCAAGGACGGCAAGCTGGCGATCTCGAAGACGCCGAACGGCGAGAACCCGCTCGTCCATGGCGCGACGCCGATCCTCGGCGTCGATGTCTGGGAACATTCCTATTACATCGATTATCGCAACGCCCGGCCGAAATATCTCGAAGCCTTCGTCGACAGTCTCATCAACTGGGACTATGTGCTCGAACTCTACGAAAAGGCCTGATCCGTTCCAGAAAGCCCCGGCAGAACCGGGGCTTTTCTTTTTCAGCATCAGAACGACAGCTGCAAAAATTTCACGCAAGCGTGAGGCGAAGCGTCGGAATTTTTAAGCCATCCTTGCCGTTTGTCATCGGGGTGGGGCCGCATCCTGAATTGCCTTCAACATGGAGCCAAGTGAATGAGAAAGCTTATCCTCGCCATCTCGATGCTCGCCTTCGCCGGTTCGGCGGCATTTGCCGACCCGGTAGCCGACCGGCAGGCCCTGATGAAGGAACGTGGCAAGATCGCCGCCGGCTTGTCGAAAGTGGTCAAGGGCGAGACGCCCTACGACGCCGCTTCGGTGCTGACGGCGTTGCAGGCACTGCAGGTCAATGCCGAGAAATTCCATGCCGGCGTCGACACGCTTTTCCCGGCGGGCAGCGACACCGGCGACACCACGGCGTCCCCAAAAATCTGGCAGGACATGGCCGGCTTCAAGACGGCTGAAGGCAAGTACCTCGCCGACGTCAAGGCGGCGGTCGCCGCAGCACCTGCGGATGCCGACGCGTTGAAGGCGCAGTTCAACACCATCGGCGGCGGCTGCGGCAACTGTCATCAAAACTACAGGGTGAAAAAAGGCTGATAGCGGGCAATGCGCTTGCTGAAGAAACTTGTCGGCGCCGCCCTCGTTCTGGGCGGCGCGGCCGCGATTGCCGGCTGGTTCCTGTCGGCTCCGGTCAGGCTCGATGCCGCAACGCTGGCTGAGCTTGGTCCTGGCGACGCCGCCAGGGGCAAGCGCATCTTCTACGCCGGCGGCTGCACATCCTGTCATGCCAAGCCTGGCTCGCAAGGCGACGCCCGCCTTCAGCTGGCGGGCGGCCTTGAACTCAAGACGCCATTCGGCACCTTCGTGCCGCCGAACATATCGCAGGATACCAGGGACGGCATCGGCGCCTGGTCGGTCGAGGATCTTGCCAACGCCATGCTGAAGGGCGTGTCACCGTCGGGCGAGCATCTCTATCCGGCATTTCCCTATACTTCCTACGCGCGCATGAAGCCGGCCGACATTGCCGATCTCTATGCATTCCTGAAGACGTTACCCGCGGTCGCCGGCAAGGCGCCCGCCAATTCGCTGGCATTTCCCTTCAACGTCCGACGCGGTCTTGGCTTGTGGAAGCTGCTCTATTTGAGTGACCAGCCGGTCGTTTCCTTTGCCGACGGCACACCGGATCCGGTGGTGACAGGCCGCTATCTGGTCGAAGGCCCCGGCCATTGCGGCGAATGCCACACGCCGCGGGATCTTGCCGGCGGCACCAGGAAGAGCCAATGGCTGGCAGGTGCGGCCGCCGCCGAAGGCAGCGGCATCGTGCCGAACATCACGTCGGGCGAGGGCGGCATCGCGGACTGGTCCGAGGCCGACATCGCCAACTATCTCGAAACCGGCTTCACGCCGGATTTCGATACGGTCGGCGGCGCAATGGTCGACGTGCAGCGGAACATGGCCGTGCTGACCCCGGAGGACCGCGCGGCGATCGCCGCCTACCTGAAAGCCGTGCCGCCGCACCCCAACGGCTATCCGGCGCGCAAGAAGCCGTCGAGCTGACGGCCGTTGCGTCAGCGGTCGCCGAGAAAGTCGAAGCCGGTTTCGAAGAAGTGATTGTAGTCGCAGGTCATTTCCTCGCCGGGCGCAATGTCGCGCAAGGCATAGGTCTCCTCCGGCTGCGAGACGTCGCAATTCGGGCTGTCGGCATGGTTCATGTAGCGCGCATCGTCGGCTTCGAAGACGATGTAATTCGGGTCGCGCCGGTCCGGATAGGCGTAGCGGTCGAGATAGGTTTTGACCGGCCCGGTTTCCCGCTCGTAGGCCGCTACCTCGATGCGCCGGTCGTATTTCGGGTCGAGCTTCCAGACCAGCGTGCCGCGGGCAATGTGGTTCTTGGCAAAGACGCCGATGCCCTGGATGGGCGATTTGTCGAGATAGACATCGACGAGCAACATGGCAGATCCCTGGGTGATTGTGTGTTGGCGCGGCTGTGAAAAGGCCGCGCACTGGGTAGCGCGCGACCTTTGCAATTGCGAGCGGAAAATCAGCTGTGCCTGCCCATTATCCGAAGCGTCGTACGGCTCGTCGCCTGTCGAGGCCTAGCGCTGTTGCAGCGCCAGCCGGATGCCTAAGGCGCAATAGATACCGCCGACAGCCTTGCCTTGCCATCTCAGCACTGTCGGGTTTCGGCGCAGGAATGCACCGAGGCCGCCCGCACCCACGGCGAAAACCACCGTGCTGACGAGGCCCAACAGAACAAAGATGACGCCCAATATCGCCAGTTGAAGCATCACCGATCCGTTTTCAGGCCGCACGAACTGCGGAAGAAATGCGAGGAAGAAAAGCGCGGTCTTGGGATTGAGAACCTCGGTCAAAACAGCCTGCCGAAATGCTTTGGCAGCGGGGATCGCAAGTGCGCCGGCGGCCGGATAGGCCGGCGTTTTCTCGATGATCGCGCGAATGCCGAGATAAATGAGGTAGGCTGCGCCGATGTACTTCACGATGCTGAAAAGCGCCGCCGACGTGGCAATGATCGCCGAAATGCCGACGATCGCCATGAAGGTGTGAACCACGTCGCCGGCCGCGATCCCGGCGCCGGTCGCAATGCCCACCCTGGTTCCGGAACTGGTTGCCCGCGCCACCGTCAGAAGAGTGGCGGGACCCGGGATGAAGACAAAGCCAAGCACAACCGCGACATAAGCTATCAACGTGGCGAGATCGATCATTGGTGGGCTCCGCAACTCTCACCGCCAATGAAGCCACGTCGCGGAACGGAAGGCAATGACCGCTCATCCGCCGATGCTCACGCCGCAAGCTCGGCCTTGCCCGTCACCTTGAGCGCGAAGGCGTAGGTGAAGGCGATTTCCTCCAGTCTTGAAAACCGGCCGGAGGCGCCGGCATGGCCTGAATCCAGGTTGATCTTGAACAGCACCGGATTCCCACCTGTCTTGCGGTCGCGCAGCCGCGCCACCCATTTGGCCGGCTCCCAATAAGTGACGCGCGGGTCGGTCAGGCCGGCCAGCGCCAGGATCGGCGGATAGTCGAGTGCGGCGACATTGTCGTAGGGCGAGTAGGCGGCGATGGTCCGGTAATCCTCCGCCGACGCGATCGGATTGCCCCATTCCGGCCATTCCGGCGGCGTCAGCGGCAAGCTGGCGTCGAGCATGGTGGTGAGCACGTCGACGAAGGGAACCTCGGCGACGATGCCGCCGAAGCATTGCGGCGCCATGTTGGCGACCGCGCCCATCAGCATGCCGCCGGCCGAACCGCCTTGCGCAACGATGCGGTCATGCTGCGTATAGCGTTCGGCGACAAGGTGGTGGGCGGCAGCGACAAAATCGGTGAACGTGTTCATCTTGTTCGCCCGCTTGCCGTCGTCGTACCAGCCATAGCCCTTGTCCTTGCCGCCGCGAACATGGGCTATCGCGTAGACAAAGCCGCGGTCGACCAGCGAAAACAGATTGGTGTTGAACGCGGCGGGTACGGCTATGCCGTAAGATCCGTAGCCGTAAAGCAGGCAAGGGGCGGACCCGTCGAGCGGTGTGTCGCGGTGATGGAGGAGCGAGATCGGCACCAGTTCGCCGTCGGCGGCAGGCGCCATCAGCCGGCGCGTGACGTAGTGCTCCGGGTCGTGGCCGGACGGCACTTCCTGGGTCTTGAGCAGCACCCGCTCGCGGGTGCGCATGTTGTAATCGAAGACCTGCGCCGGGGTCGTCATCGACGAATAGGAAAAGCGCATGATCTCGGTGTCGTATTCGTAGGAGCCGGACAGGCCGAGCGAGAAGGCTTCCTCGTCGAAGGAGATCAGGTGCTCCTCGCCGCTCTTGCGGTCGCGCACGACGATGCGCGGCAGGCCTTCCTTGCGCTCGAGCCGGACCATGTGGTCCTTGAAGCCGATCACCGAAAGGATCAGCCGGCCCGCTTCGTGCGGCACCAGTTCCTGCCAGTTGGCGCGCACCGGATCATGGGCCGGCGCCGTCATGATCTTGAAGTCCTTGGCGCCGTCGGCATTGGTGAGGATGAAGAAGATGTCGCCGCCTTCCTCGAGTTCGTACTGCAGGCCCGTCTGGCGCGCCGCAACCAGCTTCGGCTCTGCGAACGGATCGTCGGCGCTCATGATGCGGTATTCCGAGGTCTCATGGTCGTTGATGCCGATCATGATCCACTCGTTGGAGCGCGTGCCGCCGACATCCATGAAGAAGCCGGGATCGGTCTCCTCGTAGATCAGCCGGTCGTTTTCAGGACCGTCGCCAAGCGCATGGAACAGCACTTTGGAAGGACGGTGGTTGGGGTCGAGGCGGGTGTAGAAAAAACCGTCATTGCCGGCATCCCACACACCGCCGCCGCCGGTGTCCGGGACCCTGTCCGCCAGATCGTTGCCGCCGGCCAGATCGCGGACGCGCAGCGTGTAGAATTCGGAACCCTTGTCGTCGAAGGCCCAGAGCAGCTTGCTGTGGTCGTCCGAATGATCGACGCCGCCCAGGCGGAAATAGGGCTTGCCCTCGGCCTCGGCATCGCCGTCGAGCAATATCTGCTTGTCGCCGCCGTCACGCGCCGTGCGGAAATAACGCGGCTGCTGGCCGCCAAGCTTGAAGGAGGAGCCGTAGGCGTAAGGTCCGTCCTTCATCGGCACGGAAGAATCGTCTTCCTTGATGCGTCCCTTCATTTCCGCGAAAAGCTGCTTCTGCAGTTGGACCGTATCGGCCATCAGCGCCGCCTGGTAAGCATTCTCGGCTTCGAGGTGGGCGCGGATTTGGCCGTCGAGCAGGGACGGATCCCTGAACATCTCTTGCCAATTGGCGGCCCTCAGCCAGCCATAATCGTCCGTCCGCGTTATGCCGTGATGCGTGTCGAAGATCGGCCGCTTCTCCGGCTGCGGCGGCGTGGCGGTCGGAAACACTGGGGTTCTGGTCATTGCGTCTCGCTGTGGAAGCTACTTGAATGGCGAATGAACACGCCGAGCAGCGCGGGTTCAAGGGCTATGATCTATTGTCGTGGTGGCTCGAGAGGACGGGCTGGAGGAGCGGATAACGAATATTTCTTCTCGGACTGCCGCGGTTCTCGCCGTCGCTGCGATGACCCTGCCAGTGCCGGTCAATCTCATGCAACTGCCTTCGCGGCTTGGCAAGTGGCCGATATGGCTGGGTCTACGGAAATACATTACCCGTTTCAATGACACAGCGCACCGCTCCGGCGACGGCTCGCGAGCAACAGTAACGCTTCGCAACCTATGATTTTACTGAATCCGCCGATCATCCAGGCTGTAATGCCGCCGGCAGGGTCAAGCATCGAACTCTATTTACCTGCTGCCGTTTGTGTAATGGCTGCTTGCCGCGGCGTCAGTCGATGCTGGTCTGACCAGAAAAAACGGCAAAGTTACGCTTTGCACGAAAGAGTGAAGCTGAATATGGAAGATTTGACTTGTATCGCTGAATAGACCGAAAGAAGCGAATTGACTTACTTGGCGGCCCGGCCCATTAAGATGCCGCGACGCGAATCGCGGAGGCTTTTTCCTGCACAAGTTCGCGCGATGCCCAACTATCGAAACGGGCGCAAACAGAAACAATTCTCGTTGGGGCCTGAACGCCATGGATATTACCGAAACACCTTCCAGAAACAGTGACGCGCTGATCGAGCTCACCGCCGACGTGGTGGCTGCCTATGTCAGCAACAATCCCGTACCGGTCGGCGAACTGCCGAACCTTATCGCCGATGTCCATGCCGCTCTCGGGCGTGTCGGCGGGGCCGCCGAGCAGCCGCCTGCCGACAAGCAGAAGCCGGCGGTAAATCCGAAGCGGTCGGTGCATGACGACTACATCATCTGTCTCGAAGACGGCAAGAAGTTCAAGTCGCTCAAGCGTCACTTGATGACCCACTATGATCTGACGCCCGACCAGTATCGTGAAAAGTGGAACCTGGACCCGAGCTATCCGATGGTTGCGCCCAATTACGCGGCCGCCCGTTCGCAGCTCGCCAAGAAGATGGGTCTCGGCCGCAAGCGCAAGGGACGCTGACAAGCGGCTCTTCCGGTTTGATACTCAAACGGCGCCTACAGGCGCCGTTTTCGCATTGTGGGGAGACCAAGCTCAGGCCGCCAGTTCTTCATGCCGCCGGCAATTGCCGTCCGGTCAGGCGGTCTGCTTCAGCGCTGCCTCGGCGTCACGCTTGATGCGCTTGACCATCGAGCGAAGACCATTGGCGCGCTGCGGCGACAGGTGCTCGTCAAGTCCGAGTGCCTTCAATGTGGCCTCTGCGTCGGTCCTCTGGATTTCGCTGGCCGGCCGTCCCGAAAACAGCGCCAGCATGATGGCGACCAGGCCGCGCACGATATGCGCGTCGGAATCGCCCTTGAAGGTGATAACGGGGTCGACACCCCCGCCTTGCTCGGTGGTCAGCCAGACCTGGCTGACGCAGCCGGGCACCTTGTTGGCTTGTATGCGTTGCTCGTCGGGAAACGGCGGCAGCGCTTCACCCAGTTCAATCACATAGCGATAGCGGTCTTCCCACTCGTCGAGCAGGGAAAAGTCGTCGCGGATGGTCTGGATCGTCGTCGTCATTCCCCCGGATATAGTCATCCGGCGCTGCCACGTCACGGAAAAAGAGGAGAAACGCCGCAGGTGCCGAGAGCGAGAGCCTTGCGGTTTAGCGATGAATTCGGCCGAAACAGTCTCAGTTCTTCGCCGGCAAGTGCACTTTCGCCGGCAAATCGACTTTCGCCGGCAACACGATTTCCTCGGACACGCTGCCGGTGGTCGTCACCGTATCGGGTTCAGCGGCCTTGTCGTCCAGCATGGCGGCCGCGATCTTGGCGGTCTCCCTGGCCCGGGCGGTGATGGTGTGCATTGCCGATTTGCCGGTCTCGCACACGTCCGGCTTGCGCTCGCAGATGCCGGCGATATCGCCGACGGCTTCGCGCGCCGCAAACAGCGCCTGGAGCGGCCCGACGCTTTCGCGGCCCGCATCATCGGCGCCGACACCCAGCGGCAGCGCCAGAAGCACCAGCGAAAACCAGAAAGCAGCTCTTATCAGAAAGCCCATCTGTCTGTCCTTTATGACGTCATGCATCCGAACCGCACGACCCTTGTACCGCGATACTGACACAGACGCGCAAAGGACGGCTTGTCCCGAAAGCAACAGTTTTCCTTAAATTTTAGGTAGATTCGAAACGAAGCGTTTTGAAGTTCATTTGCCTCGAACGGCTCAGATTTTATTCAGCAAATGATAACCATCCAACCTATTGTTTTTCATTATCATTTTCTTAATCGGCGACAGTTTGATGCCATCGGTCGTAGGTGCAGGCGCGGGCGGTGTGGATAACGCTCCGTTTACTATGGCGGCAATTGCCCCGGTTTTTCCCCGCCGGTATCCCGATATTTGCAGCCTGCCGGGGGACCATCGGCCCAGCCTTATCCATTCCTTAAACGCTGGATGCGAGTTTCGGAATCGACAAAAGCCGCCTGCAAAGCAGGGCCGTTCACGACCGGGTGCGTTGAGTTGAGTGCGATCAAGGCCAGATACGCCGAGTTGCCGGGCGCGATAGCCGCCGGTTGCGAACGGATGGTTCATCCGTCCGTGCTCGGCCAGAGCGATCGTCGCCGCCACAGTCGGTTCATTGGCGCCATGCTGGCGGCTCCTTTCTTCAGCGCGGGTGCAGCGGTGACGCTGGTCACGTCGGGCATGGGCGCGGCCGTGACCGTGGCTGCCATCTTTGCGGCGTTCGGCCTTTGCTGGTTCGCCGCCCTGCTGGTGGCTGCATCGGGCAAGATGACCCTGGCCGGCCAACTCGCCTTGGTCGTCGGCAGCGTTGCCCTCGGTGCCCTTATCGCTGCCGCCGGCGGTGTGGCCTCGCCGGTTGCCTTGCTCGCGGTGGCGGTGCCGTTTGAAGCGTGGTGGATCGGCCAGTCGCGCCGTGCCGTGATCTGGGGCGCCATATCGGCCTTTGTCGCAGTCTTGCTGCAGCCTTTAGCCGGTTCCGTCTTGCCGCTCGACCAGACCGAAATCGCCGCATGGCACTGGCTGGTACCACTGGCCTGGGCACTCACGCTCATTCCGCGTATCGCTCCGCTTCGCGGCGCCGCCAGCGCACAGTTCGATCCGGCCGGCAGCCACCGGCTCGAAGACCTCATCGACGCCGTCGTGCTGCGAATCGCGGCGCATGGCGAGGTTCTGGACGTCTCGGCTAAGGCACGCACTATGCTGCGGCTGCCACCGGAGCTGCTTTTCGGCACCGGACTTTTCGATCGCATCCATCTGTCCGACCGCGTCCCGTATCTCAGTGCGCTGGCCGATATGCGCGATGGCGCCCTGTCGCGCCGGCTCGACCTTCGCGTACGGCTGCCGCAGAGCAGTGGCGTGACGGCCGACAATTACCGGCCGTTCTCGCTCGAGATGATGCGCGCGCCGGGGCAGGAGACTGTCTTTACGCTTCTTCTGCGCGAGAACGACGAACTGGCCGGACTGCGCCAGGAGCTTGCCGCCGCCAATGAGGCGGCTGCCTCCGCCGAGGTGGCGAAAGGACGCTTCCTTGCCGTCGTCAGCCATGAGTTGCGCACCCCGCTCAATGCCATCATCGGCTTTTCCGACATGTTGCTGCACGAGATGTTCGGCAGCTTCAAGGATCCGCGCCAGAAGGAATATGTCGGGCTGGTCAGGGATTCGGGCCAGCACCTGCTCGCCGTCGTCACCTCGATACTCGACGTATCGCGGATCGAATCGGGCGCCTACGCGACCGAACCGGAACCGTTCCGCTTCCGCGAAGCGGTCGAGATGTGCCAATCGATGATGCGCCTGCAAGCCGAGGCAAAGGCCATCGATCTGCAGGCCCAGATCGCGCCGGACGCAGGCGAAATAAATGCCGACCGTCGCGCCGTGCAGCAGATCCTGATCAATCTCGTCTCTAACGCGATCAAGTTCACGCCCGAAGGCGGCAATGTCGTCATCGGCGCCAAGCGCATCGGCTCGCGGCTGCATTTCTGGGTCCGGGATACTGGCATCGGCATCGCCGAGGAAGATTTCGCCAATCTCGGCAAGCCGTTCATGCAGATCCAGAACGACTATACCCGCCGTTTCGAAGGCACAGGCCTCGGGCTCTCGCTGGTGAAGGGGCTGGTGGCGCTGCACGAGGGCACCATGTCGATCGAAAGCATGCCGGGCGAGGGCACTACGGTGACGATCAGCCTTCCCGTGAGCGGCCCGACGGGCCGCTCGGCGGAGAAGGCCGGCGTGGTGCCGATGTCCGCGGCCAAAGCCAGAGCGGACGGTGGCAAGGGGGAGAGCAATGGGTCGCTCCGCAAAACAGCCTAAGGCGGTCAAACGCCGCGGCAATGCCTTCGAGCACGGAGCTATGGCTCTGGGCAGCCTGATCTCGCGCAATCCTGTTGTGGTCGGCGGCTCCACCGCATTCCTGGTGACGCTGTTCTACGTCTCGGCGAACGCGCTTTGGTACCAGCCATTTCCGCATGCCGGCGCGTTTTTCGCCACCAGGAGTATCGAGCGCTTTCCCCGGGCGGACAGCGACGAGCCCGAAACCACCATCAATATCGTGCGTCCGGCCGCTGCGCCGATCAAGAGCGACCCGGTCGTCGAACAGGTCCAGGGCATTTTGAAGGATCTCGATTTCTATTCCGGCACCGTGGACGGGATTCCCGGACCGAATACGCGCAAGGCCATCCAGGCCTATCAGCAGAAGGTCGGATTGAATGCCTCCGGCGAGATCGACAGCGTCCTGCTGGATCAACTGGGTGCCACGCCGACGACCGCAGCCGTGGTTCCGCATCCCGTGCCGCGGCCGGTCGAAACGGCCGCTGTTCCAGCCGCCATTCCAGCGTCCGCACCGGCAAATGCGGTGGCGCCGGATCCCCGCATCGTCAAGATCCAGGCCGGACTGAAAGCGTTCGGCAATGACGACATTCAATTGGATGGCGTCGTCGGCGCGCGCACCAAGGCCGCGATCAAGGAATTCCAGGCACTGTTCGGCCTGCCGGAGACCGGCGAGCCCGACGAGATCGTCTACGTCAAGATGCGCGAGATCGGCTTGACCAACTGAGGGTCGAAACCCAGTCTCCCGGTCTATTTAAGCCATTGCTCCGGGTCACGCATTCCGTGGACTATCGCCACGGCTAACACGCCGTAGGGCATAGGCTCATAAATCACGATGTAGCGTCCCTCGACCAGAATGCGGGCGGTGGCGCTCAATTCCGGTCGAGCTGCGCCCATTTTGGCGTGCTCGCAAACCAATTCCAGCCTGTCGAAAATGCGTCCGATCAGCTTGTCAGCCGCCTTCTCGTTATCGATGGCAATGTGGTGCCAAATATCTCGCAAATCCTGAGAAGCTCGGGGGGTGAGCCGGTATTCAGCCACGGGCTGCGCGTTCGGCTTTCAGAGCGCGTAAGAAAGCCGTGCGATCCACGTGCTGGCCCTCGCCGCTTGCCATCCCTTCGTCATACGCCCTTTTGAGACGTTCCAGTTCAAGAGTGCGGAATTCCTCGCGCTGCTCCCATAGACGTAGTGCTTCCCTGACAATTTCACTGTTGGAAGCATAGTCTCCGCTGTTCACGGCGTCTTGTAGACGGGCGGCCTGCTTGGGCGTAAGCGACACAGTAAGAGTGCGCATGGGCTGGGCTTTCATACCGGACGCTATAGCATTTTTCACAGGGGCTAACAAGATTTGTTAGGTCTTGGGTAGATCGTCGCATTCCGGGGACTCGCTATGATAGCCAACCGTTGCTCGCGAATAAGTGACAATCTCGACGCCACAAAACCGAAATCATGCAGGGTCGCGCCATGCGGGTAACCACCGATCTGTGGGTGTCGGCGCTGTTGCGCCGGGTTTTCAGCGCCGGCGGCTTTGCCGCCGTGGTCAAGCGCGGCGCGACGGAAGCCGGCGCGGTTTTCGTGCTGGCGCGGGGCAGGCTGGGGGAGATAGCGCTGTTCGGGCCGGCGCCGCAGACGAGTTACGATTCGGCCAGGCCGGACGACCGTTTTTTCAGCCTGCTTGGCGAAGGCGACGATGCCGCCATCTTCGACGCGCGGCTGGAGCGCGAGAAGAGATTCGATCCGGATATCTGGGTGGTCGAGATCGAGGCGGGCGCCATTCCCGTCGAGGAGCTTATCTCGGTCAAGGCGTCTTAACGGCAAGCCCTTCAGACGCGACGCGCCTTTGGGGTGGCGGCTATATCGGCGCTGTTCGGCTTGCGCAGGTCGGCATTTGCGGCGACGCGCCCGGGCTTGCGAACGATTTTCGACACGGTGTCGGCCTTCCAGCCGCGGAGCCTGTCCAACGCCGCGTCGCGGTGCAGCAGGCGGTAGCGGTCGAGGAAGATGCGGATCGCCTGCGGGTGCGGAAACTCGGTCGGATAGATGGCCGCCGTGATCAGGAACGCCTTGTCTTCACTAAGGTCGAGCGCGCGCAAGGCGGCCAGCAGCGGTGTGTAATTGTGGCTCGCGGTGAGCGTCCGCGCCGTTGAAAAATCGACTTCGAGCGCATCGGCGAGCGCTGTCTGGAAGAATGCCGCATTGCCGGTCAGCGCGGTCTCGCGCAGCTTGACATAGGTTTGTGGCTCGACGAACGGACTGATGGCGGCGCCGCTCTCGGCGCGCATCATGGATCGCAGCCTGCGGCGTACAGTTTCAGCGGCATCGGAAGCCTCTTGCCTGTTGACCTCGCCCGCAACCACTTCGGCGTTTTCGGACGCGGCTTTGGCGGTTGTTTCCGGCTGCTGCTGCGACCGCACCAGCGTCGGCCTTTCGAGCACTTTGATGAGATCCGCGATCGTTTGATTGAGATCCTTGCGGCGGGCAATGGCACGGGCATGCGGCAGGCCGTGACGCCCGATCAGCGCGATCAGGTCGACGTCGCTGAGGGCGCGCGAGCGGATCAGCAGCGGAGCGGCGATGTCGACCCGCTCCTGGCAAAGCCGCCGCACCAGCGCGGCAGGTGCATATTCGCATTCGGAAAGGGCTGCCGCGACGTAGCGGCGCGATTCGACCGAGACATTCTCGAAAAGCGGCAGCGTCAGGTCTTCGAGCTGCGCGATTTCCCGGCGCGAAGGGCGGGTGAGCGAGCAGAACGCCGATACCGCGGCGCGAAACAGCCTTTCGGCCTTTCCCGATTCAGCTCCTGCTGCGATTTGCCTGAAATCCGAAGCTGACACGAAGGATACGCCCGACACTCGACACGATCTGGACAGCGCTCTGCCGGGCTGTACCGGTTTCGCGTTTCCCAAGAACAAAGATCAATTTAGCGGCGATCCGTTAGCGCTCCGTTAACCTACTACCTTCTTAATCGACTATGGAGGCGTTGCGTTGTGCTCCGGGGCAACCGAGAGGAATACGCGAACCATGGGCATGGTACTGTCTTTCGTGCCGCGAACGGCGGCAACCAATCGAGCACAACAAGCCGCGCCGGCGGCAGTGATCATCTTTCCCGGGGTGCGCTACGAGCAGCGGCCGCTGACGGGCGAAACGCGGCCGGCCGGCCCCGACAAGCCGGGACCTTCGGGAACATTGCCGGTACCGCATCACTGAGCATCGGAACCGGCTTAAAAATCCTGCAGTTCGCAGGAACTCTGTTCGAGAAACCGCGAGACGATCGGCTTCCAGCTGTCGTCGGGCACGAACGAACGGACGACGAATACGCCTTCCTCTATCGGCGCCTCGACGAAGATGGCCCCTTGCAGTTCCTCGGGAAGATCCTTGCGGACCTCGATCATCTGGGCCGGCGTCAGCACAACGGTGTCGAGCACGCCTGCGGTCGCGCTGTGGTCGTTGAACGAGTAGATGTTGTGGCCGCCGCGGTCGTAGACCGATATCGACCAGAACGGCACCTTTCCCGGTGCCTTGACCCGCATCATCCCCTCGGCAAGATCGAAGCGGCATGCCGCCGCATAAAACAGCGGATCGACCGATTTCACCACCGGCGCGCCGCCGGCTTCCGCGTCGAGCCTGGTCATCTTGTAGAGATCCGAAGCCATGGCCAATCGCGACCAGGCGTCGCGTTCGGAAAACTCGGGGACGAGCAGCAGCACGATGATGTGCACGATGCCGGCGCCGAGCAGGCCGAGCAGCACGGCATGCAGCAGGCTACGCATTGCAGCCGACCTTCTGGATCTGCGGCAGCGTGACGTCCGAGAGACCGGTGCTGCTGGCGATCGGCGTGTCGTAGAACGTAAGCACCAAGTACATCTTGCCGGCGCCGCTGGTCAGCAGCCAGTTGCCGGGCACAGGGCGGCTGCCGACGGAAATGACCACCGAATTGTCGGCCTGGCGCAGCACTTGATAGGACTGCAGCGCAGCCGGCCTCGGCTTGCCGGTCTCGACCACGCCAAGCGACTGGTCGGCGGCATAAAGCGTCCAGAACCGGGCGGTGGGAAAGCCGCCCGCAATCTTGTAGGCACATTGCCGCTTGAGCTGTTCGCCGCCGGAATCGCGCTCGGCGATGAAGGACAGTCCTTCCGCCTGTCCGAGCGCCAGCACGCCTTCGCGAGCCACGCGGGCCTTCGAATAGGGATCTGCCGTCGGCGTGCCGATATCGGGGAAGGCGGTCCATTGGCCGATCCTGATGGCGCCGACGCCATCCTGCAGCTTCAGTGCATACCAGACGCTGCCGCCACCGCCGACGACGGCTATGGCAAGCGAAAGCAGTGTCAGGAAGGCGTTCTTGAGCATGAGGAGGCAGGGAACCGAAGGCCGGGACTGAAAGATTGCCGCTCGGGGATATCGCGGCGCAGGGCCTTGTGGCAAGCGGCCCTGTGGAATTGACCGCTCAGAGCGCCGACAGGGTCTCCGGCGCAGCGGGCGCGTCGAGCACGGGTGCCGCCTGGAACAGCTTCGTGAGTTCCTTCAGGGTCTGGGTGGTCCGGCTGGACAGCACCGGCGGACGCTCGGCGGCGGCATCGGCTGCTGCCTGTTCGGCGCTCTTCTTCTCCGCTTCCTCGGCCTTGGCAGCGATTTCGGCATCGACGAAGGGGTGATCGAGGCCGGGGATCGGTCTGAGGTCGATATTCTGGTGCGCATAGAGCATCAGGCGCTGCCACACCATGGCCGGCAGCGTGCCGCCGGTCATCTTGTTGGTCGCGGTGAAGTCGTCATTACCGAGCCAGACGGCGGCCGTGTAGTTGCCGGTAAAGCCGACAAACCAGGCATCGCGGTAGGACTGGGTCGTGCCGGTCTTGCCGGCGACGACGATGTTTGGAAGGGCTGCGCGCCGGGCAGTGCCGATCACCGGCACCGCCGCCAGCATGGTGTTCATGTATTTGAGCGCCTGCTCCGATAGCACCCGGTGCGGCGGCGGCGCATCCTTGGCGAAGTCGTAGACCACCTCGCCGGTACGGGTGAAGAGTTGGCTGACGCCGTGCCGGGTTCCGGCAAAGCCGTTCTGGGCAAACACGCTGTAACCCGTCGCCTGGTCCATCACGGTCATGCCCGACGTGCCGAGCACCATGGTCTTGTGCGATTCAAGCGGCGACTCGACGCCCATCGCCTCGGCCATCGCCTTGATCGGCTTGATGCCGAGATAATCCTTGGCCAGCCGCACCGGCACCGTGTTGATCGATTTGGCCATCGCCGTGATCAGCGTGACGTTGCCGGCCGACCCGCCATTGTAATTGTGGGGCGACCAGCTGCCCCAGGAGATGGGTCCGCCGGAAACCACCGAATCCGGCGTGAAGCCATGCTCCATCGCCGTCGCATAGACATAGGGCTTGAACGAGGAGCCGGTCTGGCGAAGCGCTTTGGTGGCGCGGTTGAACTGGCTGGCGCCGTAGTCGCGGCCGCCGACGATCGCCCTGACCGCGCCATTGGTCTCGATGACGACGATGGCGCCCTCGGTGACGTTGTATTCCTTGCCGAACTGGCGGAGGTGGAACTCCATCGATTCTTCGGCCGCCTTCTGGATGTTGGCATCGAAGGTGGTGTGGGCGACAAGCGAGTGCGGGCCACCTTTGGCGGCGATCTTCTTGACCTCGTCGAAGGCCCAGTCGAGGTAATAGTCGGGGCTCTTCTGCTCGCCGCGGTCGACGATTTCGGCCGGGTGCAGCCTTGCCTGCAGCACCTGGCCTTCGGTCATGAAGCCGGAATCGACCAGATTGGACAGCACCACGTTGGCCCGCGCCCGGGCGGCGGGCAGGTTTATGTGCGGCGCATATTTGGTCGGCGCCTTGAACAGGCCGGCCAGCATCGCCGCCTCGGCAAGGTTCAGGTCCTTGACGCTCTTGCCGAAATAGAAATCGGCTGCCGCCTCGATGCCGAAGGTGCCGCCGCCCATATAGGCGCGGTCGAGGTAAAGCTGCAGGATTTCCTTCTTCGACAGATTGGCTTCGAGCCACAGCGACAGGAACGCTTCCTTGATCTTGCGCTCGAACGTCCGCTCATTGGTCAGGAACAGGTTCTTGGCCAGCTGCTGGGTGATGCTCGAGCCACCCTGGACGACGGAATTTGCCCGCACATTCTCGAATATGGCGCGCGACAGGCCGAGCACATCGATGCCGTAATGGTCGAAGAAACGGCGGTCTTCGGTCGCCAGCACCGCCTTGATGACATGGTCGGGCATCTCGTCGACCGGCACCGAATCGCGCTGGATGATGCCGCGCTGGCCGATCTCGTTGCCGTAGCGGTCGAGGAAGGTGACGGCGAAGTCGCCTTGCGTGCGCCAGTCGCCGGCGGTTATCTGGAAGGCCGGCAAGGCCAGCGCCAAAAGCACGACGATGCCGCCGGCACCGAGCGTAAAGCCTTCACTCAACAGTTCGATCAGGCCACGGCGCCAGCCGCCGACGCGGAAACGCCGCGAGAAGATGGTCGCCGCTTCCCAGAACTGGCGCGCCCTGAAGCCGATTTCGTAGACCGAGGAATCGATCCATGCATCCACCGCCAGCAGCCTTGCGGCGATCGGACCTCTTCTCTTGCGTGGTTCCAAAGGACTGGCCATTCCAGGATCCGGCTGCGGCGATGCCGCCAACTGAGAAACCGCATACCGGCAATTTCACGGCGGCGCGCCGCTATGACTATTCGTCCATTTTGGCGCTGCCTACAAGGACGATGAAGATAAGGGCGATGAAGATAAGCGGGAGGTTTGTCGAGGGGAAGACGGCTCCCGTGCGGCGTCAGCGCAGGATGCTGACTGTCCTGCGCGAGTAGGTGGTGTCGTTGATCTGGGCGAGCATGAAGGCCGCTACGTCGGCCCGCGCCAGTGTCGGCAGCAGCGACGCCGACCGGATGCCATTGCCGTGGCGAAATTCACCCGTTGCCGCCCCATTGCTCAGCTTGGGGGGCCGCACGATGGTCCAGTCGAGATTGGATTGAACGATCAGGCTTTCCTTCACTTCGTGGTCCGCCACCTCATGGCGCAGCACCAATGGCGCGATGATGTTGCCCAACAGGGGGCCCAGTTGCCGCCGGCTGTCGCGAACGCCAAGGAATGAAAGATAGATGAGCCGTTCGGGGCCGGCCTGTTGCATCGCCGCGACGATGAAGCCGATGCCGGCAACGACGGCCGGATCGCGTTTCAGCGGCACGCCCACCCCAAGACAGCTGAAAACCGCATCATTCCCGACAACGGCGCGTTCGACTGCCTGCCGATCGGCGACGTTTCCGACGATCACCTTCAGATTTTCGTGGCTGATGGCAAGCTTGCCCGGCGTGCGGACGAAGGCGGTCACCGCATGGCCCTTCGCCAACGCCGCCGAGACAAGCAGTCGACCCGTCGCACCGGAAGCGCCGAAGATCAGCAGTTTCATCGTCCGCTCCTGGAAACCGTTAGCCCCGCTTACGCCCGGCGACGAAGGCGACAGGCGCCCCGGTCGGGCCGGGCAGCAACCGGCTGTCGGCATAGCCGCTCTGATCGACCAGGTCCTGGGCTGCGCCCTTTTCAAAGACCGTGCCGCCCCACATTGTGGTGCGGAAGCGGGCGAGGGCGTCTCCCAGTGCATCCGGTCCAGGATTGACCATTGCCAACAGCAGCCAGCCGCCGGGCCGCAACGCGGCGTAGCTGCGCTTGACGACGGCCCTGACATCCGGCTCGGGGATGAAGGCGCTTGGTACGAAAACAAGGTCGAACGCGTCCGTGTCCGCGATATCCTGGCCCAGCCCGGTGTGCAGTTCGATGCGATGTTCGAGCCCGGCTGCCCTGACGTTGGCAGCGGCCTGCGCGATGGCTTCAGGCAGGGGATCGACACCGACCGCCTTCAGGCCGGGCCATTGCCGCAGCATCGACACCGACAGGGCGCCGACGCCGACGCCGATATCCAGGAAGGCTGCGCCCGGTGCGGCGAGCCTCTCCGGCAAACCGGTCAGTTGTGGCGCGATCAGCCGCTTCAGCAACGCCGGGAAGCCAGATGAAACGTCGCCGAAGGCCTGGCGTAAACGGGCTTCCAGGGCCTCGACGCTTTCGGAGGAGCGCGACAGCAGCTTGCCACCTGAAAGCAGGTCGACCCGGATGCTGGCCAGCACCGGCGTGAGTTCGATGACGCCAGCACCTGATACGACGTCGGAGGCGCCGAGTTCGGCAAGCACGGCCCCTGTGCGCCGGGCCACACTGCCCTCGAGTGGCGTGCCGGAAATACGCGCCTCCATCGCCAAACCGAGCGCCACCAACGCATTGGCCGACGTCGCGTGCCGCGCCACCATCGTTCGCAAACCTTCGATATCCATCGATCGCTTCCCTGAATTGGATCAGGCCTATTCTCGCGCGGACGTCAAATTCAGGCGATTTGCAATTTCCGGGCATGCTTGTGCAAAACTGCACAGGTGCGCGGCGAGGAATTGATCTAGACTAGGTTCGTGATCAAGACCGGCGAACCGGACTGGAACGATCTGCGCTACTTTCTCGCTGCCGCCCGCGCGGGAACGTTGTCGGGAGCTGCGCGCGTGCTCGGCGTGCGTCACACGACGATCAGCCGGCGCCTGGCTGCTCTTGAGGCGGCACTCGGGGTTTCGCTTGTCGTGCGCATGCGGCAAGGTATCGAGATCACGCCGCTTGGCCAGACATTGCTGCCGCTCGGTGATGACCTTGAACGTACCATGCAAGCACTGACGGCGCTTGTGCGTTCGGGCAAGAATAGCGTTCGGCTGGCACTGCCGTCGGGCTTCAGCCCCCTTTTTGCCGAGCGTATGGCCGGGTTCCATAAGGCCCACCCCGATATCAATCTTGAACTGACGAGCGGCAGCAGGCCCGTGGACCTGCAGCACGGCGAGGCCGACCTAGCGGTCAGGATCGGCACCATCGCCGACGACGATTTGATCGCGCAGAAGCTTTGTGTTGCGGGCTGGTCGATCTACGCGTCCCAGCGCTATCTCGACCGTCACCCGATGCCCATCGACCCTCGCCAGCTGGCCGGACACGAGATCATTGGATTTCACGCAAGCCTTGCCGGCGTCCCCGGCGCCAAATGGGTTGAGGCGCACGGCGCCGGCGCGACAATTGTCCTTCGCGTTGCCGAAATGACGGAAATGCTGGCGGCGGCTCTGAGTGGCGCCGGTCTGGCGGTAATGCCCTGCATGTTGGCCGAAGCTGAACCGCGGATGGTGCGCCTTGCCCCCGACATTCTCGGCAGTCATCCGGTGTCGCTCGTCTATCGCCGTGAAATCGGGGCGGAGGCGCCGGTGCGCGCCGTCATCCGCTTCGTTTCTACCATCATCAAGGACCATGCCGAGGTGATCAGCGGCGAGACGCAGTAGGGGCATGGTGCAGCCGCTTGCGCGAGGTGCCGAGGATTGGCAGTCGTCACACGGGACGCTTGTCCCGCTCTTTGCGGGTCGCACCTTATCGTCCGGCGTTGGTTCTCTCGGAAGACTCGCTGGATACTCGATTTGCGGGAGCGCCAGAGAATCTTGCGATCCCGATAATATTAACAGGTATTATTTCCGCTAGGTCTCTCACCACAGTTGGGTCATGCCAAATGCCTGAGAATTGAATTTCCGCTGTGAAACACCTATCTTACAGTGAAATTCACGTTTTCGACTTTAGCTGCAAGGAGATTTTACGGATGGCCCAAGGCAATCAGAACATCATGGGAAAATCTGAGGCTCGCTTCATGGAAAATCAAAAGAAGGCGGCGGAGCGGAACAAAGCAACTGCCGAATATCTCTCGGAGGCGAAGGCCAGGACCATCAAGACGGCAAGGCTGAGGGAATTGCGACTGGCCAAGGAAGAGGCGGACCGCGCGGCGGCAGCTCTGAATCCGGTCGCCCCGAAGAAGAAGCGGGCGTCGCGGGCACTCAAGCAGGCCGTATCCGCATCGACGCAGCCCAAATCATGAGCCTGACATTTCCCATTCCAGCTGCAGCCAGGAAGCAAACGCATCCGCTTCGTCGGCCGTGCCGTCGCGGGTTGCAGGAGCAGGGCTTATTGCCGAGATCATGAAGGTTCATAATCCGCATGAGACGCGCTGATTCGCGCTTTGGCGGGATGCCTTCATGCAACGCAGCTACGCAGCCGGGAGCTCGACGCGACGGGCGAAGGGAAAGACGATGACCGCGCCGGCCGTCGAATTGCAGAAGGCCATATTCGATGCTGTGAATGGCGATCCCGATTTATCGGCGGCATTGGGCGACGCAAGATTGTTCGACCGTGCGCCGGAAAATGTTGCGTTCCCCCACATGACCTTCGGCCGCACCAGCGTCTACGATTGGGCAACGGGAATGGAGAACGACGCAGAACAGTTGCTGACGTTGCATGTCTGGTCGAAATCAGAGGCCAGCAAGGAAACCAATGACATCATGGACCTTGTTAGCACCCGCCTGCGCGATACGGCTCTCTCGCTCGGCGAACATCGCCGCGCCTACCTCAAGCTCGAATTCGCCGAAGCCCGCTACGACGAGGACCTTTCGGCCCATCACGGGCTGCTGCGCTTCCGTGCCGTGATCAAGGACGAGGGCTGAGCACCGGGCACTTTTTGCAAATCGGACAATTTTGTTCTTGCTTTGTGCCGGCAGCTATGCTACTAATTCCCCTATGGTGCTGATGGCGCCAGCGACCCGCCGCAGAGGCGGGTTTTTTGTTTCAGGTTCGGTTCGCCTGAACTGCCATCGGTTGCCTTGGGCCGGATGCTTCGTCCTCCCAAATGGTCCTGCCCGCCAGATGATGCCGGTTGTCGGCGAAGGATTGGAGGGCTAGGTTAAACATTGGCGATTTCGCGGAGCCGGGCGGCGAAATGGCAATCCGGTAATCTCGCGCTTCAGGGGTGTGGCGGGCATGCATTCGAGCGTTCACCGTTCATATCACGTTCAGCACCGGCGCGTTAGAACGCTGACCATGAAAACCCTTCGCTCCCACTTCCGGACCGCGGCACTGGCGCTGTCAGCCGCCGGTCTGCTTGCGTCGCAAGCGATGGCGATCCCCGCTGTCGTGCCCGAGTGGACTCAGCCGGTCGTCGTCGCCGCGTCCGACTGCTACGCGATCGGCCAGCAGGTGGCCGAGCAGAATGGCGGCACCCTGGCCAAGGCCTCGCAGTCGACACGCGGCGGCCAGCCGGTCTGCGTCATCGTCGTGCTCGTTCCGGGCAAGGACGGGCAGCGTCCCCGTCGCTCCGAGATCGTCGTTCCGCTGAACTGAACCGTGCCGTTTCCCAGTCTGCCGGAATCGGCCTATATCTGACCAGTTTCAACAGGCCTCCCGCATGCGCGTACTCGTCGTCGAAGATGACAAGGATCTCAACCGGCAGATCGGCGACGCGCTGGTCGATGCCGGTTATGTCGTCGACCGCGCTTTCGACGGCGAGGAAGGGCACTTTCTCGGCGACACCGAGCCCTACGATGCCGTCGTGCTCGACATCGGCCTGCCGCAGATGGACGGCATCAGCGTGGTCGAACGCTGGCGGCGCGGCGGCCGCAAGATGCCGGTGCTGATCCTGACGGCACGCGACCGCTGGAGCGACAAGGTTGCCGGCATCGACGCCGGCGCCGACGACTACGTCACCAAACCCTTCCACATCGAGGAAATCCTGGCCAGGGTGCGGGCCTTGATCCGGCGTGCTGCCGGGCACGCTTCGTCCGAACTGACCTGCGGGCCGCTCCGCCTCGACACCAAGGTCTCCAAGGCCGACGTCGACGGCGTGCCGCTGAAGCTGACCTCGCACGAATTCCGCTTGCTTGCCTATTTGATGCACCATATGGGCGAGGTGGTGTCCCGGACCGAGCTGGTCGAGCATCTCTACGACCAGGATTTCGACCGCGATTCCAACACCATCGAGGTCTTTGTCGGACGGCTTCGCAAGAAGATGGGCATCGACATGATCGAAACTGTTCGCGGCATGGGCTACCGCATGCGTAAGCCGGAGGCGTAACGCGGAACCGCTGCCTACAAAACCCGCCGTCTCGAACACGCCGTCGCTGCGGTCATGGCCGCGTTCGGTGGCGTTTCGCGTCATCGCCTTTTCCACGGTCTGGGCGATCCTCACTCTGGTCGTCATCTTCACCTTGATCACCACGCTCTATCGCCAGGCCAGCGAGCGCGGTTTCGACAGCCTGCTTTCGGCGCATCTGTTCAACCTGATCGGCTCGGTCGGCGTTTCTGAAAGCGGCCAATTGACCGGCGCCCCCGACCTTGGTGATTTGAGGTTCTCGGAACCGAATTCCGGCTGGTACTGGTCGGTCGAGCCTGCCTCGGAAGGCGTGCACGGCGATCTCCATTCGTCGTCGATGACCAAGGCGATCCCGTCGCCAAGCGTTGCCGAGGTGCCCTTCAATGCCAGCTTCCAGCGCAGCTATTCAGCGGACGGCATCGAAGGCGAGCAGTTGGAGGTGTTCGAGAGCGAGTTCGTGCTCGATGCGAAAAACCGCGCCGCGCGCTTCCGCGTCATGGGCAACCAGACCGAGCTCGAGCAGGAAATCGCCACCTTCCAGCGGCGCCTTTTGACCTATCTGTCGCTGTTCGGCGTCGGCATGATCGCCATCAATGCGATTGCCATCCTGCTCGGCCTGCAGCCGCTGCGCCGGGTCAGGAATGCGCTTGCCATGGTGCGCGAAGGAACCGCGCAGCGCCTAGACGGCCGTTTCCCGGCCGAGATCGAGCCGCTCGCCAACGAGACCAATGCGCTGATCGAGAACAACAGGCGTATCGTCGAGCGGTCGCGCACACAGGTCGGCAACCTGGCTCACTCGCTGAAGACGCCGCTTGCCGTGCTGCTCAACGAGGGACGGGCGCTGGGTGGCGCCAAGGGTCAGCTGATCGCCGAGCAGGCCGCTTCCATGCAAAAGCAAGTGGACCATTATCTGCAACGTGCCCGCGTCGCCGCGCAGCGCGACAGCGTCGTCTACCGTACGCCGGTGGCGCCGCTGGTCCAGCGCATGGTTCGGGTGCTGCAGAAGCTCAACCCGCAGACGGCGCTGTCGCTCTCACTGCCGGCCACCGACATCGTCTTTGCCGGCGAACGCGAGGACCTGGAGGAGCTGCTCGGCAATCTGCTCGACAATGCGATGAAATGGGCAAGGAGCGCGGTCGCCGTTTCGGTCAAGCCAATCTCCAGCAAGGGTGGCGCTGGCACGGAAGGCGCAGCCAACCTGTTCGAGATCAGCATCGAGGATGACGGCCCCGGCATTCCCGACGACAAGGCGCGCGAGGTGTTGCAGCGCGGCCGGCGGCTCGACGAGACAAAACCGGGCAGCGGGCTCGGACTTGCCATTGTCGCCGACCTTGTCAACGAGTATGGAGGCTCTCTGGCGCTGGAACGATCCGTCATGGGTGGATTGAAGGCGATGGTTCGATTGCGGAGCCTTCAGTAATGCTTTTCCAGATTGCTTTTCCAGGTGGCCGGCCGCGGCCAAATTTCCGACAAACATCGACATTATGGCCGCGCCAGCTGCTGACAGCGCGGCGGTCCAGCTCAAGAAAGCCGGTATTGGCATGAAGATTCGCGTCGCGCTCGTTTCCGCCCTGCTCGCCGTCTCCGGCTGCACAACGCTCGGCAAGGGCCCGGCCGTTACGGTGACGCCGGCCGCGACGCCCCCCAGCGGCGCCAAGGTGGCGACGACGATCATCTCCGCCATGGGCGGCGGCCTCGTCGGCGGCTCTATCGGCGCCGGCCTGAGCGAGACCGAGAAGCGCAGCGCGCTCGAGGCGGAATACAAGGCGCTTGAATACACGGCGAGCGGCCAGAAAGTGGCTTGGAAGAGCGACGGTTCGGCCCATCGCGGCGAAGTGGTCGCCGCCCAGCCCTATCGCGTCGGCTCGCAGGACTGCCGGCAATACACCCATACGGTGTTTACCGGCACCGCCGGCGCCACCGCGCGCGGAACCGCGTGCCGCAATGCCGACGGCAGCTGGACGCCGCTGACGTAGCTGGCCGGCCATCGATCCGCCGATTCCGGTCCGGCACTAAAGCGCGTCGCGTGCGACCGGCCTCATGCGACGCGCTTTAGGTCCTTGCTTTGATGCATGGTCGTTATCGCAAAACCGCTGCACACTTTTGCGCGACATGCATTATCGATCGGAGCGGCCCCGCCAAAGCGTCGCAGCACGCTTGTGTTGGCAGGGCAAGGGTCTCGTTCTATTGGAAGAGCCATGCTGTTCTGGGTCATAGCCGCAATCCTGACGCTGGGCGCAAGCCTGGCGGTGCTGCTGCCGTTGGCCGGCGGATCGAAGAACGCGTCCGCTGCCGGCGATCACGACCTTGAAGTCTATCGCGACCAGCTGGCCGAGCTTGACCGCGATATGGCGCGTGGCCTGATCCAGCCAATGGAGGCCGAAGAGGCACGCGCCGAAATCGCCCGCCGCATCCTTCGCCTGAGCAATGCCGGCCACGCCGACGACACGGCGACGCAACCGTCGCGGTCGACAAGGCTGGTGGCGACGGCGGCCGTGCTGCTGGTTCCGCTGGTCAGCTGGGGCCTCTATGGCCAGCTCGGCTCACCCGACCTGCCGTCGCAGCCGCTCAGCGAACGCCTGGCCAAGAACCCCGCCGACAGCTCGGTCGACGAGCTGATAGCCCGCGCCGAGGCGCACCTGGCGGCCAACCCATCCGATGGCCGCGGCTGGGACGTGCTGGCGCCGGTCTATCTGCGCATGCAGCGATACGCCGATGCGGTGACCGCCTATCGCAACGCCATCCGCCTCGACGGCGACAGCGCCGCCCGCCAGGCGGGTCTTGGCGAGGCGATCGCCAATGCGGCCGGCGGCATTGTCTCCGCCGAAGCGCAGGCGGCTTTCGAGGCGGCGTTGAAGCTCGATCCGGCCAATCCGAAGGCATCGTTCTATCTCGCCATGGGCATGGCACAGGAAGGCCGCATAGCTGAAGCCACGGCGGCCTGGCAAAAGATGCTTGCCGCCTTGCCGCAGGGCTCGCCGTGGCGCGGCGCCGTCGAGCAGGCGCTGGCCGAATCCGCCGCCCGCAGCGTCGCTTCGGAGGCGCCCGCGAAAGGGCCGACCGCCGAGGATATCGATGCTGCTTCCTCGATGTCGCCGCAGGACCGGCAAGCCATGATCAGCACCATGGTTGCCGGCCTCGACGAAAAGCTTCGGCAAAATCCGCGCGACGAGGAAGGGTGGATGCAGCTCGTTCGTTCCTATGCCGTGCTGGGCAAGACAGATCAGGCGCGTGACGCGCTCAATCGCGGTATCGCCGTCTTTGGCGCGGACAGCGATCAGGCCAGAAAATTCACCGCCTTTGCCGCCTCGCTTGGCGTGACGGCGACGGAGTAGACGATGACGCGCAAGCAGAAACGACTGTCGGTGATCGCAGCGGGGCTGGGGTTTCTCGGTGTTGCCACGGGGCTGACCTTCTATGCGCTTGGCCAGAAGGCCTCCTATTTCTACATGCCGGCCGATCTGGCCACCGCCAGCCTTCAGCCGGGCCAGCGCATCAGGCTCGGCGGTCTCGTCGAAAAAGGCACGGTCGAGCGTAGCCAAGGCGCCACCGTCGCCTTTTCGGTGACCGACAACCAGAAGGACGTCAAGGTCACCTATACCGGCATTCTTCCCGACCTCTTCCGGGAAGGACAGGGCGTGATCACCGAAGGCTCGTTTGGCCCCGATGGCGTCTTTGTCGCCGACAGCGTGCTGGCCAAGCATGACGAGACTTATATGCCGAAGGAGGTAGCCGACGGCCTCAAGGCCAAGGGCGTATGGCAGGAGAGCAAGAGTGACTAGCGGGTGCGGTGACAATGGTTGAAACCGGACATTTCGCCCTGATCCTGGCGTTTGCGCTGGCCCTGGTGCAGACGATGGTGCCGCTGTTCGGTGCGCGCACCGGCAACCACAAGATGATGGCCGTCGGCGCACCGGCCGCGCTGACCGGCTTTGCCTTGACGGCGCTGTCTTTCGTGGCGCTGGCAACCGCCTACGCCGGCTCCGACTTCTCGGTTGAGAGCGTCTGGGAGAACTCGCATTCGCTGCAGCCGCTGATCTACAAGATCACCGGAACCTGGGGCAATCACGAAGGTTCGATGCTGCTCTGGGTGCTGATCCTGACCTTCTTCGGCGCGCTCGTCGCCGTCTTCGGCGGCAATCTTCCGGCGACGCTCCGGGCCAATGTGCTTGCCGTGCAGGGAGCGATCGGCGCCACTTTCTTCCTGTTCATCCTGACGACGTCGAACCCGTTCGTCAGGCTCAATCCGGCGCCTATCGAGGGCCGCGATCTCAACCCGATCCTGCAGGACCTCGGCCTCGCCATCCATCCGCCGCTGCTTTATCTCGGCTATGTCGGTTTCTCGATCTGCTTTTCCTTCTCTGTCGCTGCCCTCATCGAGGGCCGCATTGACGCTTCGTGGGCGCGCTGGGTAAGGCCGTGGACATTGGTTGCCTGGATGTTCCTCACCGGCGGCATCGCCATGGGCTCCTACTGGGCCTATTACGAGCTCGGCTGGGGCGGCTTCTGGTTCTGGGATCCGGTCGAGAACGCATCCTTCATGCCGTGGCTGGCGGGCACGGCGCTGCTGCATTCGGCGATCGTCATGGAAAAGCGCTCGGCGCTGAAGATCTGGACGCTGCTTCTGGCGATCCTGACCTTCTCACTGTCGCTGCTCGGCACCTTCCTGGTGCGCTCCGGCGTGCTGACCTCGGTGCACGCATTCGCCACCGATCCGACGCGCGGCGTTTTCATCCTCTGCATCCTGACGCTGTTCATCGGCGGCTCGCTGGCGCTGTTTGCCTTGCGCGCCTCCCGGCTGACGGCCGGCGGGCTGTTTCACCCGATCTCGCGCGAAGGCGCGCTGGTCCTGAACAATCTGTTCCTGACCACCGCCACCGCCACCGTGCTGGTCGGCACGCTCTACCCGCTCGTCGTCGAAGCCCTGTCTGCCGACAAGATTTCGGTCGGCGCGCCGTTCTTCAACCTGACATTCGGCCCGCTGATGGTGCCGCTCTTGGTCGTCGTGCCGTTCGGGCCGCTCCTCGCCTGGAAGCGCGGTGACATTTTCGCGGTCGCCCAGCGCCTGATGGCGGCTTTCGCGGCGGCGCTGCTCGCCGTGCTGGTGACGGCCCTGTTCATCGATGGCGCTTCGGTGTTGGCGGCACTCGGTGTCGGCCTTGCCTTCTGGCTGATCTGCGGCGCGCTCTCCGATCTCGCCGTCAAATCCGGCTTCGGCACCGTCGCGCCCGCCACCATGCTCAGGCGCTTCGCCGGCCTACCGCGCTCGGTCTTCGGCACAGCGCTTGCGCATCTCGGCCTCGGGCTGACAACGCTCGGCATTGTCGGCACGCTTTGCTTCGGCACCGAAAAAATCCTGTCGATGCATGCCGGCGAGACCGTCGAACTGTCCGGCCACAAGCTGCGCTTCGAGGGACTCTACCCGGCCCAGGGGCCTAACTACAGTGAGGATCGCGGCCGCTTCGCCCTGCTTGGCGCCGACGGCAGCGTCACCGGCGAGATCACCTCGGCCAAGCGCTCATATCCGGTGCGCCAGATGACCACAACCGAATCCGGCATCAGGACGATCGGCTTCAGCCAGCTCTATCTTTCGCTTGGCGACGAGGGCAGCGATGGCTCTGTGGTCGTTCGTCTGTGGTGGAAGCCGCTGGTGACGCTGATCTGGGGCGGCGGAATGGTGATGATGGCGGGCGCGGCGATGTCGCTGCTCGACCGCCGCCTGCGCGTCGGCGCACCGTCGCGCCGCAAGGCTGCGGCCGGCGTGCCATCGGCGAGCCCGCAATGAAAAGGGTCACGCTGGCCTCGCTGGTCCTGCTGCTGGCGCTCTTGTTCGCCGGCGCCGTGCAGGCGGTCAAGCCCGACGAGGTGCTCGCCGACCCGGCACTCGAGGCGAGGGCGCGCGCTTTGTCGGAAGGCCTGCGCTGCATGGTCTGCCAGAACCAGTCGATCGACGAGTCCGATGCCGACCTCGCCCGCGACCTGCGCATCCTTGTGCGCCAGCGCCTGGTCGCCGGCGATACCGATCGGCAGGTGATGGACTATGTCGTTTCGCGCTACGGCGAATTCGTGCTGCTGAAGCCACGCTTCAATCTGCGCAATGTTTTGCTCTGGGGGACGCCAGTTCTTCTGCTGCTCGTTGGCGGGACATTCATCCTGCTGGCCGCCCGCTCGCGCCATTCGACGGTGACCGCTGCATTAACTGCCGAGGAACAGGCGGCGCTGGACAAGATGCTCCGCCGCGATTGATCGATACATTACGAAAGTTTCATGTACCGGAAATGGCGCCGTAATGTGCGGCCCTCTATTTCCTTTGTCGAGGATGCCAATCAAGGGGCGTCCCTTGAAAAGAGGATACGATAACCATGAATGTTGCCCCCAATTCATATCTTCGCACCCGTAAACGCCTGCTGGCCGCAGCCGCATCCCTGGCCATTGCCGGCGCGATCGGCTTTGGTGCTGTTGCCACCGGGACAGCCCCGGTGCTGGCCGACGCCGTGCGTGTCGAGGCACCGCAGGTCCCGAGCTTCGCCGATGTGGTCGAGCGCGTTTCGCCGGCGGTCGTCAGCGTGCGCGTCAAGGCCAAGATCCAGTCGACGGCCGATGACGGTTCCGGCCAGATGGACGACGAGGACGGCTTAGGCAATCTTCCCGACAACCCGCAGCTGCGCCGGTTCTTCCGCGAATTCCGCGGCTTTGGCGATCAAGGCGGCGATCAGGGCCCGAACGGAATGCGCCGTTTTGGACACCGTGACCGCAACAACGACCAGCCGCGGCCGGTGGCGCAAGGGTCCGGTTTCTTCATCTCCGATGACGGCTATCTCGTCACCAACAACCATGTCGTCGAGGAGGGCACCGCCTTCACCGTGGTGACCAATGACGGCAAGGAACTCGACGCCAAGCTGATCGGCACCGATCCGCGCACCGATCTTGCCGTGCTCAAGGTCGATGACGGCAGCAAGTTCACCTATGTCGACTTCGCCGATGATTCCAAGGTTCGCGTCGGCGACTGGGTGGTGGCTGTCGGCAATCCGTTCGGCCTCGGCGGCACGGTTACCGCCGGCATCGTCTCGGCCCGCGGCCGCGATATCGGCGCCGGTCCCTATGACGACTTCATCCAGATCGACGCCTCGGTGAACCGCGGCAATTCGGGCGGCCCGACCTTCAACCTCAACGGCCAGGTTGTCGGCATCAACACCGCGATCTTCTCGCCGTCGGGCGGCAGCGTCGGCATTGCCTTCGATATTCCCGCTTCGACCGCCAAGCAGGTCGTGCAGGATCTGATGAAGAACGGTACAGTCCAGCGCGGCTGGCTCGGCGTCGAAATCCAGCCGGTCACGCCCGAAATCGCCGAGTCGCTTGGCCTTGGGTCCGGCAAGGGCGCGCTCGTTGCCAGCGCACAGGACAACGGTCCCGGCAAGAAGGCCGGCATCACCGCCGGTGACGTGATCACCCAGGTGGACGGCAAGGACGTTGCTTCGCCGAAGGAACTCGCCCGCCTGATCGGCGCTTACCCGCCCGGCAAATCTGTCGATGTCACGGTGTGGCGCAACGGCAAGAGCGAGGCGGTTAAGGTCGATCTCGGCAAGCTGCCGTCGAGCGACAAGCAGGCCTCGGCCGACCAGCAGCCTGCCCCCGCGCCGAAGACCGACACGCTCGCCGATCTCGGCCTGACCGTCACCAAGTCTGACAATGGCAAGGGCCTTGTGGTGACCGATGTCGACCCCGACAGCGATGCCGCCGATCGCGGCATCCAGCCCGGCGACGTCATCACCTCCGTCAATTCGGCGGAAGTGAACGGCGCCGGCGACGTCGACAAGGCGATGGCCGACGCGGTGAAGTCCGGCCGCAAGGCGGTGCTGATGCAGATCACCCGCGACGACAGCAACCGCTTCGTCGCACTGCCTGTCGCCAAGGGCTGAGCGCATGACCCCGAACACGTATTCCGTTTTCGGAAAGGCTCATGCGCCGATTCAAGGTGCTAGAGCGTCCTTTGCGCGTCCAAGAGGACGCGCGGCGCTCTAGTGGTCGACTTTTCCGATGCGGCGGTTTTCAACACCCCCGAGCCACCGCACGGGAAAGCACGGGGCCTGAATACGTTAGTCAGTCATCGTGTTCCGCCCCAGCGGCAGCGGGCCTCCCATCGCCCGCTGCCGCTCGAACATGCCGCTCAAGGCGTGAAGCGATTTTAGGCTACGACATGCTAAAACAAAGACTTACCGCGTATCCCTGAATCACTTTGTTCGCGATACGTCATGGAGAAGGCCACGATGCATATGCCGGCCACTCAATCTTCCAGTGAAATCGCGTATAACGGTTCTATGAAGATTCTCGTCATAGAAGACGATCGCGAGGCAGCCGACTACCTGCAGAAGGCGTTCGCCGAGGCCGGCCATACCGCCCATGTCGCCGGCGACGGCGAAACCGGCTTCGCGCTCGCCGATTCCGGCGACTATGACGTCATGGTCATTGACCGCATGATGCCGCGTCGCGACGGCCTGTCCGTCATTGCCGGGCTCAGGTCCCGGGGCAATACGACGCCCGTGCTGATCCTGTCGGCGCTCGGCGAAGTCGACGACCGGGTCACCGGTCTGCGCGCCGGCGGCGACGACTATCTGACCAAACCCTACGCCTTTTCCGAACTGCTCGCCCGCGTCGAGGTGCTGAACCGCCGCGCCAGCGCCAGGGAAGCCGAAACCGTCTACCGGGTCGGTGATCTCGAACTCGACCGGCTGTCGCACTCGGTGCGCCGCGCCGGGCGCGAGATAACGCTGCAGCCGCGCGAGTTCCGCCTGCTCGAATATCTGATGCGCCATGCCGGCCAGGTGGTGACGCGCACCATGCTGCTCGAGAATGTCTGGGACTACCATTTCGATCCGCAGACCAACGTCATCGACGTTCATATCTCGCGGCTGCGGGGCAAGATCGAGAAGGGCTTCGACAAGCCGATCCTGCACACGGTTCGCGGCGCCGGCTACATGCTGAAAAGCGGCTAGAACCCCATGACTCTTTCCGTGCCGGCCATCATGAAGACGACGGCAGCGCGGCTTTCGGCGCTCTACCTCCTGCTGTTCGCCATCTGCGCGGTGCTGCTCGTGTTTTACATGACCTCGCTGTCGGCGCGCATGCTGACCGGCCAGACCCAGGACACGATCAACGACGAGGTGCTCGGCCTCGCCCGCGCCTATCAGCGCGGCGGCTTGCCGCTGCTGGTCCGTGTCGTCGAGCAGCGCTCCCGCCAGCCCGGCGCCAATCTCTATCTGATCGCCGATGCCAACGGCCAGATCCTGACCGGCAACGTGCAGAGCCTGGAGCCGGGCGTGATCGAGGCCGAGGGCTGGACCACCGAACCGTTCTCCTACCGCCGCTTCGGTGAGGGCGAGCTCGAGCGGCAGCGCAACCCGGTCGCCGACCCGAACGAGCCCGCCCAGAGCGAAGTCCAGGCCGAAGGCGAGAAAGGCCACAACGCCATTGCCCTGGTGCTGCGCCTGCCCAACCAGATGATCATGCTGGTCGGCCGCGACCTCGGCGAGCCGGAGCGCTTCCGCGCCGTCATTCGCCGCGCTCTGATGCTGGCGCTCGGCATGATGGGCGTCGGCGGGCTGCTGATCTGGTTTTTTGTCGGGCGCGCGGCGCTGAAGCGCATCGACAGCGTGTCCGAGGCGAGCCGCCGTATCCTGGGCGGCGATCTTTCCGGCCGGCTGCCGGTCACCGGCGCCGGCGACGAGTTCGACCGGCTGTCGGAAAACCTCAATTCCATGCTGGCCAGGATCGCCACGCTCAACGAGGGCCTGAAGCAGGTCTCCGACAACATCGCCCACGACCTGAAAACGCCGCTGACCAGGCTGCGCAATCGCGCCGAGGCGACGCTTTCCGGCAAGCACAACACCAGCGACTACCGGCAGGCGCTGGAAGGAACGATCGCCGAATCCGATCAGCTGATAAAGACCTTCAACGCCATCCTGATGATCTCGCGACTGGAAGCCGGCTATTCCTCGGAAAGCACCACCAGGGTTGATCTGGCCGCTGCCGTGCACGACGTCGTCGAACTCTACGAGCCGGTAGCGGAGGAGGCGGGCGTGACGCTCGAAACTTCGGTGCAAGGTTCCTTCGCCGTCAACGGCAATCGCGAGCTGATTGGCCAGGCGCTGTCCAACATCGTCGACAACGCGATCAAATATTCGACCGACTCGACCTCCAGGCCTACGGTTCGCGTGACGCTGGAGCGTGTCGGCAGCGAGATCAGACTCGCCGTCTCCGACAACGGCCAGGGCATTCCCGACGATGTCGACCGCGCCAGGGTGACCGAGCGTTTCGTGCGGCTGGAAAAGAGCCGCTCGCAGCCGGGTTCCGGCCTTGGCTTGAGCCTCGCCAAGGCGATCGTGACGTTCCACAATGGACGGCTTGAGCTTCTGCCCGGCAATCCCGGATTGTCCGTCGTCATGAGTTTTCCCGGGCGGGAGGATCGCTGATGGTGGCGAGGATGGCAGTGCGACGCCTCGAAACGGACAGGCTGTTGAAGCCGACGATAAAGCTCGTTCCGCTGGATGCAAGCCGCGCCAGGCAGGAATTGTCGGAGATCGCCGACGCCGCGCGGCAAAAAGAACTGCCGCGACTGGCGAAATTCTTGGCAGGCAAGGGGGTCGTCCAGGATTTCCTCGCCGCCGTGTTCGACCTGTCGCCGTTCCTGCGCGATACCGCGCGCCGCCGGCCGCGGATACTCGATGCGCTTTTCGACGAGGCCATCGAGGCGCGGCTATCATCGATCGGCGCCGCGGTCGACAAGGCAGCACGCGTACAGGCCGTCTCCGAAAGCAGCCTGATGATGGAGCTGCGCCAATGCAAGGCGGAGGCGCATTTCCTGATCGCCTTGGCCGATCTCGCCGGCGAAGCCGAGACCTCGCTGACGGTGCGGCGACTGAGCGACCTTGCCGACGCCTGCACGCGTGCGGCTGTCGATTTCCTGCTCCGCGACGCGCATGAGCAAGGCAAGCTCCGATTGCCGGATGCCAAAAATCCGGCGCGACGCTCGGGCTGGATTCTGCTCGGCATGGGCAAGCTCGGCGCGCATGAGCTGAACTTCTCCTCCGACATCGACCTCGTCGTCTTCTTCGACCCCGATGCGCCTGCCGTCGTCGATCCGCTCGATGCCACAGAGCTGTTTTCGCGCCTGACCCGCCGGCTTGTCCGTATCCTCCAGGACCGCACCGAGCACGGTTACGTCTTCCGCACCGATCTCAGGCTTCGTCCCGATCCCGGCTCGACGCCGCTGGCGATCCCGGTCGAGGCGGCACTGCGCTACTATGAGGCGCGCGGCCAGAACTGGGAGCGCGCCGCCATGATCAAGGCGCGCCCGGTGGCCGGCGATGTTGCCGCCGGCGCCGCGTTCGTGAAGGGACTGCAGCCCTATATCTGGCGCAAATACATGGACTACGCGGCGATTGCCGACGTCCATTCGATCAAGCGCCAGATCCACGCCCACAAGGGCCATGGCGAGGTCGCGGTCAAAGGCCACAACGTCAAGCTCGGCCGCGGCGGCATCCGCGAGATCGAGTTCTTCGTCCAGACCCAGCAACTCATCGCCGGCGGCCGCTTTCCCGAACTGCGCGGCCGCGAGACCGTGCCGATGCTCGGCGAGCTCGCCGCGCGCGGCTGGATCACCGCCGACGCGCGCGATGCGCTCACCAGGCAATACTGGTTCCTGCGCCGCGTCGAACATGCCATCCAGATGGTTGCCGACCAGCAGACGCATATCCTGCCGGAGGACGAAGAGGGGCTGGAGCGCGTCGCCCGCATGCTGGGCTTTGCCGATGCGGCAGGCTTTGCCGAAACGTTCCGCGCGGCGCTGCACCAGGTCGAGCGCCACTATGCAGCGCTGTTCGAAACCGCGCCGGAGCTTTCGGCCGGCATCGGCAATCTGGTCTTTACCGGCGACGTCGACGATCCCGACACCTTGCAGACCTTGCAGCGGCTCGGCTTCCAGCGGCCGAGCGACATCTGCCGGGTTATCCGCGGCTGGCACTTCGGCCGCTACCGCGTCACCAGGTCGGCGGAAGCGCGCGAGCGGCTGACCGAACTGACGCCGGCGCTGCTGCAAGCCTTCGGCCAGACGCGGCGGGCGGACGACGCAGTGATCCGCTTCGACGAATTCCTTGCCGGCCTGCCTGCCGGCATCCAGCTGTTTTCGCTGCTGCAGTCGAATCCGGCTTTGCTGAAGCTGATGGCGACTATCATGGGCGCGGCACCGCGGCTGGCCGCCATCATCACGCGCCGGCCGCATGTCTTCGATGGGCTGCTCGATCCGGCGCTGCTGAGCGAACTGCCAAACCGCGCCTATCTGTCGGCGCGCCTTGCCGCCTTCCTCGAAGGCGACAGAGCCTATGAAGACGTGCTCGACCGGCTGCGCATCTTTGCTTCGGAGCAAAAATTCCTGATCGGCGTCAGGCTGCTTGCCGGGTCGATCGACCCGCCGCGCGCCGGCCGCGCTTTTTCCGATCTCGCCGACCTGACCATCGAGGCGGCATTGCAGGCGGTGATGGCGGAATTCGCTTTGCGTCATGGCTATATTGCCGGCGGCCGGGTCGCGCTGCTCGGCATGGGCAAGCTCGGCAGCCGCGAACTGACGGCGGGCTCCGACGTCGACCTCATCCTGCTCTACGATCACGACGCCGATGCGGAGGAGTCCGACGGCGACAAGCCGCTTGCCCCGTCGCATTACTACAGCCGGCTGACACAGCGGCTGATCGCCGCCGTTTCGGCGCCGACCGCCGAGGGCGTGCTCTACGAGCTCGACCTTCGCCTGCGGCCGTCCGGCAACAAGGGGCCGGTGGCCACCCATGTCGACGCCTTCAAGAAGTATCAGCGCCAGGAAGCCTGGACATGGGAGCACATGGCGCTGGCGCGCGCCCGCACGATCGGCGGCGATGCCGAGCTCTGCCGCGAGGTCGAGGGAGAAGTTGCCGCAGTGCTCGCTCTGCCGCGCGATCCAGCCAAGGTGATGGCCGAGGCATCCGAGATGCGCGCCATGGTCGACAAGGAGAAGCCGCCGCGCGATCCCTGGGACATCAAGCTGATCCCGGGCGGCCTCATCGATCTCGAATTCATTGCCCAGATTGCGCTGATCACCGGAAAGATCGAGGCAGGCCGCAGGGCCACCGGCACGGCTGAGGTCCTGTCGCGCCTGGCGCCGGATTTCGCCAGCGCCCAGGTCAGGCAGGAACTGGTGGATGCCTATTCGCTCTATCTGGCGCTGACCCAGATGATACGGCTTTGCCTCACCGGCGCGTTCGAACGAGACGACGTTCCGCCAGGGCTTTCGGATCTGCTTCTGGCCGTCACCGACCTGCCGGATTTCGGGGTGCTTGAAGCGCATCTCGGGGAGACGTCGCAGAAGGTCAGAAAGGATTTCGACCTTCTGCTTCGTGCGAAACAACCGTGACGGCAACCAGCCGTACGGGCGAGAGCATCGGGCCCAAAATTGCGACCTGCTTTGGGAGGTTCCGATGTTCAATCAAAGAGATAGAGCGGGGGATTGAAGGTCCGCCGCTCTAGCATCGGGGGTGACGATGCAACAGGAGAAGACCATGAGAAAGACGACCAGACTTGCACTCGTTTTCGCAGCCCTGGCCGGCGCCGTCGGCACCGCTGCCTATGCAGACGAGCACTCCGGGGCCGGGCCGCGCGACGGCATGATGATGCGCCTCGGCAAGGTCATGAAGGACAATGACGGCACCATCACCTTCGACCAGTTCTCCGACGCCATGAACGCGCGGCTGAAGAAGATGGTCGCCGACAATGGCGGCAAGCTGACCGTGGCACAGCTCGCCGACGCGCTGGAGAAAGCACGCTTCGAGCAGATGGCCAGGCGCATCATCGCCCGTTACGACACCAAGGGCGACGGCACGCTGACCGCCGACGACATCACAAGCCGCCAGAAGAAGGTCTTCGCCATGCTCGACCGTGACAATGACGGGAAAATCGAGAAGAACGAACTGCCGAAGGGTCCCGGCCGTCACCGCCAATGGGACGGCGAGGGCAATGATGGCGCTGACGGCATGCAGTGAGAATTGACAACCGCTCCGGCGGCGCGAGCCGCCGGAGACTTATTTTGTCATTCAGGCAGCGGCCCTGACCGCCTGCGCGGCTTTCTTGATCGGGATGCGTACCGAGACGATCGTTCCGACGCTTTCGGTCGAGCGGATCTTCAACGCGCCACCCTGAAGCTCGGCCAGCGAGCGCGAGATGGCGAGGCCGAGGCCGGAGCCGGCATGGCTCTTGGAGAACTGGTTTTGCACCTGTTCGAATGGCCGCCCGAGCTTGCTCAGCGCCGCCTTCGGGATGCCGCAGCCATTGTCCTCGATCGTCAGGATCAGCGCGCTGGAAATGCTGCGGGCTCTGACCGAGATGTGGCCGCCTTGCCCGGTGAACTTCACCGCATTGGACAGAAGGTTGATGAGGATCTGCTTGATCGCCCTGCGGTCGGCGAACAGCGTCAGCGAATCGGCGATGCGGGTTTCGACGGTGATCGACTTTTCCGCCGCCTGCAGAGAGACGACGCGAACCGTCTCCCTGATAAGCGGGCAGAGATCGATTTCTTCCTGATCCAGTGCGAACTGGCCGGCCTCGATCTTCGACATGTCGAGAATGTCGTTGATCACGCCGAGAAGATATTTGCCGCTGCCGTTGATGTCGGTGGCATACTCTTCGTAGCGCGGCGAACCCAGCGGCCCGAACAGCCGCCGTTCCATCAGTTCCGAGAAGCCGATGATCGCGTTGAGCGGGGTGCGCAACTCGTGCGACATGTTGGCCAGGAATTCGGATTTCGCCCGGTTCGCCGCTTCGGCGCGCTCGGTTTCCTTCATGTATTTGCGATTGAGTTCGACGAGCTCACGAGCCCGTTCTTCTTCCGCGCGGCGGGCAAGGCTGAGGTCATGGATTGTCGCCATCAGCCGGCGCTCGCTGTCGACCAGCTTCTCCTGGTGCAGCTTGATCTGGGTGATGTCGGAGCCGACAGAGACGGTACCGCCGTCCCTTGTCCGCAACTCGTTCACCTGCAGCCAGCGGCCGTCGGCAAGCTGGCGCTCGAAGGTCACGCCTCCCTGCGGTCCGTTGGTGTTGGCAAGCCGCCGCTCCAAGGCGAAGGCCAGCATGCGTTCCTCCAGAACGGCGCGCGGAGCGCCCGGCATCACGTCGCGATCCAACAGGCCGTTGTCCTGCTGGTATTTGGAATTGCACATGATCAGGCGCTCGGACGAATCCCACAGCACGAAAGATTCGTTGATGTTTTCGATGGCCGTCCTCAGGCGCAGGTCCGCCGCTTCGGAGCGCAGCGCCAGATGCCGCTGCTCGGTGACGTCGACGGCGATGCCGATCAGCTGGATCTCCGGCGCTTCCGGGTCGATAACGTGTGCTCTTGCGCGCATCCAAACCCATTGCCCGTCGGCATGGCGCATCCGGAACACCTGGTCGATATGGTCGATCTCGCGTGCGACGATCCTGTTGGCGAGTTCGAACAAATCGCCGTCCTCGGGATGAATGATTTCATCGACTTCGCCGAACGACAGCATCGTGTCACAAGGCTCGTAGCCCAGCATGTCGTACATCGAGCGCGACCAGTACATCTTGCCGCGCACCATGTCCCAATCCCACAGGCCGCAGCGGCCGCGCACCAGCGCCATGTCGATGCGCTGGTGGGCTTCGAGATAGATGCGATCGGCGGCCTGGGCGCGCGCCGCCTGGCCGAAATAGGCGTAGAGGATGATGATCAGCACGCCGGCCGTCAGCACGAACAGCGTGACGTTGAGTGAGACCGTCTTGCGCCAGGCGTCAAAAACTGCCTCCTGCGGCACGAACGCTGCCGCGGCACCCCTTCGGCCATTCGCCAGGCTCACTGCCGCGTACCAGTCCTGTCCGCCGATGTTGACCTCCATTACCCCGGCGCGGTCACCGAACATGAACAGCGGCTGCCCGCCCTGCACGACGCCATCGAGCGATCGCCCCTCCCAGTGCATCGACTGCGGCGATACGGCAATGATCTTGAAGGCGCTATCGGTGATCGCCAGTACGTGGCTTCGGCCCATCGCGCCCTGACGACCGGTGCTCTCCAGCAGGTCCTGGATCGCGCCGGGCGCGGAAACCATGGTCGCGTCGGCGATCGAACTGGCCAGTTGGCCGGCGGCCAGCGCAAGGATCGCCTTGGCGTCGCGCTCGATCTCGTCGCGCTCGTTCATCAGCGAAAGAAAGCGCAGTACTGCGATGATCAACAGAAACATGATGATGAGGGCCGGGATCGATCGCCGCAACAGCGGCTCGGCTGCCAGCAGCCGTCGGTAGGCAGGTTCGGCGATGAGCCGCGTATTGCCCGCGAGACCGTCGCTTCGCGCCTCGCGACGCTCAAACGCCGTCCCACCGGGCGCGCCCCACGCGTCCGCCTTCGCCATAAATGGCACTCCCCGATTTTCTGTCCCGCTTGACGATCCGGCAACGCCGCACTTCCGAATCGTCACTAAAGAATCAAAGGTGATTCGCCTTGTCCAGAGGCGCGGCGAAAAAAGATTAAAAATCGACTAAAATAATGGGGTTTTCGGGTGGTCTTCCCTTTTTCCCACAAGGGGAGAACGGGAGGTCGCTTACGCCAGGGTGCGCTCGACGATGTCTCGCAAATCGGCCGACAGCTTCTCGGTATTGGCGATCGAAAGCAACGCCTCCCTTGCCTTGGCCTGCCGCACCGGTTCGAGCGAGCGCCACGACCTGAGCGCCGTCGCCAGCCTGGCGGCCACCTGCGGGTTGCGTTTTTCGACCTGCAGCACCGTTTCGACGAAAAGCCGGTAGCCTTGGCCGTCGGCGCGATGGAAGCCGGTCTGGTTGGCGCTGGAAAACGTACCGATGAGTGCCCGTACCCGGTTCGGGTTGGCGATCGAGAACGCCGGGTGGCTGGTCAAGGCGCGCACCGCGTCCACGGTTTGCGGGCCGGGCACGCTGGCCTGGGTCTGGAACCATTTGTCCATGACCAGCGGATCGGTTGCATATTTCGCCTCGAAATCGGCCAGTGCCTTGGTCGCCTCAGGTGAGCCATGGTGACGGTGCGCAAGAACGGTCAACGCCGCGGCACGATCCGTCATGTTGGTCGCCGATTGGAAGTGCCCGGCAGCGAGTCCCGCACCTCCCGGCAGCAAGGAGAGATAGTCCAGCAGGACATTGCGCAGCGCCCGCCGCCCGGCACTGGCCGCGTCCGGGCTGAACGGGCCATTGTCGGCGAGCCGATCGTAAAGTTTGGAGAATATCTCGCGGTTGGCCCCGGCGATCGCAACTGCCAGCGCCTCGCGCGCCGCGAAAATGACGTCGGGGTCGATGTTCTTGCCGATGTCGCGGGCGATATCGGCCTCGCCGGGCAGCGCCAGGGCCAGTGCCCGATAGGCGGGTTCGAGTGCTTCGTCGCCGGCTGTCTTGCCGGCAAGCTCGGTCAGCCGGGCGCTGATCTCGGTTGGCCTGTGGTCCAGGATCTGGCGGAAACCGGCAATCAGCGCATCAGTCAAAAGCGTGTTGAACGACTGCCAGCGCGAGAAGGCGTCGCTGTCGTGGCCAGCCAGAAAAAACTGATCGTCGGGCCGCTGCTCGACCGAAAGCGTCACCGGCGCCGAAAAGCCGCGGTTGAGCGACATGGCCGGACGCTCGACAATCCCGGAAAACCTGACGACATGGCGGCGTTTGCGGATATGGATGACACCGTCCTCGACATTCGCCCCTTCGACGCCGCTATGGGCTATCGCCTCGCCACCGGCGCCAACCAGGCCGAAGGCAAGCGGAATGTGCATCAGCCGCTTGCGGCTTTCCGCCGGTGTTGGCGGCACCGACTGCTCGATTTCGAGCGTGAATTCCCGCGCCGCCGGATTATACGCCGAGCTGACGGTCAGGTTCGGCGTACCGGCCTGATGATACCACAGCGAAAACTGCGACAGGTCGCGACCCGAGACGTCTTCGAACACTTTGATGAAGTCTTCGATCGTCGCCGCCTGGCCGTCGTGACGTTCGAAGTAGAGGTCCATGCCGGCGCGGAACGTCTCGGCGCCGAGGATGGTATGGATCATGCGCACGACTTCCGAGCCTTTTTCGTAGACCGTCGCCGTGTAGAAATTGTTGATCTCGCGGTAGCGGCGAGGCCGGACCGGATGCGCCAGCGGCCCTTGGTCCTCGGGAAACTGATGGGCGCGCAGCGTACGAACCTCGGCGATGCGCTTGACGGCGCGCGAGCGCTGATCGGCCGAGAATTCGTGGTCGCGGAAAACCGTCAGCCCTTCCTTCAGGCAAAGCTGGAACCAGTCGCGGCAAGTGATTCTGTTACCTGTCCAATTGTGGAAATACTCATGCGCGATGATGGCTTCGATATTGGCGAAATCGGCGTCGGTCGCAGTTTCCTGGTCGGCAAGAACGTACTTGTCGTTGAAGATGTTGAGGCCCTTGTTCTCCATTGCGCCCATATTGAAGTCGGACACGGCGACGATGTTGAAGACATCGAGGTCGTATTCGCGGCCGAATGCCTCCTCGTCCCATTTCATCGACCGTTTCAAAGCGTCCATGGCGTAGCCGGCGAGCCTCTCCTTGCCCGGTTCGACATAGATTCCGAGCTCGACCTTGCGGCCAGACAGGGTGACAAAACTGTCCGAGATCTTGCCGAGGTCGCCCGCCACCAGCGCAAACAAATAGGACGGCTTGGGGAAGGGGTCGTGCCAGACCGCATAGTGCCAGCCGCCGGCAAGCTCGCCGCTGCCGGCCGGGTTGCCGTTGGACAAAAGCAGCGGCGCCTCACGGCGCTGAGCTTCGATGCGGACCGTATAGACCGACAGGATGTCGGGACGGTCGAGGAAATAAGTGATGCGGCGAAAGCCTTCGGCCTCGCATTGTGTGCAATAGACGTCGCTCGAGCGATAGAGGCCCATTAGCGCTTCGTTCTGCGCCGGCGCCAACACGGTTTCAATTCTCAGCTGGAAGCACCTTGTCGCAGGGGGGCTGATGATTGTCAGTTGATCGGGCGTGGCGAGAAAATCCGCAGGGCTCGGCTCCTGGCCGTCGATGGCAATGCTGCGGAGCGTCAGCCCGTCGCCATCCAGCACCAGTGGCACCGACGCCGCAATCCCGTCGCGGCGTTCGACCGTCAGCTCGGCGGTCACATGCGTTGCTTCAGGCGAAAGGCGGAAAGTCAGGCTGGTTTCCGGAATGAGATAATCACTGGGGCGATAGTCTTCGAGCTTGAAGACCTGGCCGGTATCTGTGCGCATTCCTTGATTTTTCCTGTCGATCCGGGAGCGGCGGGCGGGTCCGCTGGTCCAAATAATTTGAAGTCTGCGCTCTTTACACGAAACGCTCCCTCGACAAAACTGCAGCGACGTCTATTTCAGGCGATCATTTCCCAACCATCATCGCGAGGCTTCCATGACCGTCGTCACGCCGAAATTCGGAACGAGCGCCTCTGTGTTGCGTCGCGAGGATATGGCCTTCATCACGGGCGCGCGGGAGGCGGGTACGATCGGGTCGACGCCTGCCGCGCACAATGCGGTGACCGACGCGCTCTACCGCACCTACGGCATCAGGCATATCGACATGCCGGCAACGCCGGCGTGCATCTGGGCGGCGATCGAGGAAGCAAAAGGGGCGTGACAGCCAGACCGGATTTGCCAGTGCTTGCAGCTGGCGACCTTGCCGGCGAGCACAGCACGCTGACCGGGATCTTGCTCAAGATCGTATCGGTGGCGGTTTTCGTCGGCATGTCGTCCTGCATCAAGGCGGCAGGCACCGTGCCGGCGGGGCAGATCGTCTTCTTCCGCTCCTTCTTTGCCATTTTTCCGATCATCGCCTTCCTTGCCTTCCAGGGAAAACTCGGAACCGCCTTTTCGACAAAGCGCCCGCTCAACCACATTGCGCGCGGCGTCGTCGGTGTCTGTGCCATGGGGCTCGGCTTCTTCGCGCTGACGCGGCTGCCGCTGCCGGAGGCGATCACACTGAACTACGCGCAGCCGCTGCTGGTCGTGGTGTTCAGTTCGATCTTCCTCGGCGAAGCCATCCGCATCTATCGCTGGAGTGCGGTTGCCGTCGGCCTGGTCGGGGTGCTGATCATCTCGTGGCCGGAACTGACGCTGCTCAGTTCGGGCGCTGCCCTTGGCGATCAGGAGGTGCTTGGCGTCATCGCCGCCCTCATAGCCGCGGCGATCTCGGCCATCGCCATGCTCCTGGTTCGCAACCTCGTCCAGAGCGAGCGGACGGCGACCATCGTGCTGTGGTTTTCGGTAACCGCGAGCGTCATGGCGCTGCTTTCGCTGCCATTCGGCTGGCATGCGCTGACGCCAGCACAGGCGGGGCTTCTGATTGCCGCGGGTTTTTGCGGCGGGCTTGGCCAGATCCTGATGACCTCGGCCTATCGCCATGCCGAGGCTTCCGTCGTAGCACCTTTCGAATACACTTCGATGATCCTCGGCGTCGTCGTCGGCTATCTGGTCTTTGGCGACGTCGCCACGATCAACATGCTGGTCGGCGGCATGATCGTGGTTGCGGCGGGGATTTTCATCATCTGGCGCGAGCGCCAGCTGGGTCTCGAACGCACCCGCACCCGCAAGGCCGTCGCGCCGGAAGGGTGATCAGCCCGCTGCGTCGGTCCGCTCTTTCGCCAGCCGCATCAGCACCGCCCGCGTCTGCTCGTCGGCGGGGAAAAAAGATTCGATCGCCAGCTCCGACAGCGTCACGTCGAGCGGCGTGCCGAACACGGTGATGGTGCTGATGAACGACAGCACCGCGTCGCCATGGGCAAGCTTGAGCGGATGGACAATCGCGTTCGGTTCGACCGGCGCCGGCCGGCTGCCTTTAAGGCCGGACGGATAGGCCCGAAGCTCGCGCTCGAGCTCGACCAGAACCGGATCGGCGGCAGCGTCGTTCTGCCGCTTCAGCCGCTCCAGAAGATGCGTCCGCCATTCCGCAAGGTTGACGATGCGCGGCGCGATGCCGCCGGGATGCAGGCTGAGGCGCAACACGTTGACCGGCGGCTTCAGCAGGGAGGCGTCGGCGACATTGGCGAGGAACGGGCCGATGGCGGCGTTCGCCGACACCAGGTTCCAATGCCGGTCCACGGCAAGCGCCGGGAACGGCTCGTGCGCCTTGAGCACGGTCTCGACCGCCGCCATCGCCGGTGCCATCGAGGCATCGTCAAGTGGTCGTTCGCTGAAGCTCGGGGCAAAGCCGGCGGCCAGCAGCAGCTGGTTGCGCTGCCTGAGCGGGATCGAAAGCTGCTCCGCCAGATGCAGCACCATGTCACGCGAGGGTGCGGCGCGGCCGCTTTCAACGAAACTCAGATGCCGCTGCGAGATCTCGGCCTCCATAGCGAGGTCGAGCTGGCTCATGCGCCGGCGTGTACGCCATTCGCGAATGAGACTGCCGGCGGAAATCTGGGCTGCTGTCATGACGAGATGACTAGGCCGGCAGTGGGCGCATTTCAATTACCTGCGAGGTCATGATGCCGCCCTTCCTTCCTCGCAAGGGGAGGACGGAAGACGCGTTCTGCACCGTTACCCAAGTGCCCGCAACTTCGCCTTCACTTCGAGGAAATCCCGCCACGCCAGCTTCTTGTGCGCCGGCGTTCTCAACAAATAGGCCGGATGCAGGGTCGGCATGGCGGGAATGGCGACGCCAGACGGGGTCGTGTGGACGCGCCAGTTGCCGCGCAGCCGCAATATGCCTTCGGAGGTGTTGAGCAGGGTCTTTGCCGACGGGCCGCCGAGATTGACCAGCACCTTCGGATTGACCAGTTCGATCTGCCGCTCGATGAACGGCCGGCAGATCTCGGTCTCGTGCGGCGTCGGCGTGCGGTTGCCCGGCGGCCGCCAGGGAATCACGTTGGCGATGTAGGCAGATGTCCGGTCAAGACCGATCGCGGCCAGCATGCGGTCGAGCAGCCGGCCCGAGCGGCCGACGAACGGCAAGCCCTCTATATCCTCGTCGCGGCCCGGCGCTTCGCCGACCAGCATCACCGCGGCAGTCGGATTGCCGTCGGCGAACACCAGGTTCTTGGCGGTGAATTTAAGATTGCAGCCGTCGAATGCCGCCATGTGCTGGCGAAGCTCGTCGAGGCTTGCCGCCGATCTCGCCAGTTGCCGCGCCAATGCCGCCTGCGCCTCGTCGGGCACCGTTGACATGGCCGGGGACGTTCGCACTGCCGGTGCCGTATTCGGTCTCTCGCCCATTTCGGCGCGCGACACGCTCGTCGAGCGATGAGGCGATGCATTTTCACCGGCCGGCAGAGCGGCAGCCGCAGGCACCCGCTCCGGCGGCCTGGCTTCTGCAAATCTGTTTACCGGCTGTTCTTCAAGTGCCTCGTCGACGCCGGCGCTGGCGTAGAAGGCCAGCAGCTCGGCGAGATCGGCTCGGCTAGTGTGGGGGGCGGCAGTCATGGTTTCACATTCGGCCGCGGAGCTTGAATTTGCAAGTTCAGCTCGACGGTATGCGCGGATCCTGCACCAGATAGAACGTCCAGCGCGGCGTGTAGTCGGTGATCAGGAAATAGAAGCTGGCGGTCTTCAGCGGGTCGATCTTGCCGTTCTTGAACAGCAGGCGGTCATACGGTTCGAAATTGCGGTCGAAATCGGCGTAGCTGCTCGACCAGATATTTTCGGGCGTTTTGTTGCGCTGGTCGAACGACAGGCCGTCGCCGAACACGCTCGGCTGGTCGAGGATCTCCTGGAGTTCGAACTGGAACTCGACCCAGGCTTGGCCGCTATTGTTGAGCACGTCGATGCGCATATACATCAGACCATTGGCGAAGTCTCCCGCCTTGCCGAACGGCTGGATCGGCCTTGTCGTGCGAATGGCCAGCGTTACCGGCGTCGCTGAATTCAGCTCTTCGGTGATGACCAGCGGATCCTCCTTCGTGCCGATGCCGGAAGCCCCGGTGATGCGGAAACCGCCGCGCTCGTCGGAAAAGGAATAGGCGCCGGTCGCCCAGACCAGTTGCTGCTCGGCACGGGCATCGAGGGCCGTCAGTGGCAGAAGCGCCAAGAGCGCCGCACGGCAAAACCGGCCGGGCGTGAAAAAAAAGCGCGTCGATGAAAAGCCAGCCGGCCCGAATATGCGCATGGCGGGAAGTATGGCCGATAAGCAAGCCGTCGAACAATTAAAAACATCAGTGCGACATATCTGTGCAAACGGAATAGGATTGATGATTGATGCTCGTCACCGCGAATCTGTGCGGCAGGACGCGACTTTTTGACGAAATCGGTATTGTCACGTCCGCGCCGGTTTCCCGTCGCTATTTGATGCGCTATGCAGCGCGTGAGCCAGCAAGGCCGGGAATAGCGAGCCAGTGAGGGATCGATGAGCGATATCGAACGCGAAAGCATGGAATTCGACGTGGTCATCGTCGGCGCCGGCCCGGCCGGCCTCGCCGCCGCGATCCGTCTCAAGCAGGTCAATCCCGAGCTTTCCGTCGTCGTGCTGGAAAAGGGCGGCGAAGTCGGCGCGCACATCCTGTCCGGCGCCGTCGTCGATCCGATCGGCATCGACCGGCTGCTGCCCGGCTGGCGCGAAGAGGAGGGTCATCCCTTCAGGACACCGGTCACCGACGACCATTTCCTGGTTCTCGGCCCCGCCGGTTCGTTCCGTCTGCCCAATATCCTGATGCCGCCGCTGATGAACAATCACGGCAACTATATCGTCTCGCTCGGCAATGTCTGCCGCTGGCTGGCGACCAAGGCCGAGGCGCTGGGCGTCGAGATCTATCCGGGCTTTGCCGCGGTCGGCCTGCTCTACAACGAGGCCGGTGCGGTCACCGGCGTCGTCACCGGCGACATGGGCGTCGAGAAGGACGGCACGCACGGTCCGGGCTTTGCGCCGGGCATGGCGCTGATGGGCAAATATGTCTTGATCGGCGAGGGCGCGCGCGGCTCGCTGGCCAAGCAACTGATCGCCAAACACCACCTTTCCGACGGTCGTGAGCCCGGAAAATACGGCATCGGCCTCAAGGAACTCTGGCAGATCAAACCGGAAAACCACCGGCCCGGCCTTGTCCAGCATTCCTTCGGCTGGCCGCTCGATATGAAGACCGGCGGCGGCTCCTTCCTCTACCATCTCGAGGACAACCAGGTGGCAGTCGGCTTCGTCGTTCACCTGAACTACAAGAACCCCTATCTGTCGCCCTTTGACGAGTTCCAGCGCTTCAAGACCCATCCGGCGATCCGCGGCACCTTCGAGGGTGCCAAGCGGCTGGGCTACGGTGCCCGCGCCATCACCGAAGGCGGCTGGCAGTCGGTGCCGAAACTGTCCTTTCCCGGCGGTGCGCTGATCGGCTGCGCGGCCGGCTTCGTCAACGTGCCGCGCATCAAGGGCTCGCACAATGCCGTGCTCTCCGGAATGCTGGCGGCCGAGCATGTCTGTGATGCGATAGCCGCCGGCCGCACCAATGACGAGCTGGCCTCCTACGAGGCCACCTGGCGCGCCACCGATATCGGCAAGGACCTGAAGAAAGTGCGCAACGTCAAGCCGCTATGGTCGCGCTTCGGCACCATTGTCGGCGTCGGCCTTGGCGGCCTCGACATGTGGCTGAACACGCTGTTCGGCTTCTCGCCCTTCGGCACGATGAAGCACGGCAGGGCCGACTACGCGACGCTGGAACCGGCCGCCGCGCACCAGAAGATCGCCTACCCGAAGCCGGACGGGGTGCTGACCTTCGACCGGCTGTCGTCGGTGTTCCTGTCCAACACCAACCACGAGGAGAACGAGCCGGTGCATCTGCTCGTCGCCGACATGGACCTGCAGAAGCGCTCCGAGCATGACGTCTATGCGGGGCCCTCGACGCGTTACTGCCCGGCCAGCGTCTACGAATGGGTCGACAAGGATGGCAATGCCGCCGCCGATCCTGCGGCCAAGGATGTGCGCTTCGTCATCAACGCGCAGAACTGCGTGCACTGCAAGACTTGCGACATCAAGGACCCGAACCAGAACATAAATTGGGTGCCGCCACAGGGCGGCGAGGGCCCGGTCTACCAGAACATGTAAGTCACAAGGTTTGCTCCGGACTAAACAAGATGAGGAGCAGCGCAACCGTAGGATTGTTGAATAAACCGCCTGCCTGTGTTTCCTTTCTGCGGCGACAGGGAGGAAGGAAAAATGCGCCTGGCAGTTCTGACGAGCGTTGTGGCGATCGGGGCATTGTGCGCCCCTGCAGCCTTGGCCGGCACTAAGGTGCTGGTCAAGACACGAACTTACAGCATTGCCGGAACCACCGGCGCGGCCCTGATCGAGGCCATGGATCGCAGTGGGCCGAAGCACGGCTTCATGACCCACGCCATCGCGCAGACCGGCTACAGCGTCGATGATTGGACCTTCGACGCCCATCGGGAAAACGGCGTCTGCCGCCTGCGCCAGGCCAACGGGACGCTCAATCTCTTCTATACCTATCCCAAACTAGTCTCAGCCACGTCGCCTGCGCTGCAGAAGCGCTGGAAGCGGTTCTTCGCTGGCGTCCGCGCCCATGAAGAGACCCATGGCCGCATCGCCAGACAGATGATGCGGGCCACCGAAAAGTCGGTTCGAGGGCTGACAGTCGGTGATGACCCGCACTGTTTCGAGGCACGTCGCGAGGCAAAGCGCCGGATCAATGCCATCTATGCCGAATACGAGGCAAAGCAGATCGCCTTCGATGCGCACGAGCATCGCGACGGCGGCCCTGTCGAGCACCTCATCCGCGCTTTTGTGGGCCAGTAATAAGCCAGGTCGAGATTGGACTGCGGATTTTCAGCTTCGCGTCCCGCCAGGCAGCGCCGCAAGCGCGGTCGCCGTCTGGTGCTCGTCGAGCGGCTTTTGTTCATCCGACCGTAGCGAAAACTCCACCAGCACCGGCAGATGGTCTGAGCCGGTGTCCTCAAGGGTCGACGCCGAACGGATAACGATGGCGCCCTTGCTGAAAACCTGGTCGATCGGCAGTCCGGCGAAGCGCAGGAAATCCGGCAGCCTTCTGTAGAGCCAGGTCGGCCCGACCGACGGCATTACAGTCAGCTTGCCAAGCGATGCGACGCGCCGGACGGCGGCGCTCCATGGCGCTGCGTTGCAGTCGCCTGCCAGGATCGACGTCTCGCCAAGCGAGGCGATTTCGTCAGACAACCCTCCAATCTGCCGTGATTGGTTGTGCGGCCATGGCCAGGTGAGGTGGATGGCGGCGACATCGACGTCGGTTCCGCCGAAATCGACCGTGGCGATCGCCATCGCGCCGCGGCTGTCGCAGTGCGGCTCCGTGCCTATGGCAAACGGTCGTCTGGACAGCAGCGCAACGCCGAACACGCCATTGGGATATGGGCAGAGGATCCGGTGGGGATAGGCGCCGGATAGCAGCCCAAGCTTTGCCTTCCACATCTCGGACACCTCGTCGAGGGTGATCACATCAGGCTGGGTCCGGCCGATCAGCGACAGCACCTTCTCAGGCGTTGGATTGTTGAACCTGAGGTTCATCTGCAGCAGGCGGTAGACTGGCTCGTCACCGGGTTTGGCTTCGTAGGCGGCCTGCACCTGCCATAGCCGCGAAAGCGGCAAGGCATTCGACGTGGTGGCAAAGGAGGCTATCGCAAACAGCAATGCGGCCGCGGCCTGCAGGCGAAACGAGGTGGCGAGCAGCGGCAGCGCGCAAAGCGCCATCAGCACCGAAAAATGGACGCGGAAATGAGCAAAGGAATCGAGGGCCGGATGCAGCGATCCGAAGAACCCGGCCACCAGCGCGGCCGAGAGTGCAAGCATTGCGACGAATGCCAGCGCAACCGTCATGTCCCGAACACGTGCCATCGCTTTGTCTATCGGCAGAAGTGCGGCTCAATCAAGATGACGAAATGTCCTGACCTGGACCGACACATGCGATTCGGCATTTACTGGAAGGCCGTTTCCGAAAAGCTCCTGAGCTTGCGCGAATGCAGTCGCTCCATCGGCATTTCAGCCAGCTTCTCCATCGCCCTGATGCCGATGGTCAGGTGCTGCGCCACTTGCCGCTTGTAGAACTCGGTCGCCATGCCCGGCAACTTCAATTCGCCATGCAGCGGCTTGTCGGATACGCAAAGCAGCGTGCCATAGGGCACCCGGAAGCGGAAGCCGTTGGCGGCGATCGTCGCCGATTCCATGTCGAGCGCGATCGCCCGCGACTGCGACAGCCGCTGGACCGGCCCGCGCTGGTCGCGCAGCTCCCAATTGCGGTTGTCGATAGTGGCGACGGTGCCAGTGCGCATGATGCGCTTGAGATCATATCCGGAAAGCCCGGTCACCTCGGCGACCGCTTCCTGCAGAGCCACCTGGATTTCGGCTAGCGGCGGGATCGGCACCCAGACCGGAAGATCGTCGTCGAGGACATGGTCTTCTCGTACATAGGCATGGGCCAGCACATAATCCCCGAGCGCCTGCGTGTTGCGCAGGCCGGCGCAATGGCCGAGCATCACCCAGGCATGCGGCCGGAGCACCGCAATATGGTCGGTGATCGTCTTGGCGTTGGAAGGCCCAACGCCGATATTGACCATGGTGATGCCGCCATGATTCGGCTTCTTCAGATGATAGGCCGGCATCTGCGGCAGGCGAGGCGGCGCAGCACCCTCACCGGGCGCGCTGTCCCCTGCTTTGGTCACGATGTTGCCCGGCTCGACGAACTCGACATATCCATCACCGCCATTGGCCATCAATTCGCGTGCACGGGCGACGAATTCGTCGATGTAGAACTGGTAGTTGGTGAACAGCACGAAGTTCTGGAAATGCTGGGGACTGGTCGCCGTATAATGCGACATCCGGTGCAGCGAATAGTCGATCCGTTGCGCGGTGAACGGCGCCAGCGGCCGTGCCTCGCCCAATGCCACTTCGAACGTGCCGTTGGCGATCTGGTCGTCGGTGCCGTCGAGATCCGGCACGTCGAACAGGTCACGGATCGGCCGTTTGATGCGCTCGGCAGCAGTGCCGTCGACATGCGTGCCTTCGAGGAAGGCGAAATGCAGCGGGATGGGAGTGGTCGATTCCGAAACCGTGACGGGAACGCCGTGGTTGCGCATGATCAGCCGAAGCTGTTCGGTGAGGTAGCTTTCGAAAAGAGCAGGCTGGGTGACGGTGGTTGAGAAATGCCCCGGCGTCGGCATGTGGCCATAGGCCTGCCGCGAGTCGATTTGCGTAAAGGAACTCGTGGTGACGCCGATCTCCGGATAGAAAGCCCGGTAGCGTTTGTTGTTGTCGCCGCCCGCGGCGAGCGCGGCAAATGAATCGCGCAGGAACTTGGTGTTGCGGTCGTAAAGCACCTGTAGGGCCGCGACGGCCTTCTTGGCGTCGTTGAAGCTCTGCCGGCCAAACGGCTCCGGCGTGACCACCGATTCAATGGCTTGGGGATAGATTCGCTTTTCCATGACCCAATATAGAGAGTTGGACGCGCGGTTGGGAGGGGGTAAGGCGGCCTCAATACGCGCTGTCGGCGTTTTTCGGTCTGCTAACCGCGCTGCAGGCTAACCAGCAGCACAAAGCCGAGGCCTGACTTCCTCAACGCAGGCGCCTCGATCGTCGAGCCGGGATTGGTGCGCATCGTCGGCACGGCCAGTACCGGTACCGAAAGAACAGTCAGGATGAGCGCCGCGCGCGGCAGCAGCCGAAGCGTCTTGAGGGTGTTGGCGGCGAGGCGGTTCATTGGCGTTTTGCTTTTCTCTAAAGGTTCAGCTCTTTGTCGTTTCAGTGGTGAAGATGGTTCAAGCAACCGAGTCGGCAGGAACTGGCGACGTCCCAGGAGCGGGACGGCCGGCCGGCTTCGGCGACAAGGACGGCGAACAACATGCCGAACAGGCTCATCAGCAGGCAGACGATGGTGAAGCGGCGGGCAAGCATTGCGCGGTGTCTCCTTCAACACGCATGACAATGCCTTGCCCAGGGTGAACCGGCTCTGATCCCGGCGTTCATCTGGGGTTCAAAAATGGTTGATGATTTCTGAGAGGGTCCGCCTTGAGTGCAGCGACCCATGGCGACGCCATGGCTGCGAGGCCGATAAAACGGGGCCGACTGGCCCCGCTCACCCCGGCAGGAAGGGCACGATCAGAGCTTGTGCCAGGTCTGGCTCTTGCAGATCAGCCCGCCGAGCACGCAGCCGCTCATCTTGAGCGAACTGCCGGAAAGCGAAGCCTTGCCCGAATAAGTCTTGTCGGTTTCCGGGTCGGTTATGGTGCCGGCATATTTGTTGTCGCCGGCAACCTTCAGTGAACCGATGTTCTTGCCGGCAAATTTGCCGGATTTGAGCGTAATCGAAAATGCCCCGCCGCCACCCGAAATGGCGGCAGTCGATCCGGCTTGCGTTTTCCAATTGCCTTCGATCGGATCGGCCCATGCCGCGCCGGTCATCATTATTGCGGCCGCGAGGGCCAGGCTCACTTGTCGAAACATGTCTTTCCTCCCTCAGGTAAGTCCAATCGGGCTCCGTCCCGGGTGTCTGCCCCTTACGCACACGTAAGCTAGTCCAGCTCCCGGAAAAACAAAAGCGGTGCCGCGACGGAAGGGTTGCGGGTTTTTGCCCGCTCCCGATCGGCCGCGCCGGCGAAAAATGAAACGGGCCGCACACGTCTTTGTCTTCTGTGGTTAGCGGAGTCTTGATCCGCGCCTCGCAAGTTTTCTTCAAATCTTGTGCAAACCGGCGCGATTGCTGGCTTTGTATCCTTAACGAATTTTCGCGTTTACCTCTTGTTTTAGCTTTGTTTTCCTCAAATTAAGCACGCCATTTAACGACGGATTCAAGCCTCCGGGGCATTCTCGAAAGCATCGAAAGAGCGGCCGCCCCCGACGGTAATCAAGGACACCGAGGGACAGACGGAGACAGCTCTCGGGAGCCAGAACAGGGGATTTGAAATGGCACGTTTTGAAATGCTTGAAGCCGGCTTCGGCGCCATGGGGGCAACTGCCCAGGCCGATATTCTTTTCGAGTTGGGCATGATGTATGCGACTGGCCGCGATTGCGAGACCGATGTCGTCGCCGCCCACAAATGGTTCAACATCGCCGCGATCAAGGGTTCGGCCCGCGCCGCGGAACTGCGCTCCGAATTGTCTGCCGCCATGTCGAAGGTCGAGATCGCCAAGGCGCTGCGCGAAGCTCGCGAATGGATGACGATGCACTGAATTCGCCGGCATCGACTTCACAAGGGTACTGACATCACAACAGGGATGCTTCGGGTCAAGGCCGCGCAGAGGGCCGGGCTCGAAAAATCAAGGCCGCGCAAGACGGCTGAGCCAACAAGATCAAGAACACGGCGGCAAGCTGTGCAATAGACAGGGAAGGCGAGCGGGTCCTGGCGCCGATGCGTTGGGAAGCTCATGGCAAAAGCCGCGACCGGCCGGAACAAGGCTGGCGCGGCTTTGTCTTTGGGACCGCGTGTGCAGGCCCAATCGAGCGCCGACGATGCGCCTAGACAGCTCCGGTGAAGGATGAAATTCTCCCGCCACTCTGGAAGAGGCGCGGCCGGGATGGTCGCGCGAGAGTGGAGGAGTTGTGTCACCATGAAGAAATTCAGTATTTTGAGCGCAGCCATATTTGGCTTGATGATGACCGCGCCGGTCGCCTTCGCCGACGACATCACCTTTTCGGTGGTCGGACCGATGACCGGTCAGCTTGCCACCATCGGCGATCAGTTCAAGCAGGGCGCGCAAGCCGCCGCCGACGCGATCAACGCGGCGGGCGGCGTCGACGGCCGCCAGATCAAGCTCGACGTCGAGGATGACCAGTGCGATCCGAAGCAGGCGGTTTCGGTCGCCAACCGCATCATCGCCAATGGTGTCAAGTTCATCGATGGCCACGCCTGCTCGGGCTCCAGCATCCCGGCCTCCGCTGTCTACGCCGAAGCCGGTGCGCTGATGATGAGTCCGGCTTCCTCGAACCCGGTGCTAACCGACGCAGCGGCGAAAGCCGGCTGGCCGACGATCATGCGCCTCTATACGCGCGACGATGCGCAGGGCGCTTTCATCGGTCCCTGGATCGCCAAGAAATATGCCGGCAAGAACGTCGTCATCATGCACGACAAGAGCGCCTATGGGCAGGGCGTGGCCGATGCCGTCAAGGCAACGATGAACCAGAACGGTCTCAAAGAGATCCTCTACGAGGGCATCAACGCCGGCGAGAAGGACTATTCCGCTCTTGTTACCAAGCTCAAGGAGCTGAAAGCCGACGTCGTCTATTTCGGCGGCTATCACCCCGAAGCCGGCCTGATCCTGCGCCAGTCGGCGGAGCAGAACCTCAAGTTCCAGTTGATCATGCCGGACTCGATCGCTTCGCCGGAATTCTGGCAGGTTGCCGGTCCGGCCGGCGAAGGCACCATGTTCGTCTTCCCGTCGGATCCGCAGGCGAAGCCCGAAGCCAAGGAAGCCATCGCCAAGATCAAGGCCGGCGGCTTCGTGCCGGAGGGCTTCACGCTGTTTTCCTATGCGGTGATCCAGGCCTTCGCCGAAGGCATCAAACGCGCCGGCAGCGACGATCCGGCAAAAGTCGCTGAAGCGTTAAAGAACGGCCAGCCGATCAGCACGGTTGTCGGCTCGGTCACCTTCGACGAGAAGGGCGACCTCAAAAACGCCAGCTACGACATCAACCAGTGGCACGACGGCAAATACGCGCCGATCCAGCCGTGATGGCCGCGGCGCCAAGACGCGCTGCTGTAATTGAACATGGCCGGGGTCAAACCCGGCCATGTTGTTTTTGGCGACGCCTTTGTCACGCGTTCGAGATCACTTCGTGGATAGGGAAACAGCAGTCAACTGAGGTTCCTCGGCAAAGCGAACCAGCACGGTGCCGTCGGTTACCTGCGCGCCTTCGGCAGCAATCTCGGCGATAACCCCGTCATGGGGCGCGGCAATGGTGTGCTCCATCTTCATCGCCTCCAGGATCAGCAGCGGCTGGCCCTTGATCACGGACTCGCCTCTGGCTGCACGCACCAATTTGACTAGGCCGGGCATTGGCGCGCGCAGGCTGCCGGAAGCGGCGGCGGCTTCGTCGGCTCGCGCCAGCGGATCCGGCACGGCAAAACCGTAGCCTATTGCACCATCGAAGACCGTGACGTGGCCCGGCCAGCGGGCGAGGCGAGGCGCGGCGCGAAGATCATGCGAATTGACGCTGTCATAGGGCGCATCCAGCGCCACCTCGAACCGTCCGTCCGGCCGCACCGACACGCGCGTGACGATCTCCTGCTCGCCAAACTTCAGCAGCATGCGCCGCGCTACAGTGTGGAAATGCGCATAGCCGGCCAGTGACGACCAGGGATCGTCCGAGGACGGCAAGTCGCCCGCACCGGACGCGGCAAGTGCCGCGGCGGCAATCGTCTCACCGCTCGGCGGCGGAACCGCCGTCAACGCCTGCAGATGCCTAGCGATCAGGCCGGTATCGACATCGCCCGCCGCAAAATCTGCATCAGCGACTAGGGCGGCAAGGAAGGCAGTGTTGACCGTCGAGCCGGCGATTTCTGTCTGCGACAGCGCCGCGCCAAGCGCTGTGAGCGCTGCCCGTCTGTCCTTGCCGTGGATGATCAGCTTGGCGATCATCGGGTCGTAAAACGGCGAAATCGCATCGCCGGCGCGCACACCGGTTTCGATGCGCATGGTCGCACCCTCCGGTGCCGGCTGCGGAAATTTCAAATGGTGCAAGGTGCCGGTCGCCGGCAAAAACCCTCTTGCCGCGTCCTCGGCATAGATGCGCGCCTCGAAGGCGTGGCCGGAGAGCGCGATCTCGCTCTGCGTCTTCGGCAGTTTTTCGCCGGAGGCTACCCGCAACTGCCACTCGACCAGGTCGATGCCGGTGACCATTTCGGTGACGGGGTGCTCGACCTGCAGGCGGGTGTTCATTTCCATGAACCAGAAACGGTCGGCCTTCAGCCCTTGCGAGGCATCGACGATGAACTCGATCGTGCCGGCGCCGGAATAGTGGATTGCCTTGGCGGCTTTCACCGCCGCCTCGGTCATCGCCTTGCGCAGTGCCGGCGTCATGCCCGGGGCAGGCGCCTGCTCGATCACCTTCTGGTGGCGGCGCTGTGCCGAGCAGTCGCGTTCGTGAAGATGCACGGCGTTGCCGAAATTGTCACCAAACACCTGCACTTCGATGTGGCGCGGCTTGTCGACATATTTTTCCACCAAGACGCGGTCGTCACCGAACGCGGCTTTCGCCTCGCGCCGCGCGCCCGACAGTGCTTCCGAAAAATCATCGGGATGCTCGACGCGCCGCATGCCTTTGCCGCCGCCGCCGGCGCGCGCCTTGATCAGTACGGGGTAGCCTATCTCGCGCGCCTTGGAGGCGAGCAACACGATCTCCTGCGCTTCGCCATGGTAGCCCGGAACGACAGGCACGCCGGCCTTTTCCATCAGCCGCTTGGCCGCGTCCTTCAGTCCCATGGCGCGGATCGAGGCCGCCGACGGGCCAATGAAGATCAGCCCAGCCGCCGCGACCTGGTCGACGAATTCGGGGTTTTCCGAAAGAAAGCCGTAGCCCGGATGGATGGCCTCGGCACCTGTGGCCAAGGCCGCCGCAATGATCTTGTCGCCGCGCAGATAGCTTTCGTTGGCGGGAGAGGCGCCGATATGCACCGCTTCGTCGGCCATTTCGACATGCAAGGCGCGATCGTCGGCGTCGGAATAGACGGCGACGCTGCGCACACCCATCCTGCGTGCCGTGCGGATCACCCGGCAGGCGATCTCGCCACGGTTGGCGATCAGGATCTTGGCGAACATCGGGCCTCCACAGGCAGAGCTGCCGCCAACGGCGCGAATTCTCGTCACGCGAACTGCGGCAATGCCCTGCTTTGTAGTCTGGCGGTCAAAGGGTAGGCAAGCGAGGCCTGCCTACTTTGAGGCCGCGATTTCGCAAGCTCCCCCGGTCGTGACCCTGTAACGGTCGCGGGTGACCTGGCAGGATTTCATCGCCATATCCTCGGCAGCCTTTTGCGAGGGCGCATTCAAGCGCGAGCCGCACAGGATGTACAACGAACGCACCCGGGAATACGGAGTGGTCGCATAAGCTGAATGGCCGCTGGCCGCCACATAGGCCTTATATGCCTTGGTGCATGGCCGATCCGCGGTCGCCGGAAAATACGGGTAGAAGCGGACGTCGCCCTTGCTTCCAGCCAGCGATTCCGCCGCGCCGACATTGGGGCTCGAGATTAGAAGCAACCCGGTTATTAGCGAGAAGACTGCTTGTTTGACGCCTATAGATTTCATTTTTCCCACCCATTGAATACGTCGAAGGCCGACGAGTGTCGGTCTATTTGGAGGCAGCTATGGCGCAGGCCCCTGCAGTCGTGACCTTGTACTTGCTGCGCGCGGACTGGCAGGATTTCAACGCCAGCGCCTCCGCAGCCTTCTGGGATGTTGCATTCAGATAAGCACCGCAAATAGTGAATTCGGTTGCCCAGTTGAATGGCGTCATCGCATAGGCCGAGTGACCGCCAGCCGCCACATAGTCCTTGTAATTCTTGCCGCAGCCTCCGATTGTACCCGGTGCAAAATAGACCGGAAAGCGGCTGTCGCCCTTGCTTCCCGCCAGCGATTCGGCGGCGCCGACATTCGGTGCAGAGGCCACAAGCAGTGCAAGTACCGACATGGTTGCTCGCTTGATTGATAAAGATTTCATTGCCAAACCCATTTGAACCCCAAACACTGAAATATATTCGCCTACTTGGAGGCAGCGATTTCGCAGCCGCCGCCTGTTGTAACTCTGTAACTGTTGCGGGCGGCCTGACAGGATTTCAACGCCAATTCTTCGGCAGCTTGCTGTGACGGTGCATTCAAGCGCGAGCCGCAGATGATGTACAGAAAACGCACCCGGGAATACGGAGTGGTTGCATAGGCTGAATGGCCGCCGGCCGCTACATAGGCCTTGTAGGCCCTGGTACACGGATCCTTCGGGCTCTGCGGCAAATAGGGATAGAAACGGGTCTCGCCCTTGCTTCCCGCCAGCGACTCCGCTGCGCCGATGCCAGGGGTCACTAATATAAGCAACCCTGCAAGTAAATGCACAGTTGTTCTCTGAAAAACCCGCCGCCTCATCTTCGCCCAATCCCCATTGGTATTTGCGATGATCAATAGCCGTGATTCTTTCGTCTGGCCAGATCGAGAAGCAAAAAATAGTCTGGAGATGTGGTGGGTTGTCTCCCGCGCAGGGTCACACCCTGCCGAGTGCAGCGACGACCCGCTGATACAATTCGGCCGTCGGCTCGTCGAAGCAGCAGAAAATGACGGTTTCCGGAACGATGTTCTGGCCGATGAAGGCGCTCACGGTCCCGACAGCAATTTGCGTCGCCTGATCCTTCGGATAGCGGTAGGCCCCGGTCGAGATCGCAGGAAACGCCACCGTCCGGCAGTCCTTTGCGGCGGCGATTTCGAGCGACCGGCGATAGCAGGAGGCGAGCAGTTCGGCTTCTCCTTTGCTGCCACCTTGCCAGACCGGCCCGACCGTATGAATGACGTAGCGCGCGGGCAGCCTGTAGCCCTTGGCGATTTTTGCGTCTCCGACCTTGCAGCCATGCAAGGTCCGGCATTCTGCCACAAGCTCGGGGCCGGCCGCGCGGTGGATAGCGCCGTCGACGCCGCCGCCTCCGAGAAGAGAGGTATTGGCGGCGTTGACGATGGCATCGACCGCCAGCTTCGTGATGTCGCCGGTTTGAATGCGAATCCTCTGGCCGGTATCGCTCATCTCACATCCTGAACACGCCGAATTTTGTCTCCTCGACCTCGGCGTTGAGCGCGGCCGAAAGGCTGAGCGCCAGCACCTCGCGGGTCTTGGCCGGGTCGATGATGCCGTCGTCCCAGAGCCTTGCCGACGAATAGAGCGGGTGTCCCTCGTGCTCGTACTTCATCAGAATCGGCTTCTTGAATTTCGCTTCCTCCTCAGCGCTCCATTCCCCGCCCTTGCGCTCGATGCCTTCGCGCTTGACCACGGCCAGCACCGTTGCCGCCTGCTCGCCGCCCATCACCGAAATGCGGGCATTCGGCCACATCCACAGGAAGCGTGGCGAATAGGCGCGTCCGCACATGCCGTAATTGCCGGCGCCGAACGAGCCGCCGATGATCACGGTCACCTTCGGCACCTTGGCCGTTGCGACCGCCATGACCAGCTTGGCGCCGTCCTTGGCGATGCCGCCGGCCTCGTATTTTCGCCCGACCATGAAGCCGGTGATGTTCTGCAGGAAAATCAGCGGGATCTTGCGCTGGCAGCACAGCTCGATGAAATGCGCGCCCTTCAGCGCGCTTTCCGAAAACAGCACGCCATTGTTGGCGACGATGCCGACCGGCATGCCGCTGAGATGGGCAAAACCGGTGACCAGCGTGGTGCCATAATTCTGCTTGAACTCATCGAACTCGGAGCCGTCGACGGTGCGGGCGATTACCTCGCGCACGTCGTAGGGCTGGCGCAGATCCGTCGGCACGATGCCGTAGAGTTCATGTGGATCGTGAAGCGGCGGAATCGATTTCTGTAAGGCAAGGCTTACATTCTTGTTCCGATTCAGGTTTTTGACGATACGCCGGCATATGGCCAGCGCATGCTCGTCGTCGAGCGCATAATGGTCGGCAACGCCGGAAAGCCTTGTGTGCACGTCGGCGCCACCGAGGTCCTCGGCGGTGACGTCCTCGCCGGTGGCCGCCTTCACCAGCGGCGGCCCGCCGAGAAAGATGGTCGCCTGGTTGCGCACCATGATTGTCTCGTCCGACATCGCAGGCACATAGGCGCCGCCGGCCGTGCACGAACCCATGACGCAGGCGATCTGCGGAATGCCGGCGGCCGACATGTTGGCCTGGTTGTAGAAGATGCGGCCGAAATGATCGCGGTCGGGAAACACCTCGTCCTGGTTGGGCAGATTGGCGCCGCCGCTGTCGACCAGATAGACGCAAGGCAGATTGTTCTGCAATGCGATCTCCTGTGCACGCAGATGCTTCTTCACCGTCAGTGGATAATAGGTGCCGCCCTTCACCGTGGCGTCATTGACGACGACCATCACTTCGGTGCCTTCGACGCGGCCGATGCCGGCGATGAGGCCGGCCGAAGGGATGTCCTCGCCATACATCGACCATGCCGCGAACTGGCCGATTTCGAGGAAGGGCGAGCCTGTATCGAGCAATTGGGCTAGGCGTTGCCGCGGCAGGAGCTTGCCGCGGGAGACGTGCCGCTCACGCGCCTCTTCCGAGCCACCGCGCTCGATGGCGGCGGCTTTTTCAGCAATATCGGCGACTACCGCCCGCATGCGCTCGGCATTGGTGCGGAAGGCATCGGAGGCGGACGACATCTGAGAGGTGAGGGGGGCCATGGCGCTACCGGATCAGCTCGATCTTGCAGCCGACATCGAGGTCGCCCCAATCGCGATCAGCGGTGACGGCAATGGCATTCTCGCGAATTGCCAGCGCCAGGCAAGCCCGATCGCCCAGCGACAAGCCGCGATGCCGCGTCAATTGTCGAAGCTGCCCGGCGGCGATGCCCATCGCGTCGTCGAAAACGGCGATCGGCATGCCGAGACTGGCGAGGTCGTCCGCGGCCTGTTCCATGCTGCGTCCCTTGTCGATCAGCTTGGCGATGATTTCGGCCGCATTGACCGAACTGCATTGTGCATCCGGCGCGAACCCCAAAGCATTATCGGTGCCTTGCTCGTTGAGCAGGATTGCGAGCGCCGCCGAACTGTCCATGACGTAGGGCTTCATTTCGCCCGCTTTCCTGTCGTCCCTTCGGCGTGAAGCCGGTCCAGACGCTTGTCGCTTCGACGCTGCTCTTCCCGCCGCTCCTTCAGAAATTCGTCGACGACGCTTTCACCGGGCTGTTTCAGCGCCGACAATTCGGCCTGGACGCGTCGCAGATTCTGCAGCCACGATCTTACCCGCAGCTCGCCGTTTTCGACATGAAGGATCATGTCCTCGCCAGGCTTCACGCCCATCTCCTCGCGCATCGCGGCAGGAATGACGAAGCGCCCGCCCTCGCCAAGCTTGACACGCTCGCGTTTCGCCGGAGCACGAAGCTGTGGTTGGCGAGCGCCGGCATCGAATCGTGCTTGCGGATCTTCGTCAAATCCGGACTTTCCCGTTTTGCCAGCCATGGTCCGTCTCGCCTGTGTTGTGGCACATATGCCGAAGTGTGCCACATCGTGCGGCTTCTGGCAAAATCTCAAAAAGACGCCATCAGGCGCCCTCCACCATGATTTCCCGCCCGATCAGCCAGCGACGGATTTCGCTGGTGCCGGCGCCGATCTCGTAGAGCTTGGCGTCGCGCAAAAGCCGGCCGGTCGGGTAGTCGTTGATGTAGCCGTTGCCGCCCAAAAGCTGGATGGCGTCGAGCGCCATCAGCGTTGCCTTTTCGGCGGCGAAGAGAATACAGCCGGCAGCATCCTTGCGGGCCGTCTCACCGCGATCGCAAGCGGCGGCCACGGCATAGACGTAGGCGCGCGCCGCGTTCATCGTCGCATACATGTCGGCGAGCTTGCCTTGCACCAGCTGGAATTCGCCGATCGGCTGACCGAACTGCCTGCGTTCATGCACGTAAGGTATCGCCACGTCGAGGCACGCTGCCATCAGCCCGACCGGCCCGCCGGCCAGCACGGCGCGTTCGTAGTCGAGGCCCGACATCAGCACCTCGACGCCGCGCCCTTCCTCGTGCAGCACATTGTCGAACGGCACTTCGACATTCTCGAACACCAGCTCGCCGGTGTTCGAGCCGCGCATGCCGAGCTTGTCGAGCTTTTGCGCCACGGAAAAACCGGCAAAGGCTTTTTCGACGATGAAAGCGGTGATGCCGCGCGAATGGAGTTCCGGATCGGTCCTGGCGTAGACGACCAGCGTCTCGGCATCCGGCCCGTTGGTGATCCACATTTTGGTGCCATTGAGCACATAGCGATCATTGCGCTTTTCGGCGCGCAGGCGCAGCGACACCACATCGGAGCCGGCTCCCGATTCCGACATCGCCAGTGCGCCGACCTTCTCGCCGCTGCAGAGCGAAGGCAGATATTTTTCCTTCTGCGCCTGCGTCGCCCAGCGGTTGATCTGGTTGACGCAGAGGTTGGAATGGGCGCCGTAGGAGAGGCCGACCGAGGCCGAGGCGCGCGAAATCTCCTCCATCGCCACGACATGGGCGAGGTAGCCCATGCCGCTGCCGCCGAAATCGGGATCGGCGGTGATGCCGAGCAGGCCGAGCCCGCCGAGCTCCGCCCACAGATGTGCCGGGAATTCGTTCGAGCGGTCGATCTCGGCGGCGATCGGTGCGATCTTTTCCTGGGCGAAGCGCCGCACCAGGTCGCGCAGCGCCTCGATGTCTTCGTCAAGCCCGAAGTTGAGCGTATGCGTGTACATGCCGTTCCTCCCGGCGCACGACCGCGAAAATCGGGATCATGCGCGAAATCAAAGTGCTGCAGCGTCCGTTGCGCGCTCGAATGGACGCACGGCGCCGTGGCTCGTCCTCGCGCCATCGCTCTTTGCTCCAACAAGGCGCATTGTCATTGCTAGATATGTAGCGGTGACTTCGGCGATCGACAGCCGTTCGCCCGGCCGGAACCAGACGATGACGCCGGTCATCATCTGGATCAGCGCCATGGCGGTGAGCCCGGTGTCTTCGATGCTGAATAACCCCCCTTCGACGCCGTCGCGCAGGATGGCGCGCAGCTCCTTCTCGTAGGCCGTGCGCATGCGCAGGATCTGCGTGAGTTTTTCATGCGACAGGCTGCGCAGCTCCATGTTCGAGACATGGGTGGAGTGGCGGCGTTCGATATGGAAAGCGATGTGGTTTTCGACATAAGCGGCAAGCCGCGCTGCCGGATCGGCGCCGACAGGGCGTGTTGCGCGCCACGCCTCGATCAAGCCTTCCATATGCTCACGCATCAGCATGAACAGAAGGTCCTGCTTGGTCGGGAAGTAGCGGTACAGCGCCGCTGCCTGGACGCCGACCTCGGCCGCCAGTTGGCGCATCGACATCGCCTCGTAGCCAAGACGCGCAATCAGGCTGACCGCCGCCTCGCGGACCGCAGCTTCGGTCTTCTCTCCGTCGGAACCGGTCGTACGCGCCATGACAAGCCGCCTTTTCGCGGACAATAAAACAAACGTTCAATTAATTCAAGAACCGAGGCATGTCCGGGCAGGGCAATGGCTTCAGATTTGCTCTATCTGCACCCTGGAGAATTTTGTGCGATGGAAGCGAATGAGCAGGACCATGCCTTGCTAGGCAACAATCCTGAAATCGGCCGACGTGTCGCGAGCCTCGATCTCTTCGACATCGACCTTTGAAACCGCTGCCCCTGGCGGCCCTTGCCAAAACCGTTCGATCATCGTCGAGACCGCCGCCCCGGTTCCTGCAATCAAGGCTGTCACCGAGCCGTCAACTTCGTTGCGCACCCACCCGGCAAGGCCAAGCGCCGACGCCTCGCGCCGCACCCAAACCCGGTAGCTGACGCCTTGCACCTTGCCGTATATGCGTACCTGCACCGTACGATCGGTCATCGCGCTCTCCATCCTTTGAGTCGAGTCTGGCGCATCGCCGCGCAAATTCAACCGCGCAACGTGCATCGAAGGTTTCTCTCCGGTCGCTATCCGCCAGATTTCGCACTGCGAGATGGGTGGCGCCTCCACCGATGATTGACTAAGTCAAATAATAGGCGATCATGGCCCTGACGGAGCGGTCCGTCCGAAGGAGGTCGACATGCCGGCCGATCGGAATGCCCTTGTCGCGGAGATACGTGGCTTCAATCGCTTCTACACGCGCCTGATCGGGCTGCTCGACCTGACCTTGACGCACAGCGCCTATACGCTGGGCGAGGCGCGGCTGCTGTTCGAATTGGGCGGCCGATCCCGCGCTGTCGCCAATAGCGGCGGTGAGGCAGGGTTTCTTGCACGGGCGTTCCACCTCGATCTCCGGCCGGCGGCCTCCGAAATCGCTGCCGAACTCCGGCTCGATCCGGCCTATGTCACACGCGTCCTGAGGAGGTTCGCCGCCGCTGGCCTGACCGAGACACGCTCTGACGCAGCCGATCGGCGCAGACGTATCCTGTCGCTGACCGCTCGCGGAAGTGCTGAGCTCGCCAGGCTTCACGCTGCGGCGGATCGCGACCTCGCCCGGCTGACGGCCGGCCTCGCCGATGACGCGGCTGCCGAATTATCGGACGCCTTGAAGTGCGTCATGCGCCTGCTCGGGGAGAAATAGCGGGCAGCACTGGAATCCCGGCGTTGCGCTCTTCAGTTCCCCCGCGCTGCCGCCAGTGCGCCAGGCAGTTCCTCGGCAAAGATGTCGAGCTCGTGGTCGAGGCCGACACTGACCCGGATGCAGCGGTCGAGAACCGGCACCATCGGCTTGCGGATGAAGACGTCGCGTGATAACAGCGTCTGCAGCACTTTCAGTGCGAAAGCGCCGTCGCGGCCGCAGTCGATGGTGACGAAATTGGTCGCCGAAGGCAGCGGCTTCAGCCCGTTCGCTTCGGCTATTGCGGCGATACGCCGGCGGCCGGCGGCGACCCGCGCCACCACGCTATCCAGCCAGGCCTGATCGGCAAGCGCCTCGACACCGGCGATCTGCGCCATGCGGCTGACGCCATAGTGGTTGCGGATCTTCTCGAAGTCCCGAATCACCTGGGCCTCGGCCACCGCATAGCCGCAGCGTATGCCGGCCAGCCCATAGGCCTTGGAGAAGGTGCGCATATGAATGACGTTCGGCCGCGCCACATCGATCGGCGGCAGCGCTGAGGCTGGCCCTAATTCGCCATAGGCTTCGTCGAGCACCAGCATTGTGGTTTCCGGCAAGGCTTCGATGAAGCGGCTGAGCTCGGCGGCTTCCCACCAGCTGCCCATCGGATTGTCCGGATTGGACAGGTAGACCAGTGGCGCCTTTTCCCTGGCCACTGCCGCCAGCAGGCCGTCGAGGTTTTCCCGATCGTTCTCGTAGGGCACTGCGACCAGCCGGCCGCCGACGCCGGCAACATGAAAGTTGAAGGTCGGATAGGCGCCGCGCGAGGTCACCACCGCATCGCCCGGCGCCACATACATGCGCGCAACCAGGCTGAGCAGCCCGTCTATGCCTTCGCCGACGACGACGTTTTCGGCGCCGACGCCGAGATGCCTGGCCACGGCTACCTTCAAATCGTGATTATCGGGGTCGCAATACATCCACATGTCGCCGGCAATCTCGGCCATGCGGGCAACGACGCGCGGCGAAGGGCCAAAGCTGCTCTCATTGGCGCCGATGCGGGCGCGAAAGGCGCGGCCGCGATCACGCTCCTGCGCCTCAGGGCCGACAAACGGCACCGTGGAGGGAAGCGCGTCGATGAGCGGCGTAAGGGGAGGGCGCATGGCAAAGGCTCGTTCGAAAAGGGGCCTTCTTGCTAGCCTGCCAGCTTGGCCTGCGCAAGTTCCGCGGCAGGCGGGCACGTCAGGCTGGATTCTCCCGGATCATTTTGCTAGCGAGACATGATGAGCAACCGACTGCCGCCCGCCTGGTCCAAACATATAAAGTCCCGCTCGGCGCCGAAAGTGGAACCGCCGAAAGCCAAACCATTGTCGCGGGCGCAGGCTGACGACATGCTGCTGAAACAGGCGTATGACTTTCAGCAGGCCAAGCGGTTGGCCGAGGCTAAGGAACTGTGCCGTCGCGTGCTGGAGCGCACGCCCAACCATCCCTTGGCATTGTATATTATGGGCACGCTATTCATCGGGCTCGACGATGAAATTGCATTGCGATATTTGGCGCGAGCCGTCGGCGAGGAGCCTCGAAACCCCTATTACCACCTTAGTCTGGGTGAAACCTATCTGAAGGTCAGCGAATATTCGCCCGCAATCACCCATATCCAGCAGGCCTTGAAGTTGAAGCCGGATTTGCTGGAAGCGCTTTGCGCGTTGGGACGCGCTTACGTCGAATTCGACAAGGCTGACATGGCTCTGCCGCTTTACGAGAGAGCGCTCAAGATCAACCGCGATCATCCTCGCGTTCGGGCGGGATTGGCCAGCGCACTCATCGGTCTCGGCCGCATGGACGAAGCCGAAATCTATCTGAAAGAGGCGATCGAACGTCGCATCGCCATGCCCGCCGCCTATAATGAGCTTGTGCGCACGCGCAAATTCACTGAAGAGCCGGCGGAACTTAAGTCCATCTTGCGCGAGCTTGGCAACCCAAAGCTTGATCCGGACAGTGCGATGACACTTCATCACGCTGCCGGCAAGGTGCTGAACGACCTTAAGCGCTATGACGACGCGATAGATCATTTCAAGAAAGCCAAACAGGTCGCCGGCTATAAGTTCGATCTGGAAACCTATCGCCGCTGGGTCGACTCCACGATCGAGTTCTTCAACCCGGATATGTTGGCTGCCAAGGCGGCTTATGGAAGCCCATCGGAAGTGCCCGTGTTTGTATTGGGCATGCCCCGCTCGGGGACCACCCTGACCGAGCAGATTTGCGCGAGCCACCCGGATGTTCACGGCGCAGGAGAACTTAGCAAGCTAAGACGAACCGCAAATGCTGTCGGCCTTACGAGGCTTTCGGCACAGGGTTTGGGCCAATCGATCGTGCCGATCACCCCCGACCTAGCCAAGATGCTGACCGAGGGGCACCTGTCCTACCTTCGTGAGCGTGCGCCGACCGCACTTCGCATAGTCGACAAGATGCCCCAGAATTTCGAACTGATAGGCCTCATAGGCCTTCTTTTCCCCAACGCGCGGATTATTCACTGTCGCCGCGACGCCATCGACAATTGCCTCTCATGCTTTTTCCTGAATTTCTCCAAGGGACACAGCTACATCACCGACCTGCAGACGCTCGGGCTGTATTATCGTGAATATGATCGCCTGATGCGACATTGGGACAAGGTTTTTCCGGGACGCATCTTCGAAAGTCGCTACGAGACGCTGGTTGCGGATCAGGAGGCACAATCGCGCCGTCTGATCGATCATCTTGGATTGCCCTGGGACGATGCCTGCCTGCGCTTCTTCGAGAATGACGGTTCGGTCAACACGGCCAGTCGCTGGCAAGTCCGGCAGCCGATCTACAGGTCATCTGTCAAGCACTGGAAAAATTATGAGGGCAAGATCCAGCCGCTGATCGACGCCTTGGGCGACCTAGCCGAACTTTGAACAAGGAGGGCGCCCGACAGGATAGGCCAGCCCTTCAGGCCAGGCTGGATTCTCCCGGACCATTTTGCTAGCGAGACATGATGAGCAACCGACTGCCGCCCGCTTGGTCCAAACACATAAAGTCCCGTTCGGCGCCGAAAGTGCAGCCGTCGAAAGTGAAATCGCCCTCGCGCGCGCAAGCTGACGACATGCTGCTGCGACAGGCGCTCGAACTTCAGCAAGCCAAGCGGCTCCCGGAGGCGGAGGAATTATGCCATCGCGTTCTCGCCCGCACGCCCAATCACCCGCTTTCGCTCTACATCCTCGGCACGTTGGGGCTCGGTATCGACGACGAGTTGGCTCTCAAATATTTTGCGCGGGCAGTAAGCCAGACGCCTCAGAATCCATATTTCCACCTTAGCCTGGGAGAGGCCGGTCTGAAGCTTGGCGACAGCTTGCTTGCGATCAGGCACCTGCAGCGCGCCTGCGAATTGAAACCCGATCTGGTGGAAGCGCTTTGCGGACTAGCGCGTGCCTACGTCAACTTCGACAAGGCCGAGATGGCTTTGCCCCTTTACGAGAAGGCGCTAAAGATCAACGGCGACCATCCCATGGTCCGGATTGGTCTGGCTGGTGCGCTCACCAGCCTCGGCCGCATGGACGAAGCCAGAGCCTATCTCGATCAGGCAATAGAACGTCGCGTCGATGTTGGGGCAGCCTACAATTACCTGGTCGACACGCAAAAGTTCATCGAAAAACCTGCCGAGCTCGACTCTATCCTGCGCGAACTCTCCAATCCCAGGCTCGAACCCGTTGCTGCATCGCAGCTCCACCACGCGGCAGGAAAAGTGCTGAACGACCTTCAACGCTATGAAGAGGCGATAGATCACTTCAAGAGGGCGAAAAAGGCCGCTGGTCACGATTTCGACCTGGAGTACTACCGCCGAAGCGTCGATTCCATGATCGAGATATTCAGCCCATCACTATTGGAAGCCAAGGCTGGCCACGGCAGTCCGTCTGAAGTGCCTGTGTTTGTGCTGGGCATGCCCCGGTCGGGGACGACGCTGACCGAGCAGATCTGCGCGAGCCATCCGGATGTCCATGGCGCCGGGGAGCTTACGAAGCTGCGGCGAATCGCGAACTCGATGGGCTTTAGAATACTGTCGGATGAGGACCTGCGCAGTTCGATTATGTCGATGACGAGGGATCAGTCGAGGGCGCTGGCCGAAGAATACCTGTCCTATCTGCGTCAGCACGCGCCTGCCGCGCCCCGCATCGTCGACAAGATGCCGCACAACTTCGAGTTTATCGGCGTGATTGGAATTCTCTTTCCCAACGCACGCATCATTCATTGCCGGCGCGATGCCATCGACAATTGCGTCTCCTGCTTCGTCTTGCATTTCACCAAGGACCACGGCTACAACGCCGACCTTGAGACACTCGGGTTGTACTACCGCGAATATGATCGCTTGATGCGGCACTGGGACAAGGTCTTTCCCGGACGTATTTTCGAAAGCCGCTATGAGACGCTGGTTGCGGATCAGGAGACGCAATCGCGCGGTCTCATCGATCATCTCGGCTTGCCTTGGGACGATTCGTGCCTGCGCTTTTTCGAGAGGAGCGGATCGGTCAATACCCCGAGCCGCTGGCAGGTCCGGCAGCCGATCTATAGTTCATCCGTCAAACGCTGGAAAAAGTATGAGAGCGCAATTCAGCCGCTGATTGACGCCTTGGGCGATCTGGCTGAAATTTGAACAAGTAGGATGCGCCCGATCGGCCGAGGTCGATCGTGACTTGCTGTCGAGATACATTGATCCGGTAGGCCAGCTCTTCAGATCGGCCCAAGTTTTTCTTTTGCACGAACAAGCGTGCGGAGCGAGCATTGCATTCGACCAGCCCTGCGATCGGCTGCTCAGCAGCAGCCTGCATTATGCATCGAGAGTTGACAGCTGCGTCGCGCCGATACGAAAAACCCGGCGGTTGCCCGCCGGGTTCAATCTCAATCTAGCTCGGACTGTTAGAATGAGCGCTGGAAGCGGAGCATGCCGCCGACGCTGTCCTTGTCGTCGGCATTGGTCCAGTTGCGATCGTAGGCTTTGTCAAACTGACCGTCGCGGGCCCAATCGACTTCGGCAGTGATCGTGAGACCGGGAACGATATCGTAGGCAATGTTCGCGGCGACGCCGTAGTTTTTGTCATCGTCAGCCGACGCCTGGAGGTTGAACGAGGTCTTCTCGTTTATGGTGTAAGTGCCACCACCCCAGACTGCCCAGTTGCCGCCCCACTGCTTGTAGAAGTTGCGGTCGATGTTGTCGTCAGAGCCGTAGCCGGCCATGATGAACAGTGTCAGGTTCTGTATCGGCGTAACGTCGACGCGAACCTTGCCGGCCCACTCTTCCCAGGTGCTGTCATAGGCGGCGACACCGGTGATCGAGCCCCAGCCCTGCGTGTATTTGATACCGCCGACGACATAGGGGACATAGCTGTCGATGGAATCATTGCCGCTGTTGCTGTCTTGGAAAATGCCAGGATCAGCGGCGGCACTGCCCGAACCGGTTTCCAACGAAGCCACGGCCGAGAAGCCGTTTCCGGCATCGAAGTAATACTGGACGACATTGGTGTCGAAGCCGCCGTAGGGGACCAGCGTATCCTGGATGACGTTGCCGGCGTAGCCGATGAAGGTATCAAAGGCCGATTCGTCCTTGCCGACGCGCAGACCACCGAGCTGGACCCAGGCAAAGTTCAGCGAAACGCTCGTACCGCCATTGAAGTTGTCATCAAGGTAATCGTTGTGGTTACCCCAGTTGAAGCGCGTCTCGGTGTAGGTCTTCAAGGTGCCGAGCTCGGTTTCCTGGCCGGTCCAGGTCTTCAGCGTGAAGCGGGCGTGCTTGTAGTAAGTATCCTGCGAGTCGCCGTCCTGCTGATCGGTGGTCTTTGCACCGTCGAATGAGCCGACGTCACCGATGCCGATGTCATAGCGGACGTAGCCGCCGATGCGCAGGCAGGTTTCGGTGCCGGGGATGTAGAAATAGCCAGCGCCGTAGACGTCGCAAATCTTGACGTATTCAGCGGGTTCCGGCTCGGCGACGACGACGGCGTCGGCGGCGCGCGCACCGGAAACTGCGATCAGTGCCGCAGCGGAGCCGAGAAGAAGGCTCTTGATGTTCATTTTCTGACCTCCAGTCAGAATCGAACGAAAGAGCGGAATTGGCACCGTGTGTTTCTGTCGTAAGTAGCTGAGATTGCGTTATTATTTGGGAAAACCGCTGATTATTGCACGATCACGTGAGGAGCGGCAGATGGTCACCAAAGGCGTTTGCTGGCAAAAGCATGCCCGGAACCGGATTTGAGATAACGCTCGAATGAGGTCGCCTTGGCTTGGTTCGAGAAGGCGATGCAGGTCACGATCCGCCATGGCAGGAATTTGGAGGTATGGCTGGATTTTCCGGCGTTATGCTCAGCGATCCGTCGCTTCAGGTCCGAGGTCACACCGATATAGCGCTCGCCTTCCGCAGTCTTGCTTTCCAGCAGATATACATACCACACGAACCGGCCCTCCCTCGCCAACGCATTGGAGTGCATCCTCCTTCGCAAGGAGGAATATGCCAACCCCGATTTTGCAAGCGTTCCAAGAGGTTGCGGCCCTCCTTCGCTACGGCTTCGGAGGGCATCCTGCATCGCGCGGAGAGGGGATTCGCTGGACTTGTCCTGCGAAGCGCGCAGCGCGAAGCAGGATGGCCTGCCACCCGAAGCCCGCAGGGCGTAGGGTGGCGGAGAGGATGGGATTCGAACCCACGAGAAGCTTTTGACCTCTACTCCCTTAGCAGGGGAGCGCCTTCGACCACTCGGCCACCTCTCCGTTGCGCCGGTGGATAAAGAAAAGCGCCGGCACAATCAACAAGCTGGCGCTATTATCCTTGAAAAATCGACCCTTCGCCAAAGCGCCGCCCGGCGATGTGGCGATTCTGCGGCAATTCCCTGGTTCGCGACTCGGGCCATGGTCACATTTCAGGCCGACCATCGCCGGAATCCGCCGTTTGCAACGGCTTGCGAAGGGCTGTTGGTTAACGGGAGCTTTCGGAGTGAGGCCAAATCGTGTCATTTGTGCAACAACGCTGGGGTATAGCGCCAACACAAACCTTTTGCCGGTACGATCGTGGTTGAACGCCGCCGTCTCATGGGTAATGTCGGGTTTGAAGGAGCGGCGCGGTGCGCATCTTTTTCGGTAGTGGGGATGGGGCAGGGAACGCTGTCCTTCAGCAAAGAATACCCAGACCCGTTTTTTAACTTTTGACTGGAGGTCAGAAAATGAACATCAAGAGCCTTCTTCTCGGCTCCGCTGCGGCACTGATCGCAGTTTCCGGTGCGCGCGCCGCCGACGCCGTCGTCGTCGCCGAGCCGGAACCCGCTGAATACGTCAAGATCTGCGACGTCTACGGCGCTGGCTACTACTACATCCCCGGCACCGAAATCTGCCTGCGCATCGGCGGCTATGTCCGCTATGACATCTCCGTGGGCCAGGCTGGCTCGTTCGACGGCGCCAGGTACCAGGACCTGTCGGATGCCTTGGATGGTGAAGACAACGTCAACGACGGCTATTACAAGCAGGCTCGCTTCACACTGAGGACCTACACCGGCCAGGAAACCGAGATGGGCACCTTGAAGACCTACACCGAGACCCGCTTCAACTGGGGAACCGGTTATCAAACCGTGCCTGGGTTCGACGAGCACTTTTCCAGGTTTGGTAGCAGAGGCGTTTCGCTGAATTTCGCCTGGATCCAGCTCGGTGGTCTTCGCGTCGGTAAGGACGAAACAGCCTTCAACACGTTCACCGGCTACGCCGGCAACGTCATCCAGGATACGATCGTTCCCTACGGCGGCTTCGACACCAATGTCGTCCAGTACTACTTCGATGCCGGCAACGGCTTCTCGGCCGTGGCGTCGTTGGAAACCGGTGAAGGCTTTATCCTTAACAGCGCCAATACTGCCATCACTCTCGGTCACGACTCGGTCGACAGCTATGTTCCGTATATCGTTGGCGGCGTGAAGTACACGCAGGGCTGGGGTTCCATCAGCGGTGTTGTTGCCTATGACAGCAGCCTGGAAGAATGGGCCGGCAAGGTTCGCCTCGACGTGACGCCGATGCAGAACCTGTCGCTGTTCCTGATGGCCGGCTACGGCTCTGACGACAATCTCCCGCGCAACTTCTACAAGCAGTGGGGCGGTAACTGGGCAGTCTGGGGTGGTGGCACCTACACCATCAACGAGAAGACCTCGTTCAACCTGCAGGCGTCGTATGACGAAGCCAAGGAAGCTGGCGTCGCGGCCAATATCGCCTACGATATCGTTCCCGGCATGACGATCACGGCCGAAGTGGACTGGGCTCATAACAGCCACCACATCGATAGCGACTCGCTGCCCGGTTATGAATACAACTGGACCGGCATCCCGGGCGACAAGAAAAACGCCGTTGGCGGCTTCCTCCGCTTCCAGCGCTCGTTCTAAGGGCTGGACTTAAAGCAAGTGAAATCCAGCCCGGGCGCTTTAACGCCCGGGCTGTTTTTGTTTTCGCGACTGGTCGCAAACAGAAGGAAAAGGGGGTTCGGTAGCTGAACAGGGTTGTGGAACGATGTCGTTGGGATCCGCCACTGGTGGATGAAATCGGCCGCAGCGCTTAAAACTCTTGAAAGGGCACCGCCAAGCAGGTAGGTCTAGGCCTATCCACTCGGGGGTGTGGCGAATAATGACGAACGATGCGATTCAAGAGGGAGGAACCTCTGATCATTTTTCGATGTTTTCTTCTCAAACTGCCAAGATAAAATACAGTTATAACAAGATACGAGAAGTAAAGTCGCACAGGATCGGAGAACTTTTTTCAGCATACCGGGACATACTTTGGGATGACGGGCGGCATAAATACAATGTCAGCTCCTTCATCGGCGAAATAGACGAGATCCTCCTTGGGGAGCGTTTCAGCGCCTTTGACCAAAGCACCCTCGACAATCTTATCGGCACCTTGCGCCAGCGCGGCAACAGCAACGCAACCATCAATCGGAAGATGGCTGCCCTCAGCAAACTGCTGCGCAAGGCTCACAAGATGGGAGATATCCACAGCCTGCCCGAGTTCCGCCGCCAGAAGGAGCGGGCGGGACGGATTCGTTTCCTCGAAAGGGACGAGGAGGCCCGGCTGTTCGCTGCCATCAAGAGCCGCAGCGAGGACGCTTATCGGCTTTCCGTCTTTCTCGTCGACACCGGTTGCCGCCTCGGCGAAGCGCTGGGTTTGATCTGGAACGATATCCAGGAGCACCGCGTCAGTTTCTGGATCACCAAATCCGGCCGCAGCCGCACCATTCCGATGACCGAGCGGGTAAAAGAGGTGATCAAGCTGCCAGCGACCGAGGGCCGCCGGCCCAAGGGCCCGTTCACCAAGCTCAGCCAGGCGCAGTTTCGTGCCATCTGGAACGATGCTAAGGCCGAAGTCGGGCTTGGCGCCGACGATCAGGTCGTGCCGCATATATTGCGCCATACTTGCGCTTCGCGTCTCGTCCAGGGCGGCATCGACATCAGGCGCGTACAGATGTGGCTCGGTCACCAGACGCTGTCGATGACCATGCGCTACGCCCATCTGGCCACCAACGACCTCGACGGCTGCGTCACTGTGCTGGAGACGCCGCGGTGCAGTGGCGCGGACAGTGGCGGCGCAAGCGCTTTGTCTGCTCATTCAGCGATGGATGAGCAGAAGAATAAGCCGGCTAAGAGCGAAAAGTCTCCGAAAACCGTGGTGAAAAGAGCAAAATCCCGGTAGTGTCGCCCATCTGGGTCGCGTACGGCTCTCCCTTCTCCCCTTGTGGGAGAAGGTGGCCGAGCGCAGCTCGGTCGGATGAGGGGTGTTCCAGGGAACGCCAACGCCTCATTTCTTCCAACACCCCTCAACCGTCTTGGCGCTACGCGCCAATCCACCTTCTCCCACAGGGGGAGAAGGGAAGAAACGTGGGCACCGACTTCGACAATCTGTCACCGCTAAATAGGGTCCGTGTAAAGCTTTCAAGGTGGTTATTTGATCTTGAGTTTTACTTCCCACCACCCCGCCGCTCCGCCCGTTCGAAAAAACCAGCGATCCTGCCCGGCAGGATCCCGGACTCCAAAAACGGTGCATGCCCCTGGCCGTCGGCGGTGATCGTCTCGATATCGGTATGGCGCGTCCGCATCTGCTCGAGCGTTTCGGCGGACAGCAGCTTCGAATTCGCGCCGCGTATGACGAGCATCGGGATGGCCGCCAGCGCGTCGAACTGTGGCCAAAGATCGGCCAGCGGCCGGCTGGGATCGAGCCCCGCCAGCGTCTCGACCAGTTTCGGATCGAAATCGGGCAGAAATCCCTCCTCGGTCTCGCGGTAGAGGGCTGATGCCATCCGCTCCCAATCCGCATCGGTCAGCGCCGCAAAATCCGCGCCATGGGTGCTGCGCAGGCCGCGGACCACCTCTGCGTACGTCTTCGGCCTGGGCGCGAGGTCGAGATAGGAGCGGATATGGGCGAGACCTTGCGACTCGATCACCGGGCCGATGTCGTTGAAGACGATGGCCTTCAGCACTGGCGGCCGCATCGCCCCGAGCACATGGATGATCAGTCCGCCGCGCGACGTCCCAATGAAGGCTGCCTTCTCGATGTTCAGCGCCGCCAGCCCGGCAAGGATATCGCCCGCCTCGATGCCGATATTGTAATGGCCGATATCGGCATCGTAGGCGGACTGCCCGCGCCCGCGATAGTCGAAGGCGACGACGTTGCGCTTCGCTTGCGCCGACAGATAAAGCGCCAATTCGTGAAAGTCACGGCAATTGCGGGTCAGGCCGGGCAGGCAAACGACTGGCCAGCGGCCGGAATTCGCTTCGCCGTAGATGCGGGCGTGCAGGGACAGCCCGTCCGGCGCGGCGTAGAAGAAATCGGAGAAGCCTTCGTCGTTTGGCATGTACACTCGATTCCGTGCTGCTGTCAGATCGTTGCGACTGCTACAGGCGAGGGCAGGGGCGGTCAAATCGGGGGCTCTTCCTTCTCTCCTTGTGGGAGAAGGTGGATCGGCGCGTTAGCGCCGAGACGGTTGGGGGGTGTTGGACGGAGCGCTGTCGGAACCAAGCTGGAGCACCCTCATCCGACCGAGCTTCGCTCGGCCACCTTCTCCCACAAGGGGGGAAGGAAAGGCTAACCCCGGCCGTTCACCAGATCTCCGACAATATCGTACTTGCCGGAGATACGCATCTTGTAGACCTCGTAATTCTCCATCACGCGCTGAACGTAACTTCTTGTTTCCGTATAGGGAATCCGCTCGATCCAGTCGACGACTGCATCGACGTCCTTGCCGTGCGGGTCGCCGTATTTCGCCACCCACTGGGCGGCGCGGGCGGGACCGGCATTGTAGCCGGCGAAGGTCAGCACGTAGGAGCCGTCGAAGCGGCCGAGCTGCTCGCCGAGAAAGGCAGCGCCCAGCGTCGCATTGTAGCCGGCATCGGTGGTCAGCCGGGCCTGAGAAAATGTCATGCCGGCCTTCTTCGCCAATTGCTTGGCCGTGCCTGGCATCAGCTGCAGCAGTCCTCGCGCGCCGGCGCTGGAGACGGCGCCGATGTTGAACTCGCTTTCCTGGCGGGCAATCGCATAGGCCAGCGCCTTGCCCGAGCCGGAAATGTTGGCGGTGTCGGGAATGACGCCGAGCGGATGCGACAGCGCGCCGACGTCGATGCCACGTGCGCCGGCGATCTTGCCGACCTTCAGCGCCATGAAATGGTTGCCTTGTCTTTCCGCCAGCATCGCAAGCAGCGCCAGTTCGCCGGGGCTGCTCAACTGCCCGGCAAGGTCGCGGTAGAGGGTTTCGGCATAGCGGTCATAGCCAGCCTGCTGCAGCCGCTCGATGGCGCTGACAGCCTCGCGGGTGGCAAAATTCCGGCGGTCGGCGGCACTTGGCTGCGGGTAGACGATATTGAGGGTCCGCTGGCCGACACGCTCGCCGGCGAGCTGGCCGTAAAAGGTCGTGCCGTAGCTGGCGGCGCGGCTGAAATAATCCTTGGCACTGCCGGGACCGCCGACCTCGGCGGCACGGCCGAGCCAGTAATAGGCGCGCGACAGCGACATCGGCCCTTGGGCGAGCTCCGCGATTTGCGCAAAATGCTTGGCGGCGGTGCTCGGGTCGTTGAGGCCGCGCAGCGCGTACCAGCCTGCATGGAATTCCGCCTCGGCAGCATTGGCGGGACTTTCGGCGGCATGCGCGGCGACTATTCTGTAGGCGGTCTTCATGTCGCCCTGGTCGACCAGCTCGCGCGACAGCACCCGGCGTTCGACCCACCAGGCGTCCGGATCGACCAGCGCGTCGCGGTCGCCCGGCGCCTTCAGCACCAGCGCGGCGGCATCGGAAAATTTCTGTTGCTTGCGCAGATATTCGGCTTCGGCAAACAGATAGCCGGCCGCCCGCTGCGCTGCCGGCACCGCCTTCAGCAGCTTGGCCGCGTTCTTGTCGCCTTTGGTGACTGCCGCCCAGGCATCGGCCAATTGCTGGGCGCCGGCGAGACCGGCGACGCGCAGCGCCGAAGCGACCCGATCGGCATAAAACATGCGCTCCATGCGGAAGCGATGGTCGGCGGCCGGGATCAGCGCGCCGAACTCGCGGATGACCGCCGCCTCGTCCGTGGCTTCGAGCTTTTCGGTGCGCCAGAATGGCGACAGCACCGAGCGCGCCGCCTTCGTATCGCCCAGCGCTACATAGGAGCGGGCAAGGATCACCACGCCCTCGAAGGTCAGCGGCTGGCTGCCGTCGAACGCCCGCACCACGACCTGTGGCGCGGGGTTCTCGCGATAGAGCGCGCGCTCGCTGTTCTTGCGCAAGGCCATCGTGCCCGGCCAGTTCGGCAGCATCTTCGCGGCATCGGCGATTTCGCCGCTCGGCACCTGGTCGCCGCCATAGAGCGCAATCGCCCAGGCAAGGATGTGCCGATCGAGCGATTTGGCCGGCAGCGTTTCGCGCACTTGGCGCGCGCGCTGAATGTCGTTTGCCGCCAGCGCATCGAGACCGCTCTTCAGCGCCGCGACGCTGGCGGATGGCGAAGGGGACTGCTGCAGTGCATCGTTCTGCGGCTCCGTCATCGGGATCGCCGACGTGACCTGCCCATCGACGCTGCCGCCGATCGCCGCGCCGGGGATCAGCACAACGATCGCGCCGAGAAGCGCGAAAAGATGAAGCCGCCTGGTCGGCATGGATTTGGTCATTTCCTATTCTTCGATGCTACCACGGGCACAGATGAACTGCAGTCTATTCGTATGTGATGAAGGGCCCGTAAAGAAAACCTTATCGAGGTCGTTCGAATTGCAATTGCTGGCGCAATGCTTGCCGCGCAACAATGTCGAGACTATGGTGCGCCGCTTCGCTTTCGGCTAGAAGGCGCGCACGACAAACACCTACAGCGCCGCGCGTCTTCTCAGACGCGCAAGGGACGCTGTAGCAATTTAAATTTGGCGCATGATCCTTTCCGAAATCGACTGCGATTTTCGGGGTCATGCGCTAGTCCCAAGGAGTTGGACGACATGCTAAGAGGCTCGCTGACCGCGCTCGTCACACCGTTCGAAAAGAGCGGCCGTTTCGACGAGAAAGCCTTTCGCGCGTTCATCGCCTGGCAGATCGCCGAAGGCACGACGGGCGTGGTCCCGGTCGGCACCACCGGCGAGTCGCCGACGCTGTCGCATGACGAGCACCGCCAAGTCGTCAAGGTTTGCATTGAGGTCGCCAAGGGCCGGGTTCCGGTCGTCGCCGGCGCCGGCTCCAACAACACCGACGAGGCGGTCGGCCTGGTCCAGTATGCCGAGAAGGCGGGCGCCGACGCGGCCCTTGTCGTCACGCCTTATTACAACAGACCGACGCAGCGCGGCCTCTATGCGCATTTCGCCGCCGTCGCCAAGGCGACCAGCCTGCCGATCATCATCTACAACATTCCACCGCGCTCGGTGGTCGACATGAGCCCGGAGACAATGGGGCAATTGGTGCACGACTTCAAGAACATCGTCGGCGTCAAGGATGCCACCGGCAAGGTCGAGCGGGTTTCGGAGCAGCGCGCCACCTGCGGCAAGGATTTCATCCAGCTCTCCGGCGAAGACGCCTCGGCGCTCGGCTTCAACGCGCATGGCGGCGTCGGCTGTATTTCGGTGACGGCAAATGTCGCACCCAGGCTTTGCGCTGAATTCCAGGAGGCAACGCTTTCCGGTGACTGCGCTAAGGCGCTCGACCTGCAGGACCGTCTGTTGCCGCTGCACAAGGCGATTTTCATGGAGCCCGGCGTTTCCGGCGCGAAATATGCGCTGTCGAAGCTGGGCAAGGTCGAGAATGTGCTGCGCTCGCCGCTAATGACGGTCGAGCCGTCGACCGCCGAGAAGATCGACGCGGCGATGAAGCACGCCGGCTTGATAAACTAAGGATGAGGCACCACCTCTCCGCATCATGAATCAAGTCAGAAAAGCCGATCCCAACAACAAGACCGTTGCGGAAAACCGCAAGGCGCGGTTTTCCTATGAGGTGCTCGACACGATCGAGGCCGGCCTGGTGCTGACCGGTACGGAAGTGAAATCGCTGCGCCAGGGCCAGGCCAATATCCAGGACAGCTACGCCTCGGTCGAGGGCGGCGAGATCTGGCTGATCAACTCCTATTTGCCGGAGTATCTGCAGGCCAACCGCTTCAACCATGAGCCGCGCCGCCGCCGCAAACTGCTGCTCAACAAGCGCGAGATGGCCAAGCTGGCGCAAAGCGTCGACCGCGAAGGCATGACGCTGGTGCCGCTGAAGATCTACTTCAACGACCAAGGCCGTGCCAAGCTGCTGCTCGCCGTTGGCCGCGGCAAGAAGCTGCACGACAAGCGCGAGACCGAAAAGCAGCGCGACTGGTCGCGCGAGAAGGGCCGGCTGCTGAAAGAGCGAGGGTGAGGGGCGGTCCGCGAAGCGGAAAAAAAGCCAGCGATTTGGCTTTTCGAGCGACGAACGCCCGGAGCCATAGCGGCGGGCAGGGCGGACCAAAAGGGATAGGTCTCGTTTGAAAAACCGGATCGTCTTATGGGGCGCGGCCGGTCTGCTCGTGGCGGGCCTCGTTCTGGCCGGCGGCTATACCTACTTCCAGACGTTTTCTCCGGATCGCGGCAAATATCCGGTCAGGGGCATCGACGTCTCCCATCATCAGCGGCAGATCGACTGGCGGCGTGTTGCCGCCGACGATGTCGCCTTCGCCGTGATCAAGGCGACGGAAGGCGGCGATCATGTCGACGATGCCTTCGCCGCCAATTTGCGCGCGGCCCGCGCCGCCGGTCTTGCCGTCGGTGCCTATCATTTCTTCACCTTCTGCAGACCGGGTGCCGATCAGGCACGCAACTTCATCTCGGTGGTGCCGCACGATCAGCCTTTGCTGCCGCCGGTGGTAGACATCGAGTTCGGCGGCAATTGCCCGCAGCGGCCAACTCCCGAACAGCTGAGCGCCGAACTCTCCGCCTTCCTCGGCCCGGTCGAGGCGGCGTTCGGCAAGACGGCGATCCTCTATGTGACCGACGAGGCGGCGCAAGCCTATGCCGGGCAGCTAGCCAGCCGCCCGCGCTGGCTGCGTTCGCTGGCGCTGCGGCCGGGCCATGACAACTGGATCTACTGGCAGTATCACAACCGGGGCCGCGTCGACGGCATCAGCGGCGACGTCGACCTGAATGTTCTCCAGGGCGGACCTGCGACGCTGGCCGCATTGTTTGCCGCAGCGCCTGAAGCGACGGCGTCGGATTGACGCTATTCCTGTCCACCAAAACACCCTCGATGGCCCGAAGACAGAGCGACGAAGCGTTCCCCATGTGGCTATTCATATCGCAGGCGGCGCCGTGCTAAGTACATTTGATGCCGGAGCGCCCTTCATCAACCAATGACAGCAACGCCCCGCCTGCTGCGACGGACGGCGGCGACCCCCGCCTGGCATTTGTCTATGCGGAGGCGGTGCGTGGCCTCCAGCACCAGCAGGGCGTGGTTGAAAGTCTCAATACGCGCGCCGGCAATCTGATCTTCGCAACCGCGTTCGCGAGTTCTCTCCTCGGAGGCAGGGCGCTCCTGGATGGCGTGGGGCCTTGGGACTGGCTGGCGCTGACATTGCTTTTTCTTATCGGGCTGCTGGTCGCGATTATGGTGTGGCCGTATTATAACTATACGTTCCGTTTCGATCCAGAGAAGCTGCTCCAGGACTTCGTCGATCAGCACCCTCCCGCAACCCTGGACGGGATGCACCGAGCGCTTGCGCTGCGCATCAAATCCGACATGGCCAGCAATTGGCGGATCATCCAACGCCTGCGCGTCGCGCTGCAGCTTGCACTGTTTCTGTGGTTGCTGGATCTCCCGGCCTGGTTGTTCGCGATCGCCCGAATCTAGGGCTCGTGCCCTGGCGGGCGTCGCCCGACTCTATGTCTTCAGAAAAGCTTCTATCTGACTGAAGACGTTGACGAACATCGCTTCCGTCAACACGCCGGTATTGGTGTTGTAGCGCGAGCAATGATAGCTGGAAAACAGCGTGATGCCATTGGCCTGCTGCTGCCCACCATGCCGGAACGGATAGGCTGCAACGCGTTGGCCGAGCGCCCGCACGGTCGACTGGTGCGCGATCGAGCCAAGCGCCAGCACAGCGCGCAGATTTGGAAATCGCGCGATCGTCGGCACCAGGAACGTCCGGCAGGTCGCTATCTCGGCGCCAACCGGCTTGTTGTCCGGCGGCACGCAGCGCACCGCATTGGTAATCGCCGTACCGACAAGCTCCAGCCCGTCATCCGGTCGCGCTTTGAATTCGCCGCGCGCAAAGCCGTGCGCGATCAGCGTGTTGTAGAGCAGGTCGCCGGCAAAATCGCCGGTGAAGGGACGCCCCGTCCGGTTTGCCCCGCGCAGGCCCGGCGCCAGCCCGACGATCAGCAGACGCACTGCATCCTCGCCTTCCGGCGGCAAAAAGGTCGGCACCGGCGCGTTGAACCAGGACGGCTCGCGCCGCCGCCACTCGGCGATGAAGTCGTGCAACCGCGGGCAGAGCGGGCAATCGCGATCGGGTTCGGGGGAGACGACCAGGGGCGCGGTCAAGGCAACGACCGTCAATAGTCTTCCTCGTCGACTTCGGCCGGTTCGGGCCGGCGCACCGGCCGCTCCGACGGATCGCGGCCGACTTCATTCTTGAGCGTCATCAAGTCGATGAAATGGTCGGCCTGGCGGCGCAGATCGTCGGAGATCATCGGCGGCTGCGAAGCCATGGTCGAGACGATCGACACCTTGCGCCCGCGCCGCTGCAGCGCCTCGACCAGCGTGCGGAAATCGCCGTCGCCCGAAAAGATGACATAATGGTCGACGACATCGGCAAGCTCGAGCGCATCGACGGTCAGCTCGATATCCATATTGCCCTTAATCTTGCGCCGGCCGGTCGAGTCGGTGAATTCCTTGGCCGGTTTGGTCACCACCTTGAAGCCGTTATAGTCGAGCCAGTCGATCAGCGGCCGTATCGAGGAGTATTCCTGATCCTCGACCAGCGCGGTGTAGTAATAAGCGCGCAGCAGATAGCCGCGTTTCTGGAAGCTCGCCAGAAGTTTGCGGTAATCGATGTCAAAGCCCAGCGCGCGCGAGGTGGCGTAGAGATTGGCACCGTCGATAAAGAGAGCGATTTTTTCACGAGGATCGAACATGGAAAATGTCCTTTTTCGAAATAAGCGGTCGTCTAAATGGGTGGCGACTATCGGCCGGTCTGATAATAGACCTGTTGGCCTTCATCGTTCGAGATAACGCCAGTTTTACGGCAATCCAAGGCACCATGCCGCACCGCAAGCAATTGTGATCGGCGCTGTGTCGTCGCAGGCGGCCCGCGTCAGAGCTGCGCACCGCCATAAAAGCTTGTATTTTGGCGGCGTTCGGGTTATGGACCGCGCCTGTTTTCCATCAAATCCAGGCATGAAAGGGGCAACTCATGGCCCGCGTAACCGTTGAAGATTGCATCGACAAGGTCGACAACCGCTTCGAGCTGGTGCTCCTGGCCGGCCACCGCGCCCGTCAGATCAGCCAGGGCGCGCAGATCACCGTACCGCGCGACAACGACAAGAACCCGGTCGTTGCGCTCCGCGAAATCGCCGAAGAGACGCTGTCGCCGGATGACCTCAAGGAAGATCTCATCCATTCGCTGCAGAAGCATGTCGAGGTCGATGAGCCGGAAGCCGATGGCGAGGCGATTGCCGACCAGACCGGCAGCGCCGTTGCAGCCACCGATGCCGACGACGCCGAGGACAACGTCACCTTCGATCGCATGACCGAAGAAGACCTGTTGGCCGGCATCGAAGGCCTGGTGCCGCCGGAAAAAAGCGACGATTATTGATCTTAGCGACAACTGCCGACACTTTCGCGTCGGCAGTTTCGTGGCTATCTATGACATGCGCCGTACGCCAGTGCGGCGCATAATTCATTTCAGCATTGCGAGATCCCGCCCATGATGCGTCAGTATGAGCTTGTCGAGCGCGTGCAGCGCTACAAGCCTGACGTCAACGAGGCGCTGCTCAACAAGGCCTATGTTTACGCCATGCAGAAGCATGGCCACCAGAAACGCGCCTCCGGCGACCCGTATTTCTCGCATCCGCTCGAAGTCGCCGCCATCCTCACCGAAATGCACATGGACGAGGCGACGATCGCCGTTGCCTTGCTGCACGACACGATCGAGGACACCACGGCGACCAGGGCCGAGATCGACGAATTGTTCGGCCCGGAAATGGGCAAGCTGGTCGAGGGCCTGACCAAGCTGAAGAAGCTCGACCTCGTCTCGAAGAAGGCCGAGCAGGCGGAGAACCTGCGCAAGCTGTTGCTGGCGATCTCGGAAGACGTGCGCGTGCTTCTGGTCAAGCTCGCCGACCGCCTGCACAATATGCGCACGCTCGACCATGTGCCGGAAGCCAAGCGCCTGCGCATCGCCGAAGAGACGATGGACATCTACGCGCCGCTGGCCGGCCGCATGGGCATGCAAGGCATGCGCGAGGAGCTGGAGGAGATTGCCTTCCGCTTCATCAATCCGGAAGCCTACCGCGCCGTCACCGCACGGCTGGCCGAAATCTTCGAGCGCAACAAGGGCGTGCTGTCGGAGATCGAGAAAGCGCTCTCCACGCTGTTCGACAAATATTCGATCAAGGCCGAGGTCAAGAGCCGGCAGAAGAAGCCGTGGTCGGTATTCCGCAAGATGGAGGCCAAGGCGCTGTCGTTCGAGCAGCTGTCCGACATTTTCGGCTTCCGCGTCGTTGTCGAGACGGTCGAGGACTGTTACCGCGCGCTCGGCGCCATCCACACCACCTGGTCGATGGTGCCCGGCCGCTTCAAGGATTACATCTCGACGCCGAAGCAGAACGACTACCGCTCGATCCACACCACCATCGTCGGCCCGTCGCGCCAGCGCGTCGAATTGCAGATCCGCACCTATCAAATGAACAAGATCGCCGAATACGGCGTCGCGGCTCATTCGATCTATAAGGATACCGGCGGCAAGATGAATGGTGCCGCCCATGCGATCTCGAAGGAAACCAATGCCTATGCCTGGCTGCGGCGCACCATCGAGCAGCTTGCCGAAGGCGACAATCCCGAGGACTTCCTCGAAAACACCAAGCTGGAACTGTTTCAGGACCAGGTATTCTGCTTCACGCCGAAGGGCATGCTGATCGCGCTGCCGCGCGGCGCCACGCCGATCGACTTTGCCTATGCCGTCCACACCGACGTCGGCGACACTTGCGTCGGCGCCAAGGTCAATGGCCGCATCATGCCGCTGATGACGGAGCTGAAGAACGGCGACGAGGTCGAGATCATCCGCTCGAAGGCGCAGGTCCCGCCGGCGGCGTGGGAATCGGTGGTCGTTACCGGCAAGGCACGCTCGGCCATCCGCCGCGCCACCAAGAACGCCATTCGCAAGCAATATTCGGGTCTCGGTATCCGCATTCTGGAGCGCGCCTTCGAACGCTCTGGCAAGACCTTCACCAAGGAAAGCCTGAAGCCGGTGCTGCACCGGCTGGCGCGCAAGGACATCGAGGATGTACTGGCCGCGGTCGGCCGAGGCGAACTTGCCTCCACCGATGTCATGAAGGCGGTGTTTCCCGACTACAAGGACGAGCGTGTCACGTTGGTCGCGCCCAAGCAGCGCGAGGAGGGCTGGTCGAAGATCCGCAACGCCGCCGGCATGCTGTTCCAGATTCCGGGCCGCGCCGCACGCAAGGACAAGAACCAGCCGCGCGACGACGCGGTGCCGATCCGCGGTGTGCGCGGCGATCTGCCGGTGCGCTTCGCGCCGGAGGGGGCAGTGCCAGGCGATCGCATCGTCGGCATCGTGCAGCCGGGAACCGGTATCACCATCTATCCGATCCAGTCGCCGGCGCTGCAGGCCTTTGACGACCAGCCCGAGCGCTGGATCGACGTGCGCTGGGATATTGACGAGCGTACCAAGGAGCGGTTCCCGGCGCGGGTCTCGGTCACCGCCATCAACGCGCCGGGTTCGCTGGCCGACATTGCACAGGTCGTCGCATCCAACGACGCCAATATCCACACTCTGTCGATGGTGCGCACCGCGCCCGATTTCACCGAAATGCTGATCGATCTCGAAGTGTGGGACCTCAAGCACTTGAACCGGCTGCTGTCGCAGCTAAAGGACAATTCGAGCGTCAGCGATGCAAGGCGCGTGAATGGGTGAATAGTGAATAGTGAATAGTGAATAGTGAATAGTGAAGAGGGTGCTCTCACTACCATTCACCATTCACCATGGACATGGAGTGAACGATGAACACCGATGAAGTGCTGGGCATTTTCCGCGAGGCCGGCGCCGTTCTCGAAGGGCATTTCATCCTGACGTCGGGCCTGCGCAGCCCGGTCTTCCTGCAGAAGGCGCGCGTTTTCATGCATGCCGACAAGACCGAGCGCTTGTGCAAGGCGCTCGCCGAAAAGATCCGCACTGGCGTGCCCGGCAGGATCGACTACGTCGTCGGCCCGGCGATCGGCGGGCTGATCCCGGCCTATGAGACCTCGCGCCATCTTGGTGCGCCGGCGATCTGGGTCGAGCGGGAAGGGGGCGAATTCAGGCTGCGCCGCTTCGAGATCGCCAAGGGATCGCGCGTCGTCATTGTCGAGGACATCGTCACCACCGGCCTGTCGATCCGCGAGACCATCGACTGCCTGCGCGGCCTTGGCGCCGAAGTCGTTGCCGCCGCATGCATCATCGACCGCTCGGCCGGCAAGACCGATGTCGGCGTGCCGCTGATCGCGCTCGCCGAATATGAAGTTCCGGCCTATCCAGCCGACATGCTGCCGCCCGAGCTCGCCGCCATACCGGCGATCAAGCCGGGCAGCCGCAATATATGACTGAGACGCTGCCGTGATTGCCGGCATCGATCATTTCGTGCTGACAGTTCGTTCGGTGGACGATACCTGCGCCTTCTATCAGCGCGTGCTTGGCTTCGAGCGCCTCGACGAGCCGGATCGACCAACGGCGCTGCTGTTTGGAACGCAAAAGATCAATGTGCATGAGGTCGGGCGTACCTTCGAGCCGAAGGCCAAGGCGCCGGGCTCCGGAGATTTCTGCTTGATTGCTGCCCGGCCGCTCGCCGAGATATGTGCCAACCTCGCCGCCAATGGTGTGGTGATAGAGGTCGGCCCGGTCGAGCGTGCCGGCGCTCGTGGCGCTATAATGTCGGTCTATTTTCGTGACCCGGACGGCAACCTCGTCGAGGTCAGCGAATATCGATCCTAAGCGACGCTCCTTAAATTCGCCGCGATCATACCCTGTTCAGAACGGCGATACCCAAGGCTGGCGCGACCGGCCACCGAGCGGATGCCCTCGGCCTCGTTGTTCTTCGGCCAGCGCATCGCTATATCAAAGTCGTAGTTGCTTTTCGGCGACCGCAGAGCGCAGCATAGGGCTGTCGCGCCCGGCTGGAGAAGCCGGCGTGAAGCCATTGACGGAACTAGGAACAGGAACAGAGTGCTTTTTCGACGGCGCAAGCCTGATGGTTTTTTCGAGCGGGTGCGTACTTATTTGTGGCCGCGCCGCTCGTTCTCGCGCTCGCTGCGGTATTTTTCCAAGCGCATCCTGCGGCTTAGGGCCACGCCGCATGCCGTGGCCGCCGGTGTTGCGGCGGGCGTATTCGCGTCGTTTTTCCCGCTTGGCTTTCACTTCATCATTGCTGCCATCCTGTGCTGGCTGATCGCCGGCAATCTGGTCGCGGCAGCACTCGGCACGGTCTTCGGCAACCCCCTGACCTTTCCGCTGCTATGGGCCGCCTCCTGGGAGGTCGGCAAGCTGATCCTGCATGAACACCTGCCGGCGCATGGCCCGCCCGCGCATCTCGGCGACATGCTGCATAATCTTTCCTTTGCGCAATTGTGGGGACCGGTGCTGAAGCCGATGACGATCGGCGCAATACCGCTCGGCCTGGTTTTCGGCCTGCTGTTTTACGGCATCACCCGCTGGGGCATGGTCACTTTCCACGAGCAGCGCCGCAAGCGGCTGGCCGAAAGAGCCGCAAAGGCTGGAAAAACCGGGCCGGAAGTTCCTGCCGAATGATTATCGGTATCGGCAGCGACCTCATCGACATCAGACGCATCGAGAAGTCGCTGGAACGCCATGGCCAGCGCTTCATCCAGCGCATCTACACCGAGATCGAACAGGCGCGCTCCGAAAACCGCGCGGCGCGTGCGGCCTCCTACGCCAAGCGTTTCGCTGCCAAGGAAGCCTGCGCCAAGGCATTGGGTACCGGTCTGGCGCAGGGTGTGTTCTGGCGCGACATGGGGGTCGTCAACCTGGCCAGCGGCAAGCCGACCATGGCGCTGACCAATGGGGCGGCAGCGCGGCTGGACGAAATTCTGCCTGAAGGGCACCGCGCGGTGATCCACCTCACCATCACCGATGATTTTCCGCTCGCTCAAGCCTTTGTGATCATTGAAGCGTTGCCGGTCGAAGAAGCGCCACATTGATTGCATCTGACCACCGGCATGACGTTGCCCAGCGCGCGCCGAGACTCTATACCATCCAACGCACAATCGAGGACGACATGAGCGTGGCTGAAAAAACCCAGAAGAAATCCGGCGGACTTGGCGAAACCGTCAGCGTCATAGTCCAGGCCCTGCTGCTTGCGCTGGTCATCCGCACGCTCCTGTTCCAGCCGTTCTCGATCCCGTCCGGGTCGATGCGGCCGACTTTGCTCGAAGGCGACTATCTCTTCGTCACCAAGTGGTCCTACGGCTTCTCCCGCTATTCACTGCCGTTCGGGCCGAACATCTTTTCGGACCGCATCTGGGGCTCAGAGCCGAAGCGCGGCGACGTGGTGGTGTTCAAGTTTCCGCCGGATCCTTCTGTCGACTATATCAAGCGCGTCGTCGGCCTGCCGGGCGACAAGATCCAGGTCAAGGATGGCCAGCTCTTCATCAACGATGTGGGTGTGCCGCGCGTCAAGGTCGGGCAGATCGACAACCACGACATCACCGAGGAGAACGGGCCGGTCGATGTCTATCGCGAGACGCTGCCGAACGGCGTCAGCTACGACACGCTCGACCTGACGCAGGCTTCGATCGGCGACAATACCAAAGAGTTCAAGGTGCCGCCCGGTCATTATTTCATGATGGGCGACAATCGCGACAACTCGTCGGACAGCCGCTTCACCGTCGGCTTCGTGCCGGACGAAAATTTGGTCGGCCGCGCCAACCTCATTTTCTTCTCGATCGGCGGCAGCGCCAGCCCGCTCGAAATCTGGAAATGGCCGTCACTGATGCGCGCCTCGCGCCTGTTCCATTTCGTCAATTAGGGCCATGGCGGCGACGAAACGGCTGACCGCCGATGCGCTCGCCGAGGCGCTCAGGGAGCGCACCGGCCACAGTTTTGGCGACCATCAGCGCCTGCAGCGGGCGCTGACCCATGCCAGCGCTCGCGGCAGTCACGCCGGCATCGACTACGAACGTTTCGAATTCCTGGGCGACCGCGTTCTCGGCCTTGTCGTTGCCGATATGCTGCTGGCGGCATTTCCCGACGCCGCCGAGGGTGAGCTGTCGCTGAGATTGAACGCTCTGGTCAACGCTGAAGCCCTGGCGGAAATTGCCGAGGAGATCGGCCTGCCGGAACTTATTCGCGCCGGTTCGGACGTACGCGGCCTCGACGGGCGCAAGCGCGTCAATCTGCGCGCCGATGCATTGGAATCGCTGATCGCCGTGCTCTATCTCGACGGAGGGTTGGAAGCGGCCCGTGCCTTCATCCACAAATACTGGCAGCCGCGCTCGCAAGCCATTGACGCCGCCCGTCGCGATGCGAAAACCGAACTCCAGGAATGGGCGCATCAGGCGGCAGGCGCAGTGCCGGTTTACATAATCGACAGCCGCGAGGGACCGGACCACGATCCGCTGTTCACCGTCAGTGTCAAGGTCGGCGCGTATCCGCCGGCGACCGGCAGCGGGCGCTCCAAGCGCGAGGCGGAGCAGGCTGCAGCCGCGGCACTTCTGCAGCGGGAAGGCGTCTGGCTCGATCAAGGGAGTGCCGCATGACCGCCACCGAAGCTCCGGCAACAGAAGCTCCCGCTACCCGCTCCGGCTTCGTCGCGCTGATCGGCGCGCCCAATGCGGGGAAATCGACGCTGGTCAACCAATTGGTCGGCGCCAAGGTGTCGATCGTGACGCACAAGGTGCAGACCACGCGCGCTATCGTGCGCGGCATTGCCACCCACAACAACGCGCAGATCGTCTTCGTCGACACGCCGGGCATATTCAAGCCGAAGCGCCGGCTGGACACCGCGATGGTGACCACAGCGTGGGGCGGTGCCAAGGACGCCGATATCGTGCTGCTCTTGATCGATGCCGAGCGCGGCATCCGGGGCGATGCCGACGCCATCCTCGAGCGGCTGAAGGATGTCCGACAGCCGATGGTGTTGATCCTCAACAAGGTCGATCGGGTCAAGCACGAGACGTTGCTGGCATTGTCGGCGGCAGCCAACGAAAGGGTGCCGTTCAAGCGCACCTTCATGGTTTCGGCGCTGACCGGGTCCGGCTGCAAGGACCTGCTCGACTATCTCGCCGAGACCTTGCCGGCCGGCCCCTGGTACTATCCGGAGGACCAGATCTCCGACCTGCCGATGCGCCAGCTCGCGGCCGAGATCACCCGCGAAAAGCTCTATCTCAGGCTGCATCAGGAACTGCCTTATTCCTCCCACATCGAGACCGAGAAATGGGAAGAGAAGAAGGACGGCTCGGTGCGCATCGACCAGACAATCTATGTCGAGCGTGACAGCCAGAAGAAGATCGTGCTCGGCCATAAGGGCGAGACGATCCGCGCCATCGGCCAGGCCGCGCGCATGGAAATCGCAGGCATACTCGAGCAGAAGGTGCACCTCTTCCTGTTCGTCAAGGTGCGCGAGAACTGGGGCGACGATCCCGAGCGCTACCGTGAAATGGGGCTCGAATTTCCGCACTGAGCCTGTTTGGGCGATCCGCAGAGCGGCCTGTTGGCCGCCTCAGGATTGCCCAAGTGCCAGCGACACGCCGTCGGCAAGATGTTCTGCGTCAGAGGCGCCGTGATTAAACGGCGCCAGCAAGCTGCGTTGCCGACCTGCGGGCGAAGCTCTCGGTGCCGTAGACGGCAACGATGGCGACCGCAGCCACCGCCCAGATCGCAACACCGATCCATTGCTGCTGCACATGGTCGGCGTCGATGAACACCTTGCCCAGGAAGCGTACGCTGTTCTGATGGGTGACATGCATCAGAATGGCGAGAAGCACGCTACCGGTGTTCTGATAGAGCCAGGTAAATACCACTGCCGCTAGCACAACGTTGACTGTGCCATAGACGCTGAGATCGCCGACCAGGCCGAGCGGAAAATGCCAGATCGCCCGGATAGCGCCGAGGATCAGACTTCCGGCCAGCGCCGAATGCTTGGCTAGCAGACGCGGTGTCGCAAAGCCGCGCCATCCCGGCTCTTCGCCAAGCGGGCCGCTGAAGACCGCATAAAGCGCGATGATAGGCAGTATCTCAATGACAGCTGGAATGTTGCTCCAGGCCCAGAGGTCGCCGGGGTGCCTGATCGGTCGACTTGCATCTTGAACAGCCGCCGAATCATTCGGGAGGCTATGCGCCGACCACGTCGGTCGACCCGTTCCTTATTGGTACCGGCGCGACGGGAAATCCTGAGCGGGTTCTGAGAAATTTCCGATATTTCATGCAAAATCGGCCAGTAGATCGAATGGAACTCCTGCCGATACTGCGACCGTGCGTGGTTCCCGTTTGTCGTCTCTCCGTCATACACCCTGCCTATAGGCTGTGCGAAAGACCCGCTTCCGAGCAAACCGGATCCGGCAGGCAAACAGCCAGATCAGGACATGACCGGGACTTGGAATCGCATCGACCCCATCCGTCAGATCGAGTTTGCAAGCGCCGTCGCTGTTGAGATCGAGCGCGTGCTGGCGCGGCAAGGCAAGGTGACGAACAGCGATGCGGTCGTTGCAGCGGGCAGGGTCGCCGGCGCCGTTGCCGCCGCCGTGGCTTTGCTTGCGCCGACCGACATCAGTGCGATCGACACCATGCAGGAAAGATTACCCGGCATGGCGTCGCGTTTCGTGCGGATATTGGCAGCCGAAGCTGCGGAACGCCGTGCCCGGACGCATCTGTCGACGGCGCACGAAGGCCAAGGGGCAGACATCCAACGCCTGGCCGGAACGGGCGACCTCGACTCGATGCGGGTCGAGGACTGGGCCGGTCGGGTCGCCGGGTCGACGTTCCTGCAGCAAAATCTCGACATATCGCGCTCGACCCTGCATCGCTGGCAGCGGAGCGGCACGGTCGTTGCGTTGCGCACCGGTGGCCGCAAACATGTATTTCCCCTGGCCCAGTTCATCGACGGCAGGCCGGCGTCGGGTATCAAGGAAGTGTTATCCGCGATGCCCGATCCACGGCATGCCTGGTCGTGGCTGATCGGCCCCGCGCCCGGCCTCGCCGGACGTATTCCCATTGAAATGCTCAAACGGGATCTGGTGGCGGAAGTCGTTCTTGCCGCACAGAACGCAGCGATGGCGAAGTCGCCTTGACCTCGCTGCCAACGTTAGAAGTCTATTCCAAAAAAGAACACGTAGAAGGAATGTATGTCGGATTCGTATCGGTTTGCCGGCTAATGGCATAAGTATATTTTTGTACAATTGTGACAGTGTCTCGTTTGTGCCGGGGGCAAATGTGAAGGAAATATAAAGTGATATTTGTGCAACATGAATTTATTCTGCTATACAAACATTGATTATTTTCGGAATCGTCATTGAGACTGGAATGCGGATGAGTATGTTCGCCGCCTGAAGAGGGGGTGCGGTGCGCGCCTTTTTCGACGTGGGTGAGGCGTTCAGCCGTTCAACCCATGAATCCAAAGCCATTTTTAACTTTGACTGGAGAGGTCAGAAAATGAATATCAAGAGCCTTCTTCTCGGCTCAGCCGCGGCATTCGTCGCGGTCTCCGGTGCGCGCGCCGCCGACGCTGTTGTGGTCGCCGAGCCGGAACCCGCCGAATACGTCAAGATTTGCGACGTCTACGGCGCCGGCTACTACTACGTCCCCAGCACCGAAATCTGCCTGCGCATCGGCGGCTATGTCCGCTATGACGCCAGCTTCGGCGACGCCGGCCGCGTTTTCGATGGCGCGACGACACATGACCTTTTGGACGGTGACGAGCAGCAGACCTGGAACAAGAATGCCCGCTTCAATCTGAAGACGTGGACCGGCCAGGAGACCGAGTTCGGCACGTTGAAGACCTATACCGAGACCCGTTTCAACTTCGGCAACACCAAACACACCGTGAGCGGTGTTGATTTCAGCGTGCAGGACAACAAGGCGGTTACCCTGAACTTCGCCTGGATCCAGCTTGGAGGTTTCCGCGTCGGTAAGGATGAAACTGTCTATGATTCGTTCATCGGTTACGCCGGCAACGTCGTCCAGGACACTATCATTCCTTACGGCACCAAGGACACCAACCTGATCAGTTACTATTTCGACGGCGGTAATGGCTTTACGGCAGTCGCCTCGGTCGAAACGGGCTCCGGCGCTGACCAGTCGATCGACAGCTACGTTCCGTTTGTCGTCGGCGGCGTGAAATACAAGGGCGACTGGGGTGCGATCACTGCGGTCGGCGCCTATAACAGCACGTCAGAAGAATGGGCCGGCAAAGCTCGCCTCGACGTCAAGCCGATTACTGACCTGACCCTGTTCGTGATGGCGGGCTACGGCAGCGACGACAACGTCGCGAAGAACTTCTACAAGCCGTGGACTGGCAACTTTGCCGTCTGGGGCGGCGGCAGCTATGCCGTCAACAAGAAGACGTCTTTGAACGCCCAGGTCTCCTATACCGACGACCAAGACTTCGCCGTTGCGGCCAATGTCGCCTACACCATCGTTCCTGGTTACACGATCACCGCCGAAGTCGATTATTACGACAATTTCGATGCCGACGATGCCGACACAATCGGCGGCATCTTCCGCTTCCAGCGCTCGTTCTGATCAAACGACGATCTCGCAAAAAACGCCCCGTAGCGATACGCTACGGGCCGTTTTGGTTTGGCGGCGGATACGTCGCACATCTTGATTTCGCCATCCAACCGGTGACAAGCTCTCGTCATGGAATGGCGCGACGAGGGAATCATTCTCGGCACCCGCAAGCATGGCGAAACCAGCGCCATTCTCGAGGTGATGACGCGCGCGCATGGCCGCCATCTCGGTCTCGTGCGCGGCGGCCGTTCGCGCAAACAGCAGCCTGTCTTGCAGCCCGGCAATCGCGTCGACCTGTTGTGGCGGGCGCGGCTCGACGAGCATCTCGGCACCTTCCAGGTCGAGGCTATCGAGATGAACGCCGCCCGGCTGATGGACAGCGCCGTTGCCGTCTACGGCCTGCAGACGATGGCCGCGCATTTGCGTCTTCTGCCTGAGCGTGACGCCCATGGCGGCCTTTACGAGACGCTTGCGGTGATGATCGCTCATCTCGACGATGCCGATGCCGCCGGCGAGCTGGTGGCCCGCTTCGAGCTGCTGGTACTCGACGAACTCGGTTTCGGCCTCGATCTCAGCCAGTGTGCGGCGACCGGCACCAGGCAGGACCTTGCCTATGTCTCGCCGAAATCCGGCCGCGCCGTGTCGCGGGCGGCGGGCGCGCCGTGGCGCGACAAGATGCTGGCGCTGCCTGCCTTCCTGCAGCGCGGCTCCGGGCTGCGCGCCGATCCGGCGGCGATCGAGGACGCCTTCCGGCTGACCGGCTTCTTTTTGACCCGCCATGTCTACGAACCGCGCGGCATCGAGCCTCCCGGCGCCCGCGCCGGGTTTCTCGCCGCCTTGCGCAGGCATCATTCACCCGGCCATGAATCCGGCAAGGCAAGCGCCGGGGAAACCGCCACCGGGGAAACCACCAGATGAGCGAAGTTGAACCTGATCCCGAAAACGTTTCGCCGCTCGGCCTTGGCACCATTTCGCAGGTGGGCGAGGCCTATGCGAAGGCCGAGTTCAAAGTGAATTTGACGCGTCCGATCACGCCAAGGACGGGCGAGGTGGTGTGCGAGGGCAAAGTGGTGCACAAGGGCCGCACCCTGACGGTTTCGGAAGCGGCGCTGAAGGACGCCAACGGCAAGCTGCTGGCTTTCGGCACCGAAACATGCTCGATCTTTCCGGCCAATCTGGCGGCACGTTGAATGGACCGGCCGTTTGGCCGCCGCATTTGAATGTCACTGAACATTGAATGTCAGTGACAACTGGCCTGGTTTGGGGGAACCGCCATGTTTGAAAGCCTGATTGGCCTCGTCGCCATCATCGCGCTGTTCGTCATCATTTCACGCCAGCAGAGCCGCATCGGCCTGATCGAGCGCGAGCTTGGCGCCTTGCGCAGCCTTGTGCTTTCGGGCACGCCTGCGCTGCCGCCGCAAGCCAAGGAACCGGCTGCAAACGACAGCAAACCGGCGGATGCCGCAATCCCGCTTGCGGCCGCAGCCGACATGGCCGTATCGCCACGGACCGCAGCGGTCGTGTCAGCTACAGAGGCCGATGCCGATAGAACGGCGCCGTCCGCGCCGGAGTCGGCGCAACCGGCGGCAGCGGCGAAGGCAGCTCGCCAGTCCGACGTCGAAACGGCGCTCGGTACCCGCTGGGCGGTCTGGGTCGGCGGCATCGCGCTGGCGCTGGGTGGCTTGTTTCTGATCCGCTACACCATCGAGGCCGGCATTTTCGGGCCACGCGTGCGGCTTGTCATGGCGGCGGCACTCGGGCTGGTGCTGGTCGCCGGCGGCGAGTTCATCCGGCGCACCGGCTTCAGGGTGCCGGTGCAAGGTGCCGCCGGTGCCTATATCCCGGCGATCCTGACGGCGGCCGGCGCTTTCATCCTGTTCGGTACCGTCTACGCCGCGTACAGTATTTACGGCTTCATCGGCCCGACGCTCGCTTTCACGCTGCTCGGCGCCATCGGGGTGGCGACGATCGCGGCAAGCCTGGTCCACGGTCAGGCGCTGGCCGGCGTCGGCCTGCTCGGCGCCATGGTGACGCCGCTGCTGGTCGCCTCGCAGGCGCCCAATCCGTGGGCGCTGTTCGGCTATCTGGCGATCGTGCTCGCCGCCACCTGCGTCATTGCCCGCATCCGCGACTGGAGGCTTTTGATGGCCGCAGCCTTCGTCGCCACGGGCATCTGGACCATCTTCTACATGACCGACGCGCCGGGGGCGAACCTTGCCGTCATCCTCTTTATCGACGGGGTGACACTGGCCGTGCTCGCCTTCGTCTGGCTTGGCCGCCGCGACGAAGCGGTCGCCGGCAGCGGCTTCGACTGGCCGTCGATCGCGCCGGGCTTCTTCGTCGGCCTTTCGGCGCTGGCCCTGTTTGTCGATCCGGCCTTCGCCGCCATCCGCGGTGCATTGCCGGGGGCCGCCCTTGTCGCAGCCCTGGTGGCGGTGGCGCTCTACCGGCCGCGGGCGCTTGCACTGCTGCACGCCGCCGGGCTGGCGACGGTACTGGTCTATCTCGGCATCATTCCGCCGACCACGATCGCTTCCGATTTTTCGGGTGGTGCTCTCGGCGTCGACGGCATGCCGGTTGTGGCGTCCGATGCCTTGATGCTCAGGGTCGGCATCGCGCTCGGCCTGGTCTTCATCGGCGCCGGCTTTTGGGCAGCGCGCCGTTTTGCGGCCGCTGGCTGGCTGCGCGCCGCCGCATGGGCGGCCTGGAGCGCTGTCGCGCCACTGGTCATCCTGCTGGCGCTCTGGTCTGCCTTCGGCAATCTCGACCGTGACCTTGCTTATGCGGGGGTCGCAGCCGTTTTGGTCGGCGTCTTCGTCGCCGGCGGCGAATGGATAGCGCGCGGCGAAGCGCCGCCGCTGACCGGCGGCGCTGCCGTCTCCTTCGCGCTCGGCGGCGCGGCGATTGCCGGCCTGCTGATGCTGCACATGGCCTTCGGTTCAGGCTGGACAACCATCCTGCTCGGAGCAGCCGCCGTCGTGCCGGCGCTGGCGACGCGCTGGCGCAGCTATCCGGTGCTTGGCTGGATTTCCGTTGGTGCGGTGATTGCAGTGCTCGGCCGCGCTGCCTTCGACCCGACCATCGTCGGTGCCGAGTCCCTGTCGAAGACGCCGGTGTTCAACTGGCTGCTGCTTGGATATGGCGTGCCGGCGCTCGCTTTCGGTTTTGCCGCCTGGCAGCTTGCCCGAACCACCAACGGCCGACCGCGCCTCGCAATGGAGGCCGGCGCCGCGCTGTTTGCCCTGCTCGCCGTTGCCATGCTGGTGCGCCATGCCATGCATGGCGGCGTCATCGATACGGCTGCTGCGACACTTGCCGAACAGGCGATCTACACGCTGATCGCCATCGGTGCCGGTGCCATCCTGGTCGCCATTGACATGCGCTCGCCAAGCTCGGTGCTGCGCTACGGCTCGATTGCAGCGGGCGTGGTCTCGGTCGCGTTCATCGTCCTCCAGCATTTTCTGGCGCTGAACCCCTTGCTGACGGACGAATCGACCGGCAGCATTCCGGTGTTCAACCTTCTGTTGCTCGCCTACCTCTTGCCGGCAGTCGCGACAGGCGCACTGGCGCTCTATACCCGCGACAAGCGGCCGAAATGGTATGCGGCCATGCTGGCGGTAGTGGCGGCGGTGCTCGCCTTCGCCTACGCGACGCTGTCGGTCAGGCGGCTGTTCAAGGGCGAGTTCATCGGCCTGTGGAGCGGCCTCGGCCAGCTCGAGACCTATACTTATTCGGCACTGTGGCTGGTCATCGGCGTGGTGCTGCTCACCGCCGGTGTCTGGCTGAAGTCGCAGGTGCTGCGCATAGCGTCGGCGGCGCTGATCGCCGTCGCCGTGCTCAAAGTCTTCATTTTCGACATGTCCGAACTGGAAGGCGTGTTGCGGGCGCTGTCCTTCATCGGCCTCGGCGCGGTGCTCATCGGCATCGGCTTGTTTTATCAGCGGCTGCTGACAAGGGCCGCGAGGGAGGTAAATTAGTGTGAGTCTATGATCACGGGAAAAGGCTATTGACAGATGGCTGTTCAGCATACGGACGTCGTGGATATTGTCGCAAAAGGCAAAAATGGTGAATATTTGCTCAGCATTGTAGATGATCTCGATTGGGATGATGTAGAAAATCATCTTGAGCTTCTAGAGAATAAACTGAATCTATATTGTGTTTTCGTTTTAGAAGGGCAATTCTACAAAGAACATCCGGATGCTGTGGGGCGACCCGTTATGATTTCGGTGGCATTGTTGTCTATTATGCCAGCCGAGGTACAATGGTTCTTTACCGCAGCTGCGGTATCAGTCGAAAAGGCCGGATTGCAATTTGAAGTTCAGCACCTCTCGAAGGGGAATTTGTAGAGGGGTCTTCAGGTGGGGATCGGCCGGGAATAAACCTGCCACTGGCAGCGTTATTCAGTTGCTTGGGTGACCGGGGCGGCGGACCGCTTCGCGCTGGCCGCTTGCGCCGCGCCGCGAAGGCGCGTTCAATCACCACGGACAGGGCTCCAGAACCAGCGGTCATGGACGAAAAGAAGGCAGCAATCCTTGGCGAAATACCGCGTCTGCGCCGCTATGCACGCTCACTGTTGCGCGACCGCGATTCCGCCGACGATCTCGTCCAGGATTGTCTCGAGCGGGCACTCGTGCGGCTCGACAATTGGCAGACAGGGGAAAGCCCCAGGAGGTGGCTGTTTACGATCATGCATCATTTGTTCATCGATCAGATGCGCAAGGTGAACCGGCGCGGCGAGGCGGCGATGCTGCCGCTCGAGGCAAGCGAGGCGCAGGCAGCACCCGCCGAGCAGATCGAGAGCATCGCTTCGCGCGAGATCGTCGACGCGCTGCAGGCGATAAGCCCTGACCGGCGCGCGGCACTTGTGATGGTCGCCATCGAAGGGTTTTCCTATGCCGAAGCCGCCAACATCCTTGGGGTTCCCGCCGGCACCTTGATGTCGCGCATCGCGCGCGGGCGTGAGGAACTGCGCGCGCTGCTGGATGATACCGCGCGCCGCCGATCGATAAGGATCGTCGAGAAATGAGCCGGCGCGATTTCTCCGAACGCGACATTCACATGGCGCTCGATGGCGAGTTGCCGGGCGACGAGCGGACGGCCTATGAGGCATGGCTCGAGGCCAATGCCGAGATGAAGGCCAAGAGCGCACGCTACGCCGCCGATCGGGCAGCGTTGCGCGCGGCCTTTAACGGCGTGCTGGACGAACCAATCCCGGTGCGGCTGAATAAAGTGGTGCTCGGCGAGGCGCCGGTGGTTAAAGCGGCGGCGTCGCGCACGCGTTGGTGGCTTGCGGCCGCCGCTGCCGCCATGCTGGTGATTGGCGGTGCTGGCGGCTATCTTGCCGGCGTCGGCGGCCTCGGCCTGGAAAATACGGCCGAGGACCAGCTTGCCGAAGAGGCGATTGCCGCCCACGTCATCTATGCCGCTGAAAAGCGGCATGCTGTGGAAGTGCCGGCAAGCGACAAGGATCATTTGCAGAACTGGCTGTCGAACCAGGTAGGTTTGAAGCTCGTCGCGCCAGATCTGACGGCGCAGGGATTCCAACTGGTCGGTGGCCGGCTGCTGCCTGCCGGCCAGGGCAAGGCCGCGATGCTGCTTTACGAGGACGACAAGGGCGAGCGCATATCGCTCTTCGTAATCGCCGAATCGGCGGCCAAGGCCAAGGGCACCTATGGGTCCGAGGAAAATGGTCCTGAGGCCGTCTACTGGCTGGACAAGGGTTATGGCTGCGCCGTCGTCGGATCGCTGCCGCGCGAGCAGCTGGCTGCGGTGGCCAAGAGCGCCTATGGCCAGCTTCTGGCGGGCTTGAAAAGCTGAGCAGGATCTCGTTTTTCCGGAGCCGCGCCGATGCCGAAACACGAAGGTCGTTTCAAAGCCTTTGCGCGACCTGCCTGCCTTGAAAACTGTCACAATTCGGCCCTAATCGAGGTGCGATAGCGCTTGCTGAATGCTGGCACTTCGGCTGGTGTGACCGATGTTTAGACTAGGGCCGTTTCCACAACCCAATCGAGGTTTTCTGAGCCCGCATGCCTGCCGAGATTCGCAAGGCCCGCGCGTCCGACGTCGATGACCTCGCCGCCATCGAAAAAGCTGTTTTCTCGAGCGACCGCATTTCTCGCCGCTCCTTTCGCCAACTGATCGAACGCGACACCGCCGAACTGCTGGTTGGCGAGAACGATGGCCACGTCGCCGGCTATGCGGTCGTGCTGTTTCGCAAGGGCAGCGGCGTCGCGCGGCTCTATTCGATCGCCGTCGGTCCATTTTTCGGCGGCCGTGGCGTTGGCCGCCTGCTGCTGGAAGAGGCCGAGGCCGCCGCTTTCGAGCACGGCCGCATGATGCTTCGTTTGGAGGTCCGCGAGGACAACCCGCGCGCGATCCAGATCTACGAGCAGAGCGGCTACCGCAAGATCGGTCGTGAACCGGACTACTACGAGGATGGCGCCACGGCGCTGCGCTATGAAAAGACCTTGCGCGGCGACATTCCGGTCGCCACCGAAGTGCCGTTTTATCAGCAGACTTGCGAATTCACCTGCGGACCATGCTGCCTGATGATGGCGATGGCTTACTTCGGCCCCGGATTCGTGCCGGACCCAGTGATGGAAATCCGGCTGTGGCGTGAGGCGACGACCGTTTTCATGATGTCGGGGCCGGGCGGCTGCGAACCGTTCGGGCTGGCCGTCGCCGGTTATGAGAGCGGGCTTGCTGCTGAGATCTATGTCTCCTTCTACGGCGCGCTGTTCCTGCAGTCGGTGCGCAGCGAGGACAAGCGCCGGGTGATGGAGCTGGCGCAGGTCGACTTTCGCCGCCGCGCGGAACTTTACGGCATCCCGGTGAATTACCGTTCATTCGGGCTTGACGACATTCGCACCGCGATCGCAGAGGGAAAACTGGTGCTGGTCCTGATCAGCGGCTTCCTGATGTTCGGCAAGAAGGTTCCGCACTGGGTATTGGCCATCGGTGACGACGGCGATCATATCCTGATCCACGACCCCTGGGTCGAGGACGAGCGGCAGGAGACGATCCTCGATGCTGCCAATATTCCCGTGCCTTACGGCATCTTCATGAACATGGCGCAATTCGGCCGCGACGGATTGCGCGCCGCCATCACTCTCGGAAAGCGCGACAGCCAATGACCTGGGTCATCCTTACCGGCCGGCAGAACGATCTCGACCAGGTGGCGACGCCGCACAAGATCATCACCAATCGCGACTACCTTGCCCATCCGGCACTGTTTCGCGGTCAGCGGCCGAAGGTCATCAACCTGTCGAACAATTATGGCTACCAGAGCCGCGGCTATTACGCGTCGCTGCTTGCCGGTTCGCGCGGCCATAAGGTCATCCCGACGGTCGAAACGATGATCGACCTGTCAGAACGCAAGCTCTATGAGCACGCGTTGCCGGAACTCGAACTCGCACTCAACAAGTGCCGCAAGGACCTGGGCGGCGCTTTTCCGCAGAAGGTCTGCATCTTCTTCGGCATCGGACCATCCAGGATCTGGGACCGCTTCGCAAAACTTCTGTTCGACTGGTTCCGTGCCCCGGCGCTCGAGCTCCACATCAGGGACAGCGCCGAATGGGCCTCGATCCGCAAGATTGGCTTCCATCCCCTGGCCAGGATGACCGAGGACGAGGAAACGCACTTTCTCCAGTGCCTGGACACCTACACCAACCGCGAGTGGCGCGACACCAAGGGCCGCACGCCGGCGCGCTACACTTTCGCCACGCTGGTCGATCCGCATGAGGAACTGCCGCCGTCGGAGATTTCGTCGCTGCGCCACTGGGCCAAGATCGCTGAAAAGATGGGTGTCGAAATCGAGCCGATCACCAAGCGGGATCTGGCCAAGCTCGCCAACTACGACGCGCTGTTCATCCGCGAGACCACTTCGATCTCCAACCACACCTACCGCTTTGCCCGCCGCGCCCAGCAGGAAGGCATGCCGGTCATCGACGATCCGCTGTCGATGATCCGCTGCACCAACAAGGTCTATCTCAACGAGCTGATGACCTACAACAAGGTACCGGTGCCGCCGACGGTGATGATTGCCGGCACCTCGGACCTGGACGTTGCGGCACAGACGCTGGGCTTCCCGCTGGTGCTGAAGATCCCGGACTCCTCGTTTTCGCGCGGCGTCAAGAAATGCGGCACCTTTGAAGAGTTGAAGACGCTCGCAACCGAATGGCTGGAGGATTCCGACCTCCTGATCGCGCAAAAATTCATTCCGACGGAATATGACTGGCGCGTCGGTGTCCTCGGCGGCCAGCCCTTGTTTGCCGTCCATTATCTGATGGCCAAGAAACATTGGCAGATCGTCAATCATAAGGCCAACGGCAAGCCCGACCAGGGCGGCATCAAGACCTTCACCCTGAAGGAAGCACCGGCCCATGTCGTCGAGACGGCGGTGAGCGCGGCGCGCTGCATTGGCGACGGCCTCTACGGCGTCGACCTCAAGGAAACCAGGGACGGCGTCTTCGTCATCGAGGTCAACGACAACCCCAACCTCGACCACGGCTGGGAAGACTCCGGCGAAAAAGACGAGGTCTGGGTGCGGCTGACGCAGTGGTTCCTGGAGCGGCTGGACCGGCCGGGGCGATAATATCCGAACTGAGGGGAAAAAGATGCTGTTCTTCGTAACCGAGGATTTTCGCGGCTGCGACCGCAAGGAGATCTACCGCCGTTTCCGCGACCAGGGCCGCCTGAAGCCGGACGCGCTTCTCGTGCACCACAGCTGGATCGCAGCGGATATGAGCCGCTGCTTCCTGCTGGTGGAGGCCGATGACGTCACGCTCCTGCAGCGGTGGGTCATCGAATGGGCGGATCTGGTCGAATTCGAGATCGTTCCCGTGGCGACGAACAAGGATATGGTGGAGGCATTGAGCGGACATCTCTGACCCGTTGGGAACCTCCTGGTTCGCCACACCTGAATGCCGCCTTCTCCTATCAAGGAGTTAACACGCGGATCGAGCGTCATCTCAAGGAGATCTGAGCCGGTTGCCCGCGCTTCGCACTTAGCCGGACTGCCGGATCGTCGCGCTCGACTTCAGCAGCCGATTAATGTCCGACGCCTTTGACGGCACCCCGATCAAATAGCCCTGGGCCTCGACACAACCCTCCTTTTGCAGGAATTCAAGCTGCGCTTCGGTCTCGACACCTTCGGCGGTGACGGTGATGCCCAGCTGTGCGCCAAGCCCGATGATGGTGCGCACGATCGCCGCGGTATCGCGACTGTCGATGTCACGGGTGAAAGAGCGATCGATCTTGATCTTGTCGACGGGAAAGCGCCTGAGGTAGCCCAGCGACGAATAGCCGGTGCCGAAATCGTCCAGCGCGATGCGGACGCCCAGATCGCGTAGCTGCCTGAGTGTCTTGAGCACCAGATCGCTCTCGTCCATCAGCACCGTTTCGGTGATTTCCAGTTCAAGCCGGTTGGCCGGCACGCCCGAGAACGCCAGTGCCGAGATAACGCTGCGGGCAAAGGTACCGCTTTTGATCTGCACGGCGGAGACATTGACTGCGATGCGCCAAGCCGCCCAGCCTGCCGCGGTCGTGCAGGCTTTTCGCAGCGCCCATTCTCCAAGCGGCACGATCAGCCCGGTCTCCTCGGCGGCCGGAATGAAGTCGTCCGGCCGTACCAGGCCGCGCACCGGCGAACGCCAGCGCATCAAGGCTTCGGCACCGACGATTTCGCCGGAGGCGATGTTCATGATCGGCTGGAAATCCAGCTCGAATTCCCGGCGCGACAGCGCTGCCCTGAGATCGATTTCGAGCGCCCGGCGTGCCCGCACCATCGCGTCCATGGCTGGTTCGAAGAAGCGGTACAGGTTGCGCCCTTCGCTCTTTGCCCGATAGAGCGCCATATCGGCATTTTTCAGCAAAGTGTCGGCGTCCTTGCCGTCATTCGGAAACAGCGCGATGCCGAGACTGATGCCGACACGCATGTCGTGTCTTTTGTCGCGAAACGGCTTTCCGATGATCTCAACGATGCGTTTGGCCAACTTTTCCGCGTCGCCCGGGCTTTTGAGATTGAACTGGATGATGACGAATTCGTCGCCGCCGAAGCGGGCGACAACGTCCGTTTCATTGCGCAGGCACCGTTGCAGCCGTTCGGCCACGCATTTCAGCAGCCAGTCGCCGGAAGGATGGCCCCAAGTGTCGTTGACCGCCTTGAAGTGATCGAGGTCGAGCGAGAATATCGCCAGCGATCCGTCTCTCGTGTCGCTCAGGGCTTGGTCGAGCCGTTCGCGAAGCATCGAGCGATTGGGCAGGTTGGTCAGTGTGTCGTGGTGCGCAAGATGGGTCATGCGCTCTTCCACGCGCCTGCGCTCGGTGACGTCGTCGAACGTCGCGACCCAGCCGCCGCCGCTCATCGGCCGGCGCGCAACCAGCAGCGTTCTGCCGTCAGCGAGATGGCGATGCGTTACGTGTGTTTTCCCCGCCCGCAGGCAGGCCTCGATTTGCGAGATTTCGCTGTCGGGGTCGAGCTTTGTATAAATGCCCAGTTCCAGCAGCCGCTTGAACGCATCATGGTGACTCATGCCAAGCGGGAAGTCGGCCGGCCTGACATGATAAAGTTCCAGGAAACGTTCGTTGCGCACGATCAGCTTGCCATCCGCATCGTACATCAAAAGGCCTTGCGACATGTTGGCAAGTGCCGCGTCGAAACGGCGGTGCTGCTCCTTCAACTCCTGCTCGGCGCGCCGTTGCTCGGTGATGTCCTCGTAGATCGATACCCAACCGCCTGACGCCAGCGGCCGGTGCGAAATGTTGACGATACGCCCGTCTGCAAGCGTTTCCTCATAGGTGGAAGGTTTTGCCTGGTCGATATAGGGCTTGCGGATGGCATAGAGTTGCTCAGCGCTTTGCGAGGCGATGCCGATATCCACGCTGTGCTGGAGGATGTCGAAAAACCGGATGCCGGGCCGCACCACTTCGGCGTCGAGGCGAAAGATACTGATGTAGTTCCTGTTGCAGATGATCATCCGTTCATCGGCATCGAACATGCACAGGCCATGCGACATGTTCTCGACCGCTGCCGAAAAACGCTCGTTCTGTTCGCGCAGCTCGTCTTCAATAGGTTGCGGCTGACCAACGCCTTTGGCCCTCCGTCGGCGGACGGACGAACCAGCCTTGATACCGGCAACGGGCATGAGGCAAGCCTATGGACCATGGTTAACCACGGCACTGTTGTCCCTGCCGGTTAATTTACCGTTTTCAGCCGGCTGGAACGGCAGTCTGGCGTCGCGACTTTTCGATCGCCGCAAACCGTTTGAGAAAGGCATTCTGCGCCCAGGTCACCGAGCGCGGCGTGATGTCGAAGCGCTCGGCATTGAAACCGCGCGGCCTGCCGAAGAACTCCGTCGCCTCTGCCGTCGAAAAACCCGCAAGCAGCGTTGCTTCGAAATAAGCGGCGATCTGATCCGCTCGCTTGATCTCCTTGCGCAGTCCCGCGTCGAGTTCGGCCGGCAGTGAAAACCGCAGATGGATGGCGCGCTGCAGCCTGATCTCGCAATCCCTGTAGCTGCCGCCCATCACGGATTTGAACGGCGAGATCATGTCGCCGATGACATATTCCGGCGCGTCGTGCAGCAGCGCCGCCAACCGCGCGTCGGCGTCGGCATCCGGCATCAGCTCGCCGACAAGCGTTTCGACCAGCAGCGAATGCTGGGCGACAGAAAAGGCGTGCTCGCCTCTGGTCTGGCCGTTCCAGCGTGCGACGCGGGCAAGGCCATGGGCAATATCGGAGATCTCGATGTCGAGCGGCGAGGGATCGAGCAGATCGAGCCGTCGGCCGGACAGCATGCGCTGCCAGGCGCGCGGCGGCGCCCCGGCGCGATCGGCAGCCATCAGGCATCCTCCGCGCCGATGGCTTCCTGCGGAAAGCTGAATTTCGCCCAGGACGGGATAGCGAGCGACACGGCGACGTCCTCCGCCAGGATCGGCAGGCCGGCGTCGAGCGCTGCCTTGACCCGGTCGATGCGGGCAATGGCAAGGCCTGTCCTGGCCGCGGTCGAGCCAAGCGTGCCGACCGGTCGCCCCTCCACGGTCAACTCTGCGCGCGAAGTGGGCAGGGTGCGTCCGGCCGAGACAATCAACACCCGACGCCTGGCAGTGCCGCGATGCTGCATGCGCGAGACGACCTCCTGGCCGACGTAGCAGCCTTTCTTGAAGCCGACACCGCCGATCTCGTCGAGCAACACGTCATGCGGAAAAGCGTCGCCGAGCTGGTAGTCCGCACCGCTTTCGGCAATGCCATGGGCGATGCGAAAGGCTTGCCATGCGGCAAGGTCGCCGCCATCTGCGGTGTCACCGTAGAAGCGCTTGACGGCAGTATCGACAAACCGCGCATCGGCAAACGGTGCTGATTCAAATTGCGAAGTGGTTGAATCGCTTCCCCATGCGACGGCCACAACCGGCTGATCCAGCTTGGCAATTTCGACTTTGGCGCGCAATTTGTAGAGCGTCAGCCGTCGCATGAAATCATCGGCGGTCTCGGTACGGCATTCAAGTCGGAAAGCATTTTCGTCGGCGCGCGAGATCAGGAAGTCGAAAAGGATCTTGCCTTGTGGCGTTAGCAGCGCGCCGGGCTTTGCTTCGCTGCTGCCGAGCACGTCGAGGTCGGTGGTCAGGATGTTCTGTAAAAAGTGCTCGGCATCCGGCCCGGACACGGAAACGAGTGCGCGATCTCTGAGCGAGGCAAAGGGCATGGTGGGAAAACGAGCCTGATCTTGCAAAACTATCGGCCATTACGTAAGCCGCTGGCACTTCCCCCGCAAGAGACCGGATCCGTATGGCCCCCATCTACGATCTCATCCTGACAGGCGGCACCGTGGTCAATCACGACGGCCAGGGTTTTCGCGACGTCGGCATCAATGGTGGGCGCATCGCTGCCATCGGCGACCTCCGCGAGGCGTCGGCCGATGAGACGATCGACTGCCGTGGGCTGCACATCGTTCCGGGCGTCGTCGACAGCCAGGTGCATTTCCGCGAGCCGGGCCTGGAGCACAAGGAAGATCTGGAGACGGGCTCGCGGGCAGCGGTGCTCGGCGGCGTCACCGCCGTCTTCGAGATGCCGAACACCAATCCGCTGACCACCAGTGAGGCAACCCTTGCCGACAAGGTGCGGCGTGCCACCGGCCGCATGCATTGCGACTTTGCCTTCTGGGTCGGCGGGACCCGCGACAATGCAAAAGACGCTGGCGATCTCGAGCGGCTGCCTGGTGCGGCCGGCATAAAAGTTTTCATGGGCTCGTCCACCGGCGACCTGCTGGTCGAGGACGACGAAGGCGTTGCCTCGATCCTGAGGAACACACGCCGCCGCGCCGCCTTTCACTCCGAGGACGAGTTCCGGCTGCGCGAGCGGCTTGGCGAGCGCATCGCGGGCGATCCGTCCTCACATCCGGTGTGGCGCGACGAGATCGCTGCGTTGCGCTGCACCGAGCGCCTTGTGCGAATCGCGCGCCAGGTCCGCGCCCGGATCCATGTGCTGCACATCTCGACCGCCGAGGAGATAGGCTTCCTCGAACAGCACAAGGATGTCGCGACCTGCGAGGCGACGCCGCATCATCTGACGCTGAGCGCCGATGATTATGCGCAGTTGGGCACCCTGATCCAGATGAACCCGCCGGTGCGCGCCACGCGCCATCGCGACGGGGTCTGGTACGGCGTTGCGCAAGGCATCGTTGATGTGCTCGGCTCCGACCATGCGCCGCACACGCTGGCCGAGAAGGCAAAGCCTTATCCGGCGTCGCCGTCCGGCATGACCGGGGTGCAGACTTTGGTGCCGATCATGTTGGATCATGTCAACGCCGGCCGGCTGACGTTGCAGCGCTTTGTCGACCTGACCAGCCACGGCCCGCAACGCATATTCGGCATCGCCAGGAAAGGCCGCATTGCCGCCGGCTACGATGCCGATCTGACCATCGTCGATCTGAAGCGCCGCGAGACCATCGCCAACGCCCAGCAAGGCTCCAAGGCCGGCTGGACGCCTTATGACGGCAGGCAGGTGACCGGCTGGCCGGTCGGCACCATCGTGCGCGGCCGGCGCGTGATGTGGGAAGGCGAGATCGTCACGCCGGGCCAGGGTAGGGCGGTGGAGTTTTCCGAGGCGTTGGCGGGCTAAGCTCCTGTCTCCAAGAGACCATGCTTAGCCACTCAATCGCCGGCGACGAAGAACGTCCATTGTCCGGTCGGCGTGATGCCGACGCGGTAGAAAATGTAGGCACCGAACTGCTTCATGTCGTCATAGTCGCTGGCGGTGACGATCTTGAACAGCTCGACCCGTTGTCTGGCGTCGAGCTTGTCCAGCAGCAGGGCGAAGAAATAGGGCCAGACATAGAGATCCTGCGGCGTGCCGGCATCGACATGGACAAAACCGGCACTGAGCACTTCTTCCAGGATGGCGAGGATCTCCTGGCCTTCCGTATCGCCCGAAAGGCCCTTCAGGAAGGCGATCGGGTCGCCCTCGATGTCGCCCAGCGACAATTGGGTCATCATGTCTCCCGTGCCGATCAGCGGCCGAAGTTTTTCGATGTCGCCGCTTTTGCACGCCTCGACTATCAGATCGTGCATGCGCCTGACCGGTTCCGGCAACTTGGCCAGGTCGTAGACGACTTCGGGCACGGGCGCGTCCGGATCGACATGCGGATTGGCCATGCCGCCATCGTTGGCCGGCCCTTTCGGTTCGGTTTGTTCCGGCTCGTCGGATGGCGTCGGCCGGCTGGTCGGTGGTGGCGTCGTGCCGAGCGGGCCGGGCATCGGCACGGTACTTCCGGGCGGCGACATGTCACCGTCGGGTGGCGGCGTGACCGGTGAGGGAAGGTCTTCGCGCTTGATCTCGCTGAGGGCGTGAGCGGGACTGCTCGCAAGAAACAGTGCAAGGGGAATCGTGGCGCAGGAAGCAGTAAGCCAAATGCTGAGGACCAGGCCGCGCGGCTTGCCTGATATCGAAAAATTCACCGCCTGCTACTCCCTGGTTCCAGCCCATCCATGTGCCCGGACATGATGTCCGGCGGCGCGCCGTCGTCAAAGAACCGGGGTCAGTGCCGCAGTCTTTCGGGCTCGAAGGCCCCGGCAATCACCTTTTCACGCATGCGATCGAGCAGGGCAAGCGCCGAGGTCTCGCCATTGGTGCGCAGCATTTCGCCGAATGCCGTTTCGAGGGCTGCCTCGGCGATGATTTCCGGCTCGATCCCGGCCGACAATCCTTCTGCCCAGGCTTCGCTGTGGCTTTCCACGGCGGTCAGGCGCTTTTCTTCCCTGACCAGCGCGTCGATGTCGTTGACGCCATGTTCCATTGCGATTTCCACCCTTTCAAGCGGTGATCCGTTGGACAGGGATCAAGCTTGAGTTGTCCCTTTTACACGCAGGCGCAGTAAGTATTTGTAAATACGACATTTTTTTGGTCGTCTTCTACAAATTCCGTCGCGTCCAGCAAACCTGCGTCCGATCCGATTCAAACTTAGCCGATTAGGCCGGCCAAGGGGACGGAAACCTTCAGTTTGAGTTAATTTCACATTCGCGCGCTAACGTTTCGTTAACATAGTTGCAAAAGTGCAACATCAGGTTTGCACCAAGACCTCACCCGAGGCAAGCGGAGAAGTGTCGAACGCGTCCGCCGCCCACAGCGCCGGCGGTTGATGCCGGTTTGCCGGAACGGCAGCTGCCGTCGTCAGTTTCCGTAGCGCGAAGCGATGTCGCGAGACAGCGTCTCGCCTTCCTTCATGTAGCGGCTGATGGCTTCCGTCGCCGAGGCGGTGCATTGCGTATAAGTACCGCCGAACGACCGGTAGCCGCGGTTGAAGCTGGCGATGAAGCGGGCGCGCCGCTCCGGGTTCGGATTTTCCGATGCGATCAGTTTTTCCATCTCGGCTCGCCACCGATCGCCCTTCTCGCCACACAGATTACGCAGGAAATGCAGCGAGCCGAGCACTTCCGCCAGCCGCATCAGCCCGGGCTCGAACGGTGCTTCGGCGGCAATCGCCGGGCGCGCACCGACAACCACACTGACGGCGAGGCATGCGGCGAGAAAAGAAGACGTGCGGCTCATGAGTCCTTGTGCTGAAACAATTTGTCGCCTGCAAGGCGATTCTCTGGCTCAGATCTCGCCGTCTTTGTTGGGACCGAGTAGATCGTCGGCAATTTCAAACACTGCATCGGCGAGCGGCATCGCTGTCATTTCGGCCAGCGTATAGAAAGCCGCGGTCTCGGCGTCGTCGCTGGCCACCGCCTCGCCGCCAGCATAATCGGCCCCAAACACCGTCAGCCAGTAGTCGACCGGATGCCCGTCGCCGCTGCCGTCGATGTGGATTTCCCGCAGCGGCCGGTAGCGGCGCGCCTGCAATCCGGTCTCTTCCAGCAATTCGCGCCGTGCTGCCTGTTCCAGCGTCTCGCCGGCTTCGACCTTGCCGCCGGGAAAGGCATGGAGGCCTTGCGAGGGCGGCCTGGCCCGCTTGACCAGCAGCACCGTGTTCTCGCGCACGACGCAGACCGAGACTGCCGGAATGATCTTGCGTGCTTCCATGGGCTTCGGATCGCTCGATTGGCATAGCCCGTTGTGGACCGGCCGTCGGCGAACAGCTTTAGCGGTTGCGAAAGGCGGGTTCCATGGCCACTTTCACATGCCACCAATTCGAGAGCTGAATTCATGTGCGGACGCTTTGCTTTGACGGCCACTCCGGACCAGACCGCCGCCTTTCTCAGCCTGGCGGAACTTGAGGAGTTTCCGGCCCGCTACAACATCGCGCCGACGCAGCCGGTGCTGATGGCGCTCGCCGGATTGCCGCGGGCGGCGGGCTCGAACCTGCCCGACCGCCGCTCGATGCTGGTGCGCTGGGGCCTGATCCCGGCCTGGGTCAAGGATACGCGTAACTTCCCGCTGCTGTTCAACGCGCGTTCTGAGGGGGCTTCGGAAAAGGCGTCGTTTCGCGCTGCCATGCGCCATCGCCGCGCCCTGGTACCGGCTTCGGGATTCTACGAATGGCACCAAACCGGTGGCAGAAGTGGGCAGCCCTATTGGGTGCGGCCAAGGCGTGGCGGGCTTGTCGCCTTCGCTGGGCTGATTGAGACCTATGCCGAGCCGGGCGGCTCGGAAATGGACACCGGCGCCATTCTGACCGCCCACGCCAATGCCGATACTGCCCATATCCACGACCGCATGCCGGTGGTGATCCATCCCGAAGATTTCGCGCGCTGGCTGGATTGCCGCACGCTCGAGCCGCGCGATGTGGCCCATCTGCTGAGACCCGCCCAGCCCGATTTCTTCGAAGCGATCCCGGTTTCCGACCTCGTCAACAAGGTCGTCAATACCGGGCCGCAGATTCAGGAGAAGGGCGTCGTCGAGCCTGAGCCCGAGAAGGTCAGGCGCCAGAAGTCCGGCGCGAACGACAGTCAGATGAATTTATTTTAGCAAAAGCTACTATTGCTGGTGCGCCGTGAGCGCCTCAACCTTCCCGACGGCATTCTCAGGCAGCGCGCGGCGAAACGATCTTCTGCGCCGGCTTCTTCTTCTTCGCGGTGTGCAGAAGAGCTGCGACGATTGCTGCCGGGCCGATCGCCCGGTAGTGGCTGGCGAGCGCCGGTTGCTTGACGCGGTTGGATTCTTGCTTAGGCATTGTTCTCTTCCCTGGTAACGTCTTCGTGTCTGCGTTTGCTGGCCGAATCCGACCAAATCGTGACGCTTGCTGATCTAGCCGGCGAATGTTTCATCACAGTGCCGACCTGTTTAATAAAATGTTTCAGTGGCTCAATTCCTGTGAGCCAACGATATTTTTGGCGAAGGTAGCGACTTGACGGCAACACCGGGCAAGGCGATAAAGCCGGCCATGAAAACGTCTTTCGCCATTTGTGGCATTTGCATTATCGGCTAGCCTCGCGCTGGTCCTGGACGTTTTCGCCTCATCTCCTCCCAGATTGGACAAACGCCCCGGCCAGCAGGCTGGACCCCGATTTGCGCCTCGGCGTAACCGACTCCATCCAGAGCACGATCCCAAAAGATCATGCCAAAGTAACGCACCGGGAACGCACGTATGTCTGACGCATCGAAGAGCCTGCGCCTCTACAATACGCTAACGCGGAGCAAGGACGATTTCTTCCCGATCGATCCGCGCAACGTGCGCATGTATGTCTGCGGCCCGACAGTCTACGACTTCGCCCATATCGGCAATGCGCGGCCGGTGATCGTCTTCGACGTGCTGTTCCGTTTGCTGCGCCATCTCTACGGGCAAGCGCACGTCACTTACGTCCGCAACATTACGGACGTCGACGACAAGATAAACGCCCGCGCACTGCGCGATTTCGGCGGCGAGATTGCCTCTGGCAGGCTGTCGCTGAACGAAGCGATCAGGCGGGTCACCGAAAAGACCGCCGACCAGTTCCACAAGGACGTGGCGGCGCTCGGTTGCCTGGAGCCGACGGTCGAGCCGCGCGCCACCGAGTTCGTCGAGCCCAGGCCCGACGGCAAGGTCGACATGATCTTCTTGATTCAGCGCTTGATCGAACGCGGCCATGCCTATGTCGCGGCTGGAGAAGTCCTGTTCGACACCGCTTCCATGCCGGATTACGGGCAGTTGTCGAAGCGCAATCTCGACGAGCAGCAGGCAGGCGCGCGCGTCGCCGTCGATGCGCACAAGAAGAACCCGCAGGATTTCGTGCTGTGGAAATTGTCTTCGCCCGAGGAGCCGGGCTGGGACAGCCCGTGGGGCAGGGGTCGGCCAGGCTGGCACATCGAGTGCTCGGCGATGTCGGCCGCCTATCTCGGCGAGGTGTTCGACATCCATGGCGGTGGTATCGACCTGATCTTTCCGCACCACGAGAACGAGATCGCGCAATCGCGTTGCGCCCACGGCACCGAAACGATGGCCAAGATTTGGATGCACAACGGTTTCCTGCAGGTCGAGGGCCAGAAGATGTCCAAGAGCCTGGGCAATTTCTATTCGATCACCGAATTGCTGGAGACGGATACCTTTGGCGGCCGCAAATGGCCGGGCGAGGTGCTCAGGCTGGCGATGCTGATGACGCACTATCGCGAGCCGATCGACTTCTCCGTGCGCAAGCTGGAAGAGGCGGAGAATACGCTGCGCAAATGGAAGCGGGCGGCTGATCTGGCGCCGCCGACGGCAAAGCCGGTGCCGGCGGATGTGATCGAAGCGCTGTCGGATGACCTTGCCACCTATGCCGCATTCCAGTTGCTGACGCAGTTGGCTGGTGATGCTGTTGATTTCAACGCAGGTAGCGGCAAGGCAGCCGCCGAAGACAACGATGCTGCCGCTTCACTGAAGGCATCGCTTCTGTTCCTCGGCTTCGACATCGCAACAGCCAAGGTGGATGAAGACGCCATTGCCAAGGCGATCGCCAAACGCCTCGCGCTGATCGCCGCCAAGAACTGGGCCGAGGCCGACCGCATCCGCGACGAGTTGCTGACGCAAGGCATCCAGTTGAAGGACGGCAAGGACCCCGTCACCGGCGAACGCATCACCACCTGGGAGGTAAAAAGATGATCGATCATCTCGGCATCACCGTTTCGGATTTCGACGCGTCGAAGGCTTTTTACGACAGGGCGATAGCGCCGCTCGGCGCCTCGCTGCTTTACATGGTGCCGCAGGAATATACCGGCGGCGCCAAGGTCGGCGGCTACGGCCGCGACCGGCCGGTGTTTTGGCTGCATGCCGGCAAGGACAAGCCGAAGGATCATCAGCATGTCGCCTTCACCGCTCGCAGCCGCGCCGAGGTCGATGCCTTTCACGCCGCGGCGATTGCCGCCGGCGGCAAGGACAATGGCGGGCCGGGCCTGCGCCCGCACTACCATCCGAACTATTATGGCGCCTTTGTTTTCGATCCCGACGGCAACAATGTCGAGGCGGTTTGCCATGCCCCGGAGTAGTGCGCGATGAGCCTCGACAACAGACCGGTCTATACAGGCGGCTGCCAGTGCGGCGCGGTGCGCTTCCGCGTCGAAGGAGCTCTCGGCGATGCTTCCGTATGCCATTGTCGCATGTGCCAGAAGGCGAGCGGCAATTTCTACCTGCCGCTGGTCTCGGTGCGCGGCGCAAGGCTGGACTGGACGCGCGGTGAGCCCAAACGCTTCCGCTCGTCCAACGCGGCTTTGCGCGGTTTCTGCGCCGAATGCGGCACGCCGCTGACCTTCGAAGCGCCCGACGGGGTGGCCCTCGCCATCGCCACATTCGACCACCCCGAGGAGATCGCCCCGACCATCCAATGGGGTGTAGAAGCCAAGCTCCCGTACGTGGATCACGTCCACGAATTGCCAGGTGAGGAAACGATGGCCGACGTCTCGTCGGCCTCCTATCTCGCCGATCTCGTCTCCTACCAACATCCCGACCACGACACCGAACAATGGCCGCCGGAGGAAAAATCATGACCGAAACCGTTCGTACCGGCGGCTGCCAGTGCGGCGCCGTGCGCTTCCGCATCCACGGGGCGCTCGGCCGCTCGTCCATTTGTCATTGCCGCATGTGCCAGAAACAGTTCGGGTCGTTTTTCGGCGCGCTGGTGACAGTGCCGAGCGACGGGGTCGAATGGGTGCGCGAGGAGCCGAGTTACTTTCAGTCGTCGGTCAACATCGATCGCGGCTTCTGCGCCCGCTGCGGCACACCGCTGACCTACCGCCAGCCCGGCGCGCTGGAGATCGCCATCGGCGCCTTCGACGACCGTTCCGATCTGGCGCCGCAGATCCAGGTTAACTACGCCGCCAGGCTGCCTTGGGTCGAGACGATCTTCGACGCGCCGATCCATGACGACCCGGATTTCTACGCGCGACAGGAATCCATCATCTCCTTCCAGCATCCCGATCACGAGACGGCCAACTGGCCGCAGCAGGGCCTGAAATTATGAGCAGCGAATTCCGTACCCTCTATCCCGAGATCGAGGCTTTCGAGTCCGGCATGCTCGACGTTGGCGATGGCCATCAGGTCTATTGGGAGCGCTCCGGCACCAGAGGGGCCAAGCCGGCTGTCTTCCTGCATGGCGGGCCGGGCGGCACCATTTCGCCAAAGCACCGGCGGCTGTTCGATCCGAAGCTGTACGATGTCATCCTGTTCGACCAGCGCGGCTGCGGAAAATCGACGCCCAATGCCTCGCTTGAAGCCAACACCACCTGGCACCTGGTCGCCGACATCGAGCGCCTGCGAAAAATGTGCGGCTTCGACAAATGGCTGGTGTTCGGCGGTTCGTGGGGTTCGACGCTGGCGCTGGCCTATGCCGAGACCCACCCCGAGCGGGTCAGCGAACTGGTCGTGCGCGGCATCTACACGCTGACCCGCGCCGAACTCGAATGGTACTACCAGTTCGGCGTGTCGGAGATGTTCCCCGACAAGTGGGAGCGGTTTCTGGCGCCGATCCCGGAGGCCGAGCGCGGCGACATGATGGCCGCCTACCGCAAACGGCTGGTCGGCAGCGATCCTGTGGCGCAGGTCGAGGCCGCCCGCGCCTGGAGCCTGTGGGAAGGCGAGACGATCACGCTGCTGCCGGAACCGGAAACCAGCGGTCCCTTCGGCCAGGATGATTATGCCCTGGCTTTCGCCCGCATCGAGAACCACTATTTCGTCCATGCCGGCTGGCTGGAAGAGGGACAGCTGCTGCGCGATGCATGGAAGCTTAAGGATATCCCGGGTACCATCGTTCACGGCCGCTACGACATGCCGTGCCCGGCGCGCTACGCCTGGGCGCTGCACAAGGCGTGGCCGCAAGCGGATTTCCATCTGATCGAAGGCGCCGGCCACGCCTATTCGGAGCCGGGCATCCTCGACAGGCTGATCCGCGCAACGGACATGTTTGCCGGGAAATGACCATGGCTCGCGAGCGCCTTTATCTGTTCGACACCACGCTGCGCGATGGTCAGCAGACGCCGGGTGTCGACTTCTCCGTCGAGGACAAGATCGCCATCGCCAAGCTGCTCGACGAGTTCGGCATCGACTACGTCGAGGGCGGCTACCCCGGCGCCAATCCAACCGACACCGCCTTCTTTGCCGAGCGCCGCACGGCCGATGCCAAGTTCGTTGCCTTTGGCATGACCAAACGGGCAGGAGTGTCGATCTCGAACGATCCTGGGCTTGGCGCGCTGGTCCAGTCGAAGTCGGACGCCATCTGCTTCGTCGCCAAGAGTTGGGACTACCATGTCCGCGTCGCGCTCGGCTGCACCAATGAGGAGAACCTCGAGGCGATCAAGGCCTCGGTCGAGGCGGCGCTCACTGCCGGCAAGGAGGCGATGGTCGACTGCGAGCATTTCTTCGACGGCTTCAAGGCCAATCCAGATTATGCGCTGGCCTGCGCCAGGACGGCCTACGATGCCGGCGCGCGCTGGGTGGTGCTGTGCGACACCAATGGCGGCACGCAGCCCTCCGAGGTGCGCGCCATCGTCGAAAAGGTGATCGCCGCCGGCATACCGGGCGATCATCTCGGCATCCACGCCCATGACGACACCGGCCAGGCGGTGGCGAATTCGCTTGCCGCCGTGGAGGCCGGCGTGCGCCAGATCCAGGGCACGCTGAACGGCATCGGCGAGCGCTGCGGCAACGCCAACCTGATCTCGATCGTGCCGACATTGGCGTTGAAGCCGGCCTTTTCGGGCCGCTTTGCTACAGGCATTTCGGCAGAAGCGTTGACCGGTATATCGCGCCTGTCCCGCGCCTTCGACGAGTTGCTGAACCGCGCGCCCGAAGCGCAAGCGCCCTATGTCGGCGCCTCCGCTTTCGCCACCAAGGCCGGCATCCATGCCTCGGCGCTGGCCAAGGAGCCGGCGACCTACGAGCATGTGCCGCCAGAGACTGTCGGCAACCGCCGCCGCGTCATGGTTTCGGACCAAGGTGGCAAGGCCAATTTCCTCGCCGAGCTGAAGCGGCGCGGCATCGACATGCCCCGGGATGACCATCGCCTCGATGCGCTGATCGCTGTAGTCAAGGAACGTGAGGCGGAGGGCTACGCGTACGAAGGCGCCGACGCCAGCTTCGAGCTTCTGGCGCGCAAGATGCTGCATGGCCTGCCGGAATTCTTCCGCGTCACCTCGTTCCGCTGCATGGTCGAGCGCCGCTTCGACGCCAACGGCCAGCTGAAGACGGTCTCGGAGGCGATCGTGAAAGTGCTGGTCGAGGGCGAGGAGAAGATGTCGGTCGCCGAAGGCCATGGCCCGGTCAACGCGCTCGACATTGCGCTGCGCAAGGATCTCGGCAAATTCCAGAGCGAGATCGCCGATCTCGAACTGGCCGACTTCAAGGTGCGTATCCTCAATGGCGGCACCGAGGCGATCACCCGCGTGCTGATCGAATCGCATGACGGCACCGGTGCGCGCTGGTGGACAGTCGGTGTCTCCGAAAACATCATCGATGCTTCGTTCCAGGCGCTGATGGATTCGATCGTCTACAAGCTGATGAAGAACCGCGACATGGCGGGATTGGCGGCGGCGGAATAGCGTTGAACCATCAGCGAGACTCCATTGATCCATCAGCAATTTGCGATGGTTTTGGGCAAGCCGCTGGCGCATAGCCTTGGGCCATGGCTACCCAAGCACTTCAAATCGAGGCCGATACCAAAGCTCGTCGCGGCTTCCTGCTGGCGCTCGGCGCCTACCTGCTTTGGGGGCTGCTGCCCTTCTACATGAAGGCTGTCGCGCATCTGCCGCTGGCCGAAGTCATTGCCCACCGCATCGTCTGGTCGGTGCCGATCGCGGCCGCTGTCCTGGTCTGGGCCGGCCGCACTGCCGATTTCAAAGCGGCAGTTCGTTCACCGCGCATCATTTCGATGGCGGTGCTGACGGCGGCGCTGATCTCGGTCAACTGGGGCATCTATGTCTGGGCGATCGCGGTCGACCGCACCATCGAGACCGCGCTCGGCTACTACATCAACCCGCTGGTCAGCGTCGTTGTCGGCGCGCTGCTCCTCGGCGAGCGGCTCGACCGCCTGCAGATCGCGGCGGTGGTGCTGGCGGCAATCGCGGTCGCGGTGCTGACCATCGACGCCGGCAAACTGCCCTGGGTGTCGCTGGTGCTAGCCTTTTCCTTTGCCGCCTATGGCTTCTTCCGCAAGACGCTGCCAATCGGCCCGAGCCAGGGCTTCCTGCTTGAAGTGCTGCTGCTGTCGGTGCCGGCACTCGGCTACATCATCTTCCTGATCGCCACAGGACAGGATCATTTCGTCTCCAGCTCGCTGAACGACACCGCCTTGCTGATCGGCTGCGGTCCGGTCACCGCCGTGCCTCTGCTGTTGTTTGCGTTCGGCGCCAGGCTGCTGCGCCTCTCCACCATCGGCATCATGCAATATATCGCGCCGACGATCGTCTTTTTGATCGCGGTGCTGATTTTCGGCGAACCCTTCGGCAGTGTTCAGGCCATAGCCTTCGGGCTGATCTGGGCGGCACTGGCGATGTACTCCTGGTCGATGTTTTCTTCGGCGCGCAAGACCGTTTCCGCATCAGCTCGAGCCGCGTAACGAAGAAAGGCGGCTGGCCGGTCTTAATGCCGGCAGCCGCGTCTTTCACGAGCGCTCAGCGCTTCGGCCCGAAGCCGGGATATGGCTGCAGCGGCACGACGGCGGCAATATCCATCATGCCGGCCTTGACCAGCGGTAAAGTTGCAAGATGGTGGCGCACATCGACATCGCTGCCGGCTTCGAACATCATGCCGCTGCCGGGAATGTCGCCCCGATTCCACACCTGACGCACGGCGCCTTCGGCATAGAGCGTGCGGCGCTGCTCGGCCTCGCCAGGCAGCAGCGGCGCGAAATCGGCGTCGGTGAACTTTTCGGTGTTGCGCGCAAGAAGGGCAAAGAACTGCATCGGAATCTCCTGATGTTGGCCGTTGGAATGGCGGAAATATTCGCTTCTGCTGGCCAGACAGTCCAAGACTGATTAGGCTAAATTTGAGACCTCACGGGACTTGAGCATCGAAGCAACAATGTTCGACCTGCGCCAGCTCCGCTATTTCATCACGGTGGCCGAAACCGGCAACGTCGGGCGTGCCGCCGAATTGCTGCACATCTCGCAGTCGCCGCTCAGCCGTCAGATCATTCAGCTGGAGGAGCAGCTGGGCGTCGCACTGTTCGAGAGGGCGAGGCAGCGTGTTCATCTCAATGCCGAGGGCCGCGCTTTTCTTGCCGAGGCGCGTGCGCTGCTGGCCCATGCAGGACGGCTGGAGGAGCTCGGCCGCAATCTCGCCAGCGGTACGGTCGGCCGTCTCGCCATCGGTTATGTGGAAGGTGCGGTCCATGCCGGGCTTGTCGCTCGGATGCTGCGCCAGTTTCGCCGCGACCGGCCCGAATTTCATCTTCAACTGAAGGGTCAGCGTTCCGCCGCCCAGATCGAAGCGCTGCGCGAACGATCGCTCGATCTGGGCCTTGTCTACACGCCTCCTTCTGCCGACGATCCCGACATCGCCGCCATGCTCATCATGCGCGAGCCGCTGGTTCTGGCGATGCCGGAAGGCGATTCATTGGCCGAAATCGCGGAGATACTGCCGCAGCAACTGGACGGACGCACCTGGATCACGGTGGTGCGCCAGCCTGACGACACCAACCGCAGCCAATTTCTCGCCGCCTGCGCGAAGTCGGGCTTCCTGCCCGACATTGCCTATGAGACGACCGATCCGCTGACGTCGTTGGGCTTGGTCAGCGCCGGGCTTGGGCTGGCGACGGTGCAGGCCAGCCTGCGGAGTGCCGCCCCGCCTCAGATCGTGTTTCGCGATCTGCCGTGGTTCGAACGCACCGTCTCGATCCATCTCGTCTGGCGGCGTCAGGACAAGCGTGCGGTCATCGGAGACTTGAGGAAGGCAGTAGGGAAGGAGTGAATAGAGTGAATAGTGAATAGTGAATAGACAGGCGCCGGTTTGGAAAGTCTTCACCATTCACCATTCACCATTCACCATTCACTCTACATCTTATCAATCACCGACTGCACGCCCTCCGTCGGTGCATCGACGGAGGATCCCGCCACCATGATAGCGGCGACGATTGCTTCCGGATCCTCGACCACCAGCGGCTTGACCCGTTGCGCCGTGTGGATGAAGCCCTCCGTTGCCATGTGGTCGAGCAACGCCAGCATCGGATCCCAGAACCCGCCGACGTTGCCGAAGACGATCGGCTTGCGGTGATGGCCGAGCTGTGCCCAAGTCATGATCTCGACGATCTCCTCGACGGTGCCGATGCCGCCGGGCAACGCCACAAAGGCGTCGGATTTCTCGAACATCCTGTGCTTGCGCTGGTGCATGTTGTCGGTGACGACGAGCTCGTCGAGCCGGTTAAGCGCGGTTTCGGTCGCCTCCCTGTTGATCAGAAAACGCGGAATTATGCCGGTTACCTTGCCACCGGCCTTTAATGCCCCTTCAGCGACGGCACCCATGATACCTTTAGTGCCGCCGCCATAAATCAGACGCAGGCCGGACTTGGCGATCGAGCGGCCAAGCAGGTGTCCGGCCTTGATATAGGTTTCATCTCGGCCCGGGGACGAGCCGCAATAGACGCAGACAGATCGAATCGTGTTCATGTTATGATTGGTGATAGGGACTATTGGCATGGTCAAGCCCTGGGGCGGGCTTTTTCTTGTCGGCTTTGGTAAAACAGGCTAGACCGAAATTAGGTGGCTAAGGGGCAGGGAAACATGGCAATTAATCCATTGAAGGCGTTTTTGTTCGCGGCTGGCGGCTCTGTCGCCGCGGCGGGAACCGCCTATGTATCGGGCGCGCTCGACCCGTATCTCAATTCTACCCGGCCTGCGGAGGTCGCGGCGCTGACGCCGCCGGCTTCGAAACCGGCCACTCCGGCGACCGAGGGCCGCCTGCCGCCTGCGCCCGCCGCGTCCACCGATGCCGCAGCGCCCGCCGCGCCGGCCACAGCAGGTGCAATCGTGCCGACCTTCGACATCGTGCGCGTCGAAAGCAACGGCTCGATCGTCGTCGCCGGCAATGCGGCGCCCAACGCCAAGGTAGAGATTCTTAACGGTTCGGCTGTGCTCGGCTCGACGGTCGCCGGCCCTGACGGCGCCTTTGCCATTATTCTCGACGATCCGCTGAAGCCCGGCGACTATACGATCACGCTGCGCTCTACGGCTGGCAATGTCGTGACCGCCTCGGCGCAGACCGCCGTCGTTTCGATCCCCCAGAATTCCACCGGCCAGGTGCTGGCAATGGTCGAGGAGCCGGGCAAGCCGTCCGAACTGCTCACTGTTCCGGCCCCTCAGGCGAGATCTGACGCCTCGCCGCCTGTCGGCGAACAGGCGGCCGTTCAGCCACCCGCCACCGGCACCGAATTGCCGGCTGCCGCAGCGCCGGCGCCAGCCGCCCCGGCGGCTGATGTTCCAGCAGCGCCTGCTCCTGCCGCGCCGGCCGCTGTTGAAGGCGCGCCGGCTCCGGCAGCACCCGCCACACCGGCAGCGCCCGCTACTCCCGCGGTGGAGCCGAAGATCGTCGTCGAAGCTGTCGAAATCGACGGCAGCAAGATTTTCGTTGCCGGCCTCGCCGATCCCGGCCGCAAGGTGCGTGCCTATGCCAACGATATCCTGCTCGGTGACGCGAAGACCTCGCCCGACCGCCACTTCCTGGTCGAAGCGACACGCGACATCCCGGTCGGCACCTACACCATCCACGTCGATGCGCTCGACGCCGACGGCGTGACGGTGGTGGCCCGTGCGGCTGTGCCGTTCGAGCGCGAGCCAGGTGAGGCGGTTGCGGCCGTGGCGCCGGCCGAGCAGAAGCCTGCCGGGGTAAAACAAGCCGAGCCGAATGCTCCGGCGACCGAAGCCGCACCGGCAACGGCCGCCGAAACGCCCGCAACTGCCCCCACTCCTACAACCGAGGCCCCGGCCGAAATGGCTGTCGCAACGCCTCCGGGCGAAACTCCCGAGACCGTGGCGCCAAAGCTCGAACATGCCGATGGCGCAGTCATCATCCGCCGCCATGACACGCTGTGGCGGATTTCGCGGCGGGTCTATGGCCAGGGCATGCGCTACTCGACCATCTATCTCGCCAACCAGGACCAGATCAGCAATCCGAACCGCATCTGGCCGGGGCAGGTGTTCAAGGTGCCGGAGAAATCGAAGGAAGGCGAGCCCGCCGATCTCAAGGCAATGGGCGACCAGATGACGACGGCGCCAGTCAAGACCGAGTAGCCGTTCTGCCCATCAGGATAGCTTGCGGCAGCGCCAGTCATCGTTTATCGCCGATGGACGATGACCGAATCCCCCCTCGTAACGGAGCGAAGCCGCGCGGCAGATGAACGCGCGCCGGCCAACTGCACGCCGGCCAACTGCACGCCGGATAGCCGCGCTGTCGCTGTCCGGCTCGCGGCCCTTTCGCATCCAGCGCGGATCGAAATTCTCAAACACCTTTCCGCAAGCCGTTCCTGCTGCTGTCGCGAGGTCGTCGAGCATCTCGACCTGGCGCAGTCCACCGTTTCCCAGCATTTGAAGATCCTGGTCGAGGCCGGGCTGATCCGCTTCGAGCCTGACCGCCAGCGCTCGCGCTATGAGCTCGACCGCGCCGCGCTCGCCGATGTTTCGGCATCGCTGGCCGCGCTGGTCGATTCCTGCTGCTCCGGCCGCTAAAATCATAAAGGTAAACAAGAATGGCCGAGAAAACCGTTTCCGCAGATTCCGGCTCGACCTTCAGAACGTTGCGCAATCTCTGGCCCTATATGTGGCCGGCCGACCGCGCCGACCTGAGGGCGCGCGTGGTGTGGGCAACCGTACTGCTGGTTGTCGCCAAGCTGACCCTGGTGGCCGGACCCTATTTCTTCAAATGGGCGACCGACGCACTGGCCGGCGATAGCAAATCGCCGCCGCCGCTGCCGGCCCTGCTGCTGGCGCCGGTCATGCTGGTCGTCGCCTACAATGCCGTGCGGCTGGTGCAGCTCGGCTTCAACCAGTTGCGCGACGCCCTGTTTGCACGGGTCGGCCAGCATGCGGTGCGCCGGCTCGCCTTCCGCACCTTCGTGCACATGCACGAACTGTCGCTGCGCTTCCACCTCGAACGGCGCACCGGCGGACTGTCGCGCGTCATCGAGCGCGGCACCAAGGGCATCGAGACGATCGTCCGCTTCACCATGCTGGCGACGGCGCCGACAATCGTCGAATTCGCGCTCACCGCCGGCATCTTCGCCGTCACCTATGGCTGGCTATACGTCTTGGTGATCGCGGTCACGGTCTGGCTCTATGTCTGGTTCACCGTCAGGGCGAGCGATTGGCGTATTTCGATCCGCCGTGAGATGAACGAAAGCGACAATGAAGCCAGCACGAAGGCGATCGACTCGCTGCTCAACTACGAAACAGTCAAATATTTCAATAATGAAGCCATGGAGGCCGAGCGGTTCGACCGGTCCACGGCGCGCTATGAGTTGGCGGCGACCAGGACCTGGACCTCGCTTGGCTGGCTGAACTTCGGCCAAGGTGTGATCTTCGGTATCGGCATGACCGTCGTCATGGTGATGTCGGCGCTCGAGGTGAAGGCGGGCACACAGAGCGTCGGCGATTTCGTCTTCGTCAACGCCATGCTCATGCAGCTTTCGGTGCCGCTGAATTTCATCGGCATGATCTACCGCGAAATTCGCCAGGGCCTGACCGACATCGAAAACATGTTCGATCTGCTCGACGTCAAGCGTGAGATCGTCGATCGGCCGGGCGCCAAGCCGCTGGTCGTCGATGCCGGCAGGGTCGAGTTCCGCGACGTACATTTTTCCTACGACCCCAACCGCAAGATCCTGAAGGGCATCAGCTTCGAGGTGCCAGCCGGCAAGACGGTGGCCATCGTCGGCCCCTCCGGAGCCGGCAAGTCGACCATTTCGCGGCTTTTGTTTCGCTTCTACGACATCCAGCGCGGCAAGATTCTGATCGACGGCCAGGACATTCGCGATGTGACGCAGGAGAGCTTGCGCGCTGCCATCGGCATGGTGCCGCAGGACACGGTGCTGTTTAACGACACCATCGCCTACAACATCCGCTACGGCCGCGTCGGCGCCAGCGAGGAGGATGTGCGCAAGGCGGCAGAACTGGCCCAGATCGGACCATTCATCGAGCGGCTGCCCGACGGCTATCGCTCAATGGTCGGCGAGCGCGGATTAAAACTGTCCGGCGGCGAGAAGCAGCGGGTGGCGATTGCCCGCACCATTTTGAAGGCACCGCCGATCCTGATGCTCGACGAGGCGACCTCGGCGCTGGACAGCCACACCGAGCAGGAGATCCAGGCGGCACTCGACCTGGTCAGCCAGGGCCGCACCACCCTCGTCATCGCCCATCGGCTGTCCACAGTGATTTCGGCCGACGAGATCATCGTCCTGCAGGATGGCCAGATCGCCGAGCGCGGCACCCATGTCGCCTTGATAGCCAAGCGCGGCCTTTATGCATCGATGTGGGACCGCCAGCGCGAGGCAAGCGAGGCCGAGGAGCGGCTGCGCATCGCCCGCGAAAGCGACGAGTTCGGCGTCGTCGTCCGCCGCCGCACCTCGGAGGTGAGCTGAAAATTCGTGCTTGACCTCAACTTAAGTTGAGATCGTAGGCCGTTTTGGATCGCAGCAAGATGCGTCGTTCAAAAACGGAGGCAATCGATATGAATGGGACAAATCAGGCAGTTAGTGGCGGCAGTGTATTCCGGGTGGACAAGTTTGTCGTTCCGGCCAACGCCCGCGAGGAGATTCTTGCCAAGGTCCGGATGACGCATGATTTGCTGCGCCAGCAGCAAGGGTTCGTCCAGGATTTCCTGCTTGAGCAATTCTCGGGGCCGGGCGAGTTCAACCTCGTGACCATTGTCGAATGGGAAGGGCAGGCCGCCGTCGACAAGGTCGTGCCGATCATCAAGGCCGCGCATGAGCGCAGCGGCTTCAATCCTCAGGAGACCATCGCGCGACTTGGCGTCAAGGCCGATATTGCCAACTATCAGCGGATTCCCGGGATGTAAGCTCTCTACGGCCAGCCGGCGCCCGGCGCAGTAGCGTCGACGCTGAGCACTTGGCCGGTACGGGCATCGCTGATCATATGTTCGAAGCCGCGCCATTCGGCTGCGACGATGAACAGCGTTTTTCCCTTGCTGCCGCCGAGCATGCAGGCAAAACAGCCGCGATCGACGTCGACGCTTTCGAGCATTGCACCGCCCTCGCACACCCGCACGCAATGCCGGTTGGGAACGTCGGCGTACCACGCCGCACCTTCGGCATCTAGGCAGATGCCATCGGGAAAACCGTTGCCGAGATTGGCCCAGACCCTCCGGTTGGAAAGGCCACCATCGGCAGCGATGTCGAAGGCGGTCAGCCGGTTTGCGTGGGACTCGGCAACGACCAGCGTCTTGTTGTCAGGCGTCACCGCCATGCCATTGGCGAAGGCGAGGTTATCAGCCACCTGCTGAACCGAGCCGTCAGGCGCGACCAGCACGATGGCGCCGGGGCCGAAATGCTGGCCGGGACCCGGAGCAGGCCCACCGCCATTGACGTATATGTTGCCGCGCCCGTCGACCACGATCTCGTTCCACGGACTCTTCGACAGGTGTCTCAGATCGGCATGGGTGACCAGCCTCCCGTCTGCCTCCTGCCTGAGGATCAGCCCTTCGCAGCCGGAGACGACAAGCAGGCGCCCGTCCGGCAGCCAGTCAATGGAATAGGGCAGGGTGGCCGGCACGGTGAGCGCGATCTCGCTGTTGCCTAGGGCGTCAACGGCGATGATCTGGCCTGTGCCCCAGTTGCAGAACCACAGCCGGCCATCGTGCCAGCGCGGTGACTCGCCGAAGGCCAAGCCGTTCATCACCACTTGCACTTGCCTAGCTGCTGATTTCTGCATGGGCCGAGAACCTCCGGGTTTGCGCAAATCGTCATGGCCGAAAGGCCGATGAGAGGCGCTGTCTTGCCAAGGACGGGCGAGAGTGCTGCGTTCCGACAATCGCAATGAACATTTCCGGTTGATCGCTTCGGCAGTCCGGATGCTGCTAACGGCATCCTGAAACGGCGGCGACCGCCACCCCCCGAGCGCTCTCATTGTCGCGTTGCGACCGCGGGGTGTTTCCGCTATTGAGGCCGGACTTGGAACCAAGGTTGCCCTCATCCCATGAGCCTCGTTGACACGATCAAGAATGCGTTCGTTCCGATCCATCGCGAGGGTTATCCCTTTATCGCTGCGTTCGGCGCGGCGACGCTCTTTCTTGGCTACTTCTCCTCGACCCTGTTCTGGATCGGTCTCATCCTGACGGCCTGGTGCGCCTATTTCTTCCGCGATCCCGAGCGTGTCACGCCGATCGATGACCGGCTGGTTGTCAGCCCGGCCGACGGCATCGTCTCGGCGGTTGGCCCGGCCGTGCCGCCGCGCGAGCTTGGCCTCGGCGGCGGTGAAATGACCCGCATCTCGGTGTTCATGAACGTCTTTTCCTGCCACGTGAACCGCTCCCCGGTGCGCGGCCGCATTTCCAGGATCGAGCATCGGCCAGGAAAATTCCTCAACGCCGAACTCGACAAGGCAAGCACCGAGAACGAGCGCAACGGGCTGGTCATCGAAAGCCCCAATGGAACGGTCGCCGCGGTACAGATTGCCGGCCTGGTGGCGCGGCGCATCGTCTGCTGGGCCGAGCCCGGCGGCGCCATCGGCACCGGCGAGCGCTTCGGGCTGATCCGCTTTGGCTCGCGCGTCGATGTATTCCTGCCCTCGACCGCGACGCCGCGCGTCGCCGTCGGCCAGACCGCGGTTGGCGGTGAGACGGTGCTGGCGGAATTCGGCGGCGTTGCGGCAACGCCGCTCGTGCGGATCTCCTGACCGGTGGCCCCGCCGTTCAAGAAATTCGAGGCGCATGGCGGCGGTGGCCCGCGCATTCGCGAAATCCCGATGCGCATGGTGCTGCCCAATCTGGTCACGGTGCTCGCCATCTGCGCCGGCCTGTCCGGTATTCGCTTCGGCTTCGAGGGCCGCTTCGAGCCAGCGGTGGTGATGGTGCTGCTCGCGGCCTTCCTCGATGGTATCGACGGCCGTCTGGCGCGAATGCTGAAGGCGACTTCCAAATTCGGCGCCCAGATGGATTCGCTGGCCGATATCGTCAATTTCGGCGTGGCACCGGCGCTGGTGCTCTATGCCTTTCTGCTCGACAGGGCAGGTTCGCCGGGCTGGATCGCCGCGCTGCTGTTCACCATCGCCTGTGGGATGAGGCTTGCCCGTTTCAACGTGCTCGACGAAGAGCTCGACCGTCCGCAGTGGCAGACCGAATATTTCGTCGGCGTGCCGGCGCCGGCGGGTGCGGTGCTGGTGATGCTGCCGCTCTATCTGTTCTTCCTCAGGCTTGGGCTTGAACCCAGCCGCCTGGCAGCCTTCATTGCCACCGGCTTTACAATATTGGTGGCGTTCCTGCTGGTCAGCAGACTGCCCGTCTATTCCGGCAAGAGCGTCAGGATACCGGGCGACAGGGTGCTGCCGATCATCCTCGCAGTCGTCCTCTACGTCCTGCTTTTGATGACCTATCCCTGGTATACGCTGACGGCCTCGGTTGCCGGCTATCTGGTCTTCTTGCCGTTCAGCGTGCGCGCCTATTCGAGACGCGCCAAGCGCGAAGGCGAGAAGGTGCCGTCCTCGGATATTGGTTGACAGATTTGATGCCAGTTCGCGTTGCGCCTGGCAGTGCATGATTCCGAAAAGGATCGTCCGTTTAGACTCAGGACCGGCTCACACAGCGCGCGGCGCTGTGGAATGCACCTCAAAAACCCGTTTTCGGAACTTGCTGGGCGGCTAGACCGTTTGTGTTTGGTAGGTCCGTCTGAGCGGCTGCTCGTGGTACGTCGTCTACGTCGCGCAAGCTGCCGCATCGGGCGCAGAGCCATCGGAAACGAGGAGAAATGGCTGTCATCCTCATCGGCGTGTTACTGACTGTCGCCGGCCTCGTCTATATGGCGGTAGCAGCCATCATGCGCGGGCGGCTTAGTGAACCGGCCGCTGTCTCCACCGCGCCGGACAGTCCGACGCCTAATCTCGCAACACCAGGTCCGACCCTGGAGCCGCGGCGGCGCGGGCTCCGTTTTCTCGGCCTGTCGCAGAACTGGCCGGGCCTGCTGATGATGGCCGTCGGCGCCATTCTGCTGTTGTCGGTGGTGGTCTTCTAATGCATTCGCGCAAAAGTGTGCAGCGGTTTTGCGATAACGGCATGCATAAAAGCAAGAATCTAATGCGCGTCGCGCACAAGGCCGGTCGAACGCGCCGCGCTTTAGAGTTCTCGACAGCAAACCTCAGGCGGCTGCGCTCAGTCCCAGCCTCTCGAGTGCCAGCTTTCTAGTCGAGACATAGTCGGTCTTGCCGGAGCCCAGTACAGGGATCTCCTCGACCTTGACGATGTCGTTCGGCACCATCAGTTCGGCCGCGCCGGCTTTTTTGCCGAATTCGCGCAATTCGTGGGGATCGGCATTGTCGGCGGTGGTGACCAGAACGAGGCGCTCGCCGCGCCGCTTGTCCGGCACCGCTACCACGGCGTGATGCTCTTCCGGCCACAGCGACTGCACCAGCATCTCGACCGCACCAAGCGATACCATCTCGCCGGCTATCTTGGCGAAGCGCTTGGCGCGGCCGCGAATGGTGATGAAGCCTTCGCGATCGACCGAAATGATATCGCCGGTGTCGTGCCAGCCTTCGAGCGGCTGCAGCTCGCCAGGCCGGTCGCCGGTCATGTAGCCCATCATCAGGTTCGGCCCGTCGAGCCACAGCCGGCCGGCGTCGCTGATGCCTTCGACCGGTTCGAGTTTCATGCGCATGGCCGGCAGCAGCCGCCCGACCGTTCCATCGCGGCCGTGGATGGCGGTGTTGACGGCAACCACTGGTGCGGCCTCGGTCAAGCCAAAACCTTCGATGATCTCGGCCTGGAAGCGCTCGCGGTAAACCCGGCGCGTCTCCGGCTTCACCGCCTCGGCACCGGCCACGACGAAGCGCAGGCTGGAAAAATCGCCGTCCTTGGCGGTGCGGGCATAGTTGGCGAGGAACGTGTCGGTGCCGAACATCACCGTCGGCCGGACCTTGCGCGCCACCTCCGGAATAAGTTTGTAGTGGAGCGGTGACGGGTAGAGGAACAGCTTTACTCCGGTGACCAGCGGCAGGATGGTGCCGCCGGTCAGCCCGAACGAGTGGAACACCGGCAGCACGTTGAGCAGGATATCGGCCGGCGAGATGGTGATGCGAGCTTCCGCCTGCATCGTATTGGCAAGAAGGTTCCGGTGCGACAGCACCACGGCCTTGGGCGTGCCTTCCGAGCCGGAGGTGAACAGGATCACCGCCGGCTTGGCTGCATCCTGGCGCTGCAACGGCCAGCGCCACAGCAAGCCGGCTGCGGCCTTGTCCAGCACGGTCACGCTTGCGCGGACATCCTCCAGCCACAGCAGTTTCGCCCCGCCCTTTTCCACCGCCTCGACGATGTCGGCGAGGTTGGCCTTTTCGACAAAGGCGCGTGAGGAGACCACGGTTCGGATCATCGCCGTGCGGACGGCGGCGGTGACGCTGGCCGGGCCGGCAGTATAGTTGATCATTGCTGCCACCCGCGCAGCCGACAAAAGTCCGACGAACGACAGCACGACGCCATTGGCGTTGGGCAGGAGCAGCCCAACCGCTTCGCCCGGCGCTGTTATTGCCTCGAACCGTCGGCCCAAAACCCTGGCGCCGATGAACACTTTCCGGTAGCTCAGGGCACCGCCAATGACGTCCTCGATTATTGGGTGCGAAGCGCCAACACGGTCGGCCGCATCGCGCATGGCGAGGAACAGCCCTCGGTCGAGATCACTGCCGAAAAGCCTGGCCTCGGCGAAGCGATCAAACAGCGCATTGGTGTTGGAGGCCTGATCTGGGTTCCGCGCCACCAGCTCGGCGATGGTCATCGGCTCCAGCGCGCTGATCGACAGCTGCGGAAACCAATGGCGCGGCGCCTTGTCCGCCGGCGTCAGCGAGGCCGGCAGGCTGCGTGCGCCGGCAACGAAGACCGGCACGATACGGGCGTCGGCCTGCATGGCGATACGGGTGATGGCGCGAAACAACCGAAACGACTTGACGTCTGGCTCGACCGCATCCGGCAGGTAAACGGCGAGCCGGCCCTTGCCCTTCAGCACCCGCACCAATCTGCGGCTGACGAAGACATGCTCGGCGTTGAAGGCGATGGTGCGGCCGAGCTCGCGCCACGGCTCCAGCCACGGCGATCTGGCCGAAGCCTGGTCGAGGATGTGCAGCGTGTCCTCCGGCAGCAGCGACAGCATCAGCGCCGGCTCGATGCGTGACTGATGCCAGATGACATAGATGACCGGGGCCACCGACCTGCGCGCAATCTTGATGCGCTCGTCGCTGATCCGGTAGGCGAGCTTGAACGGCACGTAGAGCAGCGCCTGGCTCAAACGCAGGCCGAGGCGGAACTTCTCCACCACGCCGATCAGCAGCCAGGCCGCGACAAGACCCGCAAGCAGCGCCAGTGTCAGGATCATCGCCGCATCTCCCAACGATCTCACGTCACGGCTCTTCAGTGGCCGCTTCGGGTGAGAACCTAGCCGAAGTTGGATCAACGTCAATGCGGCTCCATTTTTCCTTCTCTTCTATGTTTGATTCGGCTCGGCTGCCTATCGCAGCTACGCCGCTTTCATCCTTCCGCTGATGAACCGGAATTCCTGCGTCTTGCCGCCAAAGCCATAGGCGGCTGCAGGCACTTCATGCACGAGGGCGTAGCTTTCCTCATGCACCTTACCCAGCAGCCGGCCGAATGCCGCGAAAATTGCCTGCAGATACGCCTCCAGTTCGAGCTTGGTGTTGGTGCCGTCGACAACCTTGATGTCGAGCCAGGCCGTGTTGGTGCCATGCTCGGCCAGCGACTTGCCGCCGGCGAACCAGTGCTCGGGGTCGTGATAGGAAATGGCAACAGCTGTGATCGTCGCGTCCTTGCGCAGATGCGTGGCCGTCAGTTCGGTCACTTCCTTGGCAATGGCGGCGGACAAAGCGGCATCGGGCTTGCCGGTAACGCTGACATTGATGATCGGCATATTTCTTCTCCTCGGTTTCAAGCGGCGCCTCTTCGCCGTCGAGAAAATCATGCCATCGTCCTTTGATCAAAAAAATCGAATTGTTTTTGATAAACACTTTGATAGTGTCGAATTATGCAGATGTTCGATCCCGACCTCCTCAAGACTTTCCTCGCTTTCGTCGACGGCGGTTCCCTGGCGCGGGCCGCGTCGATCGTCGGTCGCTCGCCGTCCGCAGTGACCGCGCAGATGCAGCGGCTGGAGGATGTTGTCGGCGAACCGCTGCTGGTGCCGCAGGGGCGAGGGCGCGGCCTGACGTCGGCAGGCGAGGATCTGATCGTTCACGCGCGTCGCATCCTTGCCGCGCACCGCGAGGCGTGGCTGGCCCTCAAAGGCGCGCACGCCGACGGGCGCGTCGCCATCGGCACCACGCAGGATTTCGCCGACAGCGGCTTGCCGCAGCTTCTCAGGGCTTTTGCTGTCAGCCATCCGCGCGTCAGGATCGAACTGCGCGTCGGCCGTTCCGCCGAACTGGCGCAGGCTTTGCAGGCCGGCACCCTTGATCTGGCCATTGCCATGCGGCAGGTGCCGACACGGGACGAAGTCGGTGTGCTCAAGGAACCAATGATCTGGCTTTGCTCACAGAACGGGTTGGCCACTCGCCACGACGAACTGCCCTTGGCGCTGCTCGATCCCCATTGCGGGTTTCGCGAAGCGGCGACCAGTGCACTCGATGCGGCCAGCCGTCGCTACCGCATTGCTGCCGGCAGTGCCAGCCTCGCCGGCCTGCGCACGGCGGTGCACGCCGGCATCGCCTTGACGTTGAGGACGGCGCGCTTCGCGCATTCCGGCATCGTCGAGGCGCCGCGCGATCTTGATCTGCCGCCGGTGCCGGTCGCCGAATTCGCCGTCCGCTTGCGTGAGGATGCCGACCGGCCGGCGCAGGATCTGGCAGCGTTGTTCAGCGGCAACCTGGCCTTGGCCAATTGAGCCAGCAAAGAAAAAGCCGACCTTGCGGTCGGCTTCTAAGTAGGACGGGCCGAGGGGTTTGGGGGGACTTGGGGTGGCCCGTCGCAGCCATAATGCCTGAGCCCTATGATGGTTCCATGACTTTTCAAATTAATTTTCAGGACCGGATTTCTCGTGATCGGACCACCAACTCGCGCTCGGACGCGGCGAGGATTGGTCATGCATCCGCTGCGCGCTGCCTGGCCATCAGCCAGTCGCGGCCGGCGTGAGCGAACACCGCGCAAAGCACGATGGCGCCACCGACCATGCTGGCTGCCGGCGGGATCTCCGCCAGGAACAGGAAGGCAAACAGGATCGCGAATGGCACTTCAGCTGAACCCAGCAATCCGGACTCGGCCGCCGGAATAAGCCGGGTGCCCTCCGTCCACAGGATCGAAGCCAGCGCGAATGAGGCGCCGAAGGTGGCTAGAAGCACAGCGTCCCTGGCCGAGACAGCCAGCGGATCGGCGACGAACCAGCCGAGCACGAACAGAAGGAATGCCGACACCGCACCCGCCCACACCACCGGCGTGTCGCGGAAGGCGCGCACCATGATCATGTAGAGCGCGCTCCCGATCGTCATCAGCAGCGCCAGCCCGTCGCCGAACAATGGCCGGTGCCGAAGCCGGACCAGACCATGATTGCCACACCGCATAGTGACACAGCAGCGGCGGCAAGCGTCTGCAGCCGGAACGGCTCGCGGACCAACAGGAGGGCCAGCAGCGCGGTGACGAACGGGGCCGTGGCATAGATGATCGCGACATTGGCGACAAAGGTGAACTTGAACGCCGAGATAAAGGCGATGCTCGCGAGCGCGCCCTCGATCGCCAGCAGCCAGCCTCGCCAGCCGAGCCGCAAGCTGTCGCGACCGCCGGAGCGCTGGCGGCGCCATAGGACATAGAGGCTGATCAGGATCGAGCCGACGAAGCCGCGCCAGCAGGTAATGGTCAGCGGGTCGGCATGGATCGATTTGGTCAGCACGCCGGTGAGGCCGAAGACGGCCGCCGATGCCGAGACCAGGATGATGCCGAGGGTACGCTCGCGGGCGCTTTCCACTGTGCATGGCATGTCCAGCGATCCCGTCATCTCACCAGCCTACGCTGCCCCTTCCTGACACCATAGTGTCAGCTTGAGGCGTCCTGCATCGAAAACAGCAAGTAGGCAGCCCCGGTGAACAGGATTCCGGCAAGAACCCGTTCGCGGGTTTCCACGATGGCGATGTCGGCCATATGTCCGGCGGCCTTACGAATGTGTTGCGAGAGACGGTGTGAAGGCGTTGGATGCTCGCCGTATCGTTAGACTATACGGGCGAAACCCTGCCAAGCGCTACGCCAGTGGAGACTTGCGTTTGGGCAGGCGGCATCGCCGTTAGGCAGCGAAGCCAGGCAACTATGGGAGAGAAACGAAATGGACGCGATTGCATTGAAGGCCATGCAGGCGCCGCTGAAGGTGGCCTATCGCGACGACGCCTCGCGCGCGCTGATTACTCTCCGCGCCAAAGGCTCGATCGACGGCCAATCGATCGCCTGCAAGGTCGAGACAGGCAGGGCGATCGCCATTGCCGGGCTGCATCCGGCGACCGGCGGCACCGGGCTCGAACTCTGCTCCGGCGACATGCTGCTGGAGGCACTGGTGGCTTGCGCCGGCGTCACGCTGAAGGCTGTAGCGACGGCGCTGGAATTCAAGCTTGGGGCCGCCACGGTGGAAGCCGAAGGCGACCTAGACTTTCGCGGCACGCTTGGCGTGGCAAAGGATGCGCCGGTCGGCTTCCGCGCCATCCGGCTGACATTTGGCCTCGACACCGACGAGCCCCAGGAGCGCATCGATGCGCTGCTCAAGCTGACCGAGCGCTACTGCGTCGTGTTCCAGACCATCAGCCAGAAGCCGGAGCTGACGGTAAGCGCGCGACGCTGACGATCTCCCCCCTTTGAGGGGGAGATGTCGCCGATGGCGAGAGGGGGGTTGTCTCGCGTGAAGCGCCAACCGCTGCAGCAGGCCGAGCCCGGTCGGACCAACCCCCCTCTGGCCTGTCGGCCATCTCCCCCTCAAGGGGGGAGATCACGCTGTCCTACTGCGCCGACGGCTCCTCGGCGTCGCCCTCGTCGGCGAAGGGCGAGGCGCTCGGCACGCACTGCACCGACCAGCCGGCCGGCGTCGGTTGCTTCTGGTATTCGGTTATGGCGAAGGCGCACTGTTCGCGGGTGTCGAATGTGCTGGGCAGCACGACCATGCCGCCTTGCGGGCCGGCGATCACCAGATACCAGACTAACGCTACGCTCGGTGCCGCCATGAGTATTTCCTCGCTCTGCTTGTTTTGGGAGTCGCACGATCCTAGCAACTCCGGCCCAGCGGCGAAAGCTGGGCCAAAGCGCGGCGTTAAGCCACGGCATCACAGCCACGTGATGTCGGGTCGTTTTGGTTCAGTTCACCGCAAAACAATAGAACAGGCCGTCGCCGCCGGTGCCCTTCAGCGCTTCCTGGCTGCAGCCACCGCGTGACGCATGCGAGGAATTCCACGATTTGGCGGCTGCCGAATCATCGAGGCCGGTACGATCGTGATGACCCATCATCGCCACACCTTCTGCTCCGCTCAGCGTCCAGTCGCCGCAGGTCTGGTCGGCTATTTTCGTGCCATCCGGCTTGGAGCCGGTCAACACGTCGTGCCGGTTGGGCGTGTCGCCGCGGCCGTTGACCATTTGGCCCTTTTCGTCGAGTGCCGTCTGTTTGGTGATGGCGTTGGCATCGCTATGCAGGGAAGCGACATCATCGGCGATCTTGCCGCCCTTGGCGTTGAACCACGGGCCTTTGCCGATACGGTCGCGTGCATCGGTATCGCTGGTCGAGAGATAGGCGCGCCATGTCTTGCCGGTAACGCCCGCGGCTTCGGCCAGTGAACTACAATGGGCGTCGGCGCCGTCGAGACCGCCGAGATCGGCGCCTTTGCCGGAGCCGACGCTGGTGACGAAAAAGCTCATCGTTGCTTCCTGCGACGACGCGGCGCCGATCACTGCAAGCAGCGCGGTGGCAGTCAAGAGAAGCAGTCTCCGCATATGGTCCTCCGTTTCTCGAATTGTGGCACCCGAACAACGGTGGTGCCGGCGCAATTCTTCCGGCAAAATGCGATGTGTGGCTACTCCGGCTGCCGATAGGCGACAAAGCGATTGTGCTTGGCCTGGAAGATCAGCCCGGTCTCCTTGAGCGTAGGGCTGGCCAGCGGCACGATACGCTTGGCGATCTCCGAAGGGTGCGGCAGTGTTTCAGGATCCTCGCCGGGTACGGCCTGCGCCCGCATCGCGGTGCGCGTTGCCCCGGGATCGGCGGCATTGACCCTGAGCGGCAGGTTTTCGGTCTCATGCGCCCATGAACGCGTCATGGCCTCGACCGCCGCCTTCGACGCCGCATAAGGCGCCCAGAAGGCGCGTGCGGAGTGGGCAAGGCTGGAGCTCAGCACGATAGCACGGCCGGCATCGGAAAGCCTGAGCAGCGGGTCGACCGAGCGGATCAGCCGCCATGTTGCGGTGACGTTGATGGTCATCACCTTCTCGAAGGTCTTGGCCTCGACATGGCCGATCGGGGCGATGACGCCGAGCACAGCGGCGTTGGCGACCAGTATGTCGAGCTTGCCCCAGCGCTCGTGGATGGCGCCGCCCAGCCGGTCGATCCCCGCCATGTCGGCAAGATCGAGCGGTACCAGCGTCGCCTGTCCGCCACCTGCCTTGATCTGGTCGTCGAGTTCTTCCAACCCGCCGACGGTGCGAGCAACCGCAATCACATGCGCACCGGCCGCGGCAAGCTCCCTGGCGATGAAATAGCCGATACCGCGCGAGGCGCCGGTGACGACCGCGACGCGGCCGGAGAAGTCAAGGGCAGAAATCATGAGGTCACTCTGAAGATCAAAGGTTACGGAGACCAGCTACTATCATAACCGGTCGGAAACCAGATTCCCCGACGCAGGTAATGGCCGATATTCGGCCTGACATGGTTCTGGTCCAGGGTGTCCAGATCGGGATGATCTCGATCCTGTAGGCGGTTGGAAATTTTCCGCTGGCAAACAACCGTGTTTTGGCGAGATCTACCGCATCCGTTTCGTCTTCTGCGGTGATGCCGACGCCCATCGGAAAACCGTGGCGGCGTCCTGCTTCAAAATCCAGCCAGAACAGCTTCAGCATTGAAGCAGCGTCTGCTAAGACCCGCCGGCCGCTAACAGCGACAGCGTGCGCACATTGTCGGAGCCTTCGAAGTCGGCAAGCCGGGTCGGATACTGGCCGGTGAAGCAGGCGTCGCAGAATTGCGGCTGCTCGTTGTCGCGGCCGGCCTCGCCGACGGCGCGGTAGAGCCCGTCGATCGACAGGAAGCCGAGCGAATCGACGCGGATGAACTCGGCCATCTCCTCCACCGACATGCGCGACGCCAGCAGCTTCGACTTTTCCGGTGTGTCGACGCCGTAAAAGCAGGAGGCGCGCGTCGGCGGCGAAGCGATGCGCATATGCACTTCCTTGGCGCCGGCATCGCGCACCATCTGGACGATCTTCTGGCTGGTGGTGCCGCGCACGATCGAATCGTCCACCAGCACCACGCGCTTGCCTTCGATCATGCGGCGGTTGGCGTTGTGCTTGAGCTTGACACCCATGTGGCGGATCGAATCGCCGGGCTGGATGAAGGTGCGGCCAACATAGTGATTGCGGATGATGCCGAGCTCGAACGGAATGCCCGCGGCCTGCGAAAAGCCGATCGCCGCCGGCGTGCCCGAATCCGGCACCGGCACGACGATGTCGGCCTCGACCGGACTTTCCTGCGCCAGCTCGGCGCCGATGCGCTTGCGCACTTCATAGACGTTGCGGCCTTCGACCGACGAATCCGGCCGCGCGAAATAGACATATTCGAAGATGCAGAAGCGGGTCTTCTGCGGCTCGAACGGGAACAGGCTTTCGATGCCCTTGCTGGTGACGACGACCATTTCGCCGGGCTTCAGGTCGCGCACGAAACGCGCACCGATAATATCGAGCGCGCAGGTCTCGGAGGCGAGAATCCAGGCGCCGTCGAGATCGCCGAGCACCAGCGGGCGGATGCCGAGCGGGTCGCGGCACCCGATCATCTTCTTGGACGTCATCGCCACCAGCGAGAAGGCGCCTTCGACTTGGCGCACCGCATCGATGAAGCGCGAATTCAGGTCGCGCTCTTTGCTGGTGGCAACCAGGTGCAGGAGCGTTTCGGTGTCGGAGGTGGAAGAGAAGATGGCGCCTTGCTTCTGCAGGGCGCGCTGAACGGTCATGGCGTTGGTGAGATTGCCGTTATGGGCGACGGCAAAGCCGCCATCGGCAAGTTCGGCGAAGAAAGGCTGGATATTGCGCAGACCGGCGCCGCCGGTGGTGGCATAGCGTGTGTGGCCGATGGCACGGTTGCCCTGCAGGCTGTCGATGACACGCTGCTTAGTAAAGGTGTCGCCGATCAGGCCGACATGGCGTTCGACATGGAATTGGGTGCCGTCATAGGAAACGATGCCGGCCGCTTCCTGGCCTCGATGCTGCAACGCATGCAGACCGAGCGTTACGATGGCTGCGGCGTCCTGCCGGCCGAAAATGCCGAACACGCCGCATTCGTCGTGGAAATGGTCGTCGGCTTCGGCGGAAAGCACGTCGTCTGCGTCTGCCACTGAGGCTGCCATTGGGGCTCAAGCTCCGCTAAAGTCGCCATATAAGGTCATAGCGCATCGAAAGCAACGCACGTCGTGCGGCGTTCACATGATCGACAGTCTTGAGCCTCGCAAGTCTGTCGAAATCAGTTTGCCGGCGCCGGGTTTGCAGGTGCCGGCGTCGCGGGCGCATTGTCGGCCGGCGGCGCATCGCTGTCGTCGGGTGCCGGAGCAGTGGCGTCGTCGCCGGCGGCAGGGGCTTCCGCTGCAGGCGCGTCGGGGGCCAGAGGCGTCTCGGTGGCCGGCTGATTCGGATTGAGCTTGTTGAGGATGGCGTTTTCCGGATCCTCGGGCAGCAGGCTTTCGAGCTTGGCTCCGATCGATTCGAGCAACGGCTTTGACTTGGCGTTGGCAATCCAGCCTGGAGCCTTGGCGCCGGCCAGCCAATTGAAGAAAAGCAGCGCGACAGCGACGACCAGGATGCCGCGCGCCGCGCCATAGAGGAAGCCAAGTGTACGATCGAGCGCGCCGATCCTGGAATCGATGATCCAGTCGGCGAGCTTCATGGTGATGACCGAAACGACGATCAGCGCGACAATGAAGACGATACCGGCGGCCGCCGCCATGGCGGCCTTTTCGTTGTCGACATAGGGCTGAATGTAAGGCAGCACCGGCTTGTAGAAGAAGAAGGCGGCGGCCGCGGCGGCTGCCCAGGAGATGATCGACAGGATCTCGCGCGAAAAGCCGCGAACCATTGCGAGCATCGCCGAGACCAGGGTGAAGCCGACGAGAATTCCGTCAAGCAGCGTAATCGGCATGTTTTTCGCCCCACTCCGATCTCTTTTTCACGACTCGACGAGCCGCATCACTCTTGCTCGTCGGCGCGGCTGCGCCGAGAGCCGGCTATGCGCGCCACGAGATCGGCAAGCTCGGTGGGCTGGAAAGCGCCGGCTCCGATCCCCCCGACCCCATTACCACCAACAAGTTCCTCGCTGCCCAAGGGCAGAACCGCGCGTCCGAAACCCAGCTTTTCGGCTTCCTTGAGGCGCTGCTGCGCATGCGCAACCGGCCTCACCGCACCCGAAAGGCTGATTTCGCCGAAATAGACGCAATCGGCGGGAAGGGCAAGACCGGTGAGCGAGGAAACCAGTGCCGCCGCCACTGCCAGGTCGGCCGCCGGCTCCGAAATGCGGTAGCCGCCGGCAACGTTGAGATAGACGTCGTGCGTGCCGAAACGGACGCCGCAATGGGCTTCCAGAACCGCCAGGATCATCGACAGCCGGGCACCGTCCCAGCCGACGACGGCGCGGCGCGGTGTGCCCAGCGTCGATGGCGCCACCAGCGCCTGGATCTCGACCAGCACCGGCCGTGTGCCTTCCATGCCGGCGAAAACCGCAGCACCCGGCGACTTCGCATGGCGCTCACCGAGGAAAAGCTCGGACGGGTTGGCGACTTCCCGCAAGCCCTTGTCCGACATTTCGAAGACACCGATCTCATCGGTTGGCCCGAAGCGATTCTTGACCGTGCGCAGGATGCGGTAGTGGTGGCCGCCTTCGCCCTCGAAATAGAGCACCGCGTCGACCATGTGCTCGACAACCCGTGGGCCGGCGATCTGGCCCTCCTTGGTGACGTGGCCGACCAGAACGATCGCTGCCCCTGTGGATTTTGCGTAGCGGATCATCGCCTGGGCGGCGGCACGCACCTGGGTCACCGTGCCGGGCGCCGAATCGGCCATATCGGTCCACAGCGTCTGGATCGAATCGAGAATGACCAGATCCGGCCGCTTGCCATCGGCGATGGTGGCGAGGATGTCCTCGACATTGGTTTCGGCGGCGAGCTCGACCGGGGTGTCGGCGACGCCGAGCCGCTGGGCGCGCAGCCTGATCTGCGCGACCGCCTCTTCGCCCGAGACATAGACGATGCGGTGGCCCTTTGCCGCCAGCGCGGCCGCGGCCTGGGTGAGCAGCGTCGACTTGCCGATGCCGGGATCGCCGCCGACCAGCAGCGCCGAGCCGCGCACGAAGCCGCCGCCGGTGGCGCGGTCGAGTTCGCCGATGCCGGAGACGATGCGCGGCGCGTCCTCGATGTCGCCGGAGAGGCTGGTCAGCACCACCGCGCGGCCCTTGCGTGCATTGCGCGTATTGGCCGGGCCGGAACCTATGCCGCCTGACGTGCCTTCCTCGACCAGCGTGTTCCACTCGCCGCAGGCATCGCATTTGCCGGCCCAGCGCTGATGCACCGATCCGCAATTCTGACAGATGAACTGGATACGGGACTTGGCCATCAGTTTATTGGTTCCAAGAGGTATTTGGAACGATCCCAGTAAATCGGCAAAGCATTTTCGACTGTATCGAAATGAGTGCGGCGCTGGCCGTTGCTCTGAGCCCAATTGTCGTATGCCGACCAACATGCATAGATGAACAAATTTACCGCCAAATCATTGTCTCGCCTGACTTCTTCATGCAGCGTTTCGAACAATCGCCTGAGCGCTAACGAGAGGCGGCGGTCCTGAAGCCGATGCATGAGAAGGAATGCACACCCGATCGCAGCGACAGACGTACTCTGCCGAGAGTCCCCTGACCAAAGTGCCAAAAGGCCCAGAAGATCATCGATGTCGCGAGTCGTTCCCAGCTTCCAAATCCGATAGAGGCCGGTCACTGCCGCGCTTCGCGTATAGTCTTCGACATGCTTGGCAAGGAATTTCCTCACCAATTCAACGTTCTCGGGCGTCGGTTCGCTCGAGTAGCAGAACACCAGCAAACCGGCGTGCGATTCCGTGCGAGAAATTGACCCGGCAGATCTCAAATATTCAGTGAGTTGCGCGCGTTCATCCTCGGAGATGTCATACTCTTCGAATTTTATCCTTTGGTAGATATCGCTAAAGTCCAATCGGCTGCTCCGCGACAATGCCTACTCGAACCGATCCGGCAAATGATGCTCCTCGGCGAGGTCCGAGAAGCGGGTGAACTCGCCCTGGAAGGCGAGGCTAACCGATCCCGTTGGGCCGTGGCGCTGCTTGGCGACGATTACCTCGGCCTTGCCGCGCATCTCGTTCATCTCGTGTTCCCACTTGATGTATTCGTCGGTGCCCGGCTTCGGCTCACGGTTCTTCAGATAATATTCCTCGCGGTAGACGAACAGCACTACGTCGGCGTCCTGCTCGATGGAGCCCGATTCGCGCAGATCCGAAAGCTGCGGGCGCTTGTCGTCACGGCTCTCGACCTGGCGCGACAGCTGCGACAGCGCGATGATCGGCACCGCCAGCTCCTTGGCTAGTGCCTTGAGGCCGGTGGTGATCTCGGTGATTTCCTGGACGCGGTTTTGCGACGATTTCGCGCTCGATCCCTGCATCAGCTGGATATAGTCGATAACGATGACGTCGAGGCCGCGCTGGCGCTTCAGGCGACGCGCGCGGGCCGACAGCTGAGCGATGGAAATGCCGCCGGTCTGGTCGATGAACAGCGGGATTTTCTGCATTGTCTGCGAGCAGGCGACCAGCTTTTCGAAATCCATCTCGCTGATCTCGCCGCGCCGGATTTTCGACGACGGGATTTCCGTCTGTTCGGAAATAATGCGGGTGGCCAGCTGTTCGGATGACATTTCGAGCGAAAAGAAGCCGACGACGCCGCCATTGGCCGCCTTGAACGAGCCGTCCGCCTGCTGCGCCGGGACATAGGCCTCGGCGATGTTGAAGGCGATATTGGTGGCGAGCGAGGTCTTGCCCATGCCGGGGCGGCCGGCAATGATGATCAGGTCGGACGACTGCAGGCCGCCCATGCGGCGGTCGAGATCGCGCAAGCCGGTAGCAACGCCCGACAAATGCCCGTCGCGCATATAAGCCGCATTGGCCATGTCGACGGCGGTCTTGACGGCATCGGTGAAGCTCTCGAAGCCGCCATCGTAGCGGCCGGTTTCGGCCAATTCGAACAGGCGCCGCTCGGCATCCTCGATCTGGTCGGAGGGCGACATGTCGACCGGCGCGTCATAGGCGATGTTGACCATGTCCTCGCCGACAGTGATTAGCGCGCGCCGCGTCGCCAGATCGTAGATGGCGCGGCCATAGTCGGTGGCGTTGACGACGGTGACGGCCTCGACCGCCAACCGCACGACATATTGCGCCACCGTCATGTCGCCGACCTTCTCGTCGGCCGGCAGGAAGGTCTTCAGCGTGATCGGCGTCGCGATCTTGCCCATGCGGATGAGCTCGGCCGCGACCTCGAAGATCTTTCTATGCAGCGGCTCGTAGAAATGGCCGGGCTTCAGGAAGTCGGAGACGCGATAGAAGGCATCGTTGTTGACCAGTATGGCGCCGAGCAGCGCCTGCTCGGCCTCGATATTGTTCGGCGCCTCGCGATAGAGCGGTGTTTCCGCCACGCCGAATTTTCGTGCTGCCTCTGCCATGATGTCCCCGGTCCTGATCCCCGTCTCTCGATATCAGAACGAGACAAGTCGGTGATGACTTATCTGCATCAGTCCCCAACCAACCAACTTTGATGCCCGCGATTCACAGCCAGGATCTTTCGGTGGAAAGAATCTCGATTGACTCGAATCAAGATGGCGAGCCTAGCCGTTCTCAGGCGAGAACAAAACAGGAAAATAGCTGCCGGTCATTCCGGCAAGGCATCACCCCAATCCAGTCGCCGCGTGGCCTTGAACGTCTCGCCGTCGCGCTTGGTGAACAGTCGCTCGGCAGCACCCCCATCCTGTTCGCAAAGCTTCAGCAAGACCTTGCCGGAGCCCGACTTCGGCGGTGCGATCACTCGCGCTCGAGGCGGAGCGGCCGGATGGCGGGAGGCCGCGGCAAAGATGAATTTCTCGTCCTCCCACGGCACCTCGGCATCCTTGGCCAGACGGTGTAGGCGCGAGCGGGCGACGCGGCGGGCGAAATGGCACCAGTCGGGGGCGACGAGCGGACAGGGCGCCTCATGCGGGCAGGGCGCAAGCACGTGCGCGCCCGCCTCGATCAGCTGCCGCCGCACGGCAAGAATACGCTGCCAGCCGGCCGGCGTGCCCGGCTCGACCACCAGCAGCGTGTCTGCGGTCAGCTGCCAGAGCCGGTCGACGAGTTTTGCCAGCGATGCCGGCGCGATCTCATCCAGCACATAGGCTGAAGTCACCAGCTCGGCCGGCTCCAGATCGACCAGGTCGATGGTGATGTCGCCGGTCCGCCAGGCGGTCCTGGCCGTGATCGCATCCGCGGCAAGTGCTTCGCCGACCCTTCGTACCGCGGCGCCGGCCTCGAGTAGCACCGCCTGTTCGAGATCGGGCCAGAGATTGATTGTGGCCCAAAGCACCGTGCCAGGGCCGGCGCCGACATCGAGCAAGGTCTTCGGAGCATAGTCGGGCCGAGACTCGCCCACCGCATCGAGGCTGGCGCGAACGGCCGCATAGGTCGCCGGTAGCCGCGTTGCCAGATAGGCCTTCACCGCCATGTCTTCGGCCATGTGCAGGCGACCGTCGCGCAACTCGGCGCGGTAGCGGTCCGACAGCGTCTTTGCCGCTTGCTTAAGCATCGGCAACGGCACCTGTTCGAGAAGGCGGTCGACGCCTTGTCTAAGCGGGATGGGCAGTTCCATCGCTTAGGCAGTCCGAGGTGCGAGCAGAATGACCGAGGCGCCAACGATGCAGATCGCGGCACCGGCAAGATCCCAGCGGTCGGGGTGCACGCCTTCCGCCAGCCACAACCAGGCCAGCGAGGCGGCAATGTAGATGCCGCCATAGGCGGCATAGGCCCGGCCCGCCGCGCTGGTGTCGACCAGCGCCAGCAGCCACGCGAATAGCACGAGCGAGACGAGACCGGGCGCCAACCACAGCGGCGACTTGTCCAGCCGCCACCACGCCCAGAACGAAAAGCAGCCGGCGATCTCGGCAAGTGCGGCGGCGACGTAGAGCAGGTAGGTCATGAAAAAAGGTCCCGCGTTGACGGGACCCTTTTCAGCGTGCCGGCCGGCAATGGCAAGCGGCAATGGCGTGATGCCGGCAGTCTACTCCGGATCCGCCACCTTGCGGCGGCGAGTGGGCTTGGCCACCGGAGCCTTTTCGCGACGTCCAAGATCGCGCATCTCCAGCGCCTTCTCGCAACTGGCCATGTAGTCGCGCGTCATCGGCAGCATATCGTTCTTCTTGGCGATCTGAATCTGGAAGATCACCAGATCCTGCCAGCGGAAGGCGGCTTCCGAGGCGGCAAGATAGAACTCCCACATGCGGCAGAAGCGCTCGTCATAAATCGCCTTGGCCTTGTCGCGGTTGGCCGCGAAGCGCTCGCCCCAATGCTTCAGTGTCTCGGCATAATGCAGCCGCAGAACCTCGATATCGGTGACGACGAGCCCCGATTTTTCGATGGCCGGCATCACTTCGGATAGCGACGGGATGTAGCCGCCCGGGAAGATGTACTTGCGGATGAAGGCGCTGGTTGCCCACGGCACGCCGGAGCGGCCGATCGTGTGCAGCAGCATGACGCCGTCCGGCTTCAGCAGCGTCGCCGACTTGTCGAAGAAGGTGCGGAAATGATTGACCCCGACATGCTCGAACATGCCGACGGAGACGATGCGGTCGAAACGCTCATTGAGCTCGCGATAGTCCTTGATGTCGAAATGCACCCGGTTTTGCAGGCCTTGCGCATGGGCGCGGTCGGTGGCGACGCCGTGCTGCTCGGTCGACAGCGTCACGCCTTGCACGTCGACGTCGAACGCCTTGGCTAGATAGAGCCCAAGCCCACCCCAGCCAGAGCCGATATCAAGAACCGTCTGGCCGGCCTTCAGCCTGAGCTTGGCGGCAATGTGGCGCTTCTTGGCTGATTGTGCCTCGTCGAGCGTCATATCCGGCTGCTCGAAATAGGCGCAGGAATATTGCATGTCCTCATCGAGGAAGAGGCGGTAGAGGTCGCCCGACAGATCGTAATGGCGCTGCACGTTGCGGCGCGCCCGCGACGCCGTGTTGATCTGCTGCAGGCGCCGGAAGGCGTGGCGCAGACCTTCGATCGCCTTCGACCAGGTGGCATCGATACCGCCGCTGCCCATGTTCTGGAAGGCAATTCGCATCACCCCCAGCACGCCGCCCTCGAGAATGTCGAGTTCACCGTCCATGTAGGCTTCCGGCACCGCCAGCATCGGATCGAAGGTTATTGCGCGCTCGGCATGCCTTGTCTTGATGTGCATGTGCACCGGCTCGCCGCTGCCGTCACCGAAAGTCACCATCGAGCCTTGCGGCCCTGTCACCTTGAGATTGCCTATGCGGACCAGGCGGTCGAGAACGCGTTTCAGCAGAATATTCATGACCAATTGTCCCCTCTCGGCCAGACATGCTGTCCTATTCTGCATCAAGATATAGGGGTTCGAAAAGTTCCATTTGGCATAAAAATGCCCGGGTACGAGGCCCGGGCATTGGTCCAGAATAGCGATTAGCCGGCGAATGCCGACGAATGACGATCAGCCGTTGTCTTCGCCGCCTTCGAACTCCGCATTCGGATCGAAGAAGTTTTCCGGCCGCGCATTATCGTTGATGTCCTCGCCGTAGATGGCTTCGGCGGTGGTCAGTGTTTCGCCCTTGGCCTGGCGCTCGGCTTCGTCGGCCGTGCGGGCAATGTTGAGCGTGATGGTAACCTCGACTTCCGGGTGCAGTGCGATCGCCACATTGGTGACGCCGATGGTCTTGATTGGCTGGTTGAGCAGGATCTGGTTGCGGTTGACCGAAAAACCTTCCGCCGTCACCAGCTCGGCGATGTCGCGCGTCGAGACCGAACCATAAAGCTGACCGGTTTCGCCGGCCGAGCGCACGGCGATGAAGCTCTTGCCGTCGAGCTTTTCTGCAATCTGCGCGGCTTCGGACTTGCGCTCCAGGTTGCGGGCTTCGAGTTGGGCCCGCTGTCCCTCGAACTTCTTCTTGTTAGCTTCGTTGGCGCGCAGCGCCTTGCCTTGCGGCAGCAGGAAATTGCGGGCGAACCCGTCCTTGACCTTGACGGTATCGCCCATCTGGCCGAGGCGGGAAACGCGTTCGAGAAGAATGACTTCCATGGTTTTGTTCCTTCGCTTGGGCGCTATCCTCAGGATCGGCGCCGAGTTGTCTGGAACAGGTCAGGAAGCTGGGGCGTCGCCGCCTGTGTCGCTGTCCTGCCTGTCGCGGCAGTTAGGATCTCTTGTCGAAATCCAACCCGGGATTTGGTATTCGATCCGGCTACGCCCGTCGTGGCCGGTGAAAAAGCGGGCGGCGAACCGCCCGCTGGCTAGACCATGATCCCGAAAAGTGGAAACCGGTTTTCGGATAAGATCATGGTCAACTAATCAGTGTTAGCGGACCACGTAGGGCAGCAGGCCGAGGAAGCGGGCGCGCTTGATCGCCTTGGCGAGTTCGCGCTGCTTCTTCTGGCTGACGGCGGTGATACGCGATGGCACGATCTTGCCGCGCTCGGAGATGTAGCGCTGCAGAAGCCGCACGTCCTTGTAGTCGATCTTCGGCGCGTTGGCGCCGGAGAACGGGCAAGTCTTGCGGCGACGGTGGAAGGGGCGCCGGGTTGGGATCTGGTTGATGTCGACCATTATTCTGCGGCTCCTTCAAAGCCTTCGCGCGGACGGCGCGGGCCACGATCGGCACCGCCATCGCCGAAGCTGCGCGGCGGACGATCACCACGGTCACCGCGATCGCGGTCGCCGAATGAGCGCGGGCCACGATCGCCACGGTCGCGGTCGCCGAAGCCGCCGCGTTCCGAGCGCTCTTCGCGCTTCTGCATCATTGCCGACGGACCTTCCTCATGCGCATCGACCTTGGTGGTCAGGAAACGCAGCACGTCCTCGGACAGGCCCATCTGGCGCTCCATCTCATTGAGCGCGGCCGGCGGGCAGGTGATGTCCATGAGTGTATAATATGCCTTCCGGTTCTTGTTGACCCGGTAGGTGAGGGACTTCAGTCCCCAGTTCTCGACCCGGCCGACGGACCCGCCATTCGCGGTGATGACGCCCTTGTACTGTTCGACAAGCGCATCGACCTGCTGCTGCGAGAGGTCCTGCCGGGCAAGAAACACATGTTCGTATAGAGCCATAGTGTTCGTGCCTTTCTTCGTTTCTCTCCCGGTTCCCGGCGGCAAAAGCCTCTGCAACTTCTCTGACCCGCAATCCTTGCGAAGGCGGGGAAGAAAGGAGCATGACGAGACGGTCGAGAGCGGAGACACGGGAGGCGGAAGCGCTTCTGGCTTCACACGAAGGTTTCGAAAAACCTCCGGCCCTCCGTTCAGCCCCCAGCAAGGACCGGCAGATTGCGGGCGTCTATACAGGAATTTGACCGCAAAGCAAGGCCAAACGACAGGGCAAACGGCCCTACCGTCCCAGAGCGCCACGGGCCTCGATGGCAAGGCTTACGGATTTCCTGAAACCGGACCTTAACCACCATGCGAAGTTCCAGCACCGGCGGGCGTGGCGGCAACCCGTCGTTCATCATGCCGATGCAAAAGCAAACAGTCTGCGCGAGGTCGGCAGCAAGGCGGTTTTGGGGACAAAAATGCTTTTCGACAAATTCTGCCGTTCGAAGAGCGGCAACTTTGCCCTGATGCTGGCGTTCGGGCTGCCTGCGGTTCTGACCGCCGTCGCCTTTGCTGTGGACGTGTCCACCTTGATGAGGGCCAAGGTCAGCTTGCAGAACGCGCTCGATGCCCGCGAACCTTGCATCTTCGCATCTCGGCGACATCGAGGCTTCGCGCAAGGACGTCTTCGACCGCTACTTCCAGACCAATGTCGCCGGCCACAGCGAGTTGAGGAACGCCGAAGCGACGCTTACCGTGGAAAGGGGCCTCAATTACATCCAGACAAAGGCTGTCGCCATGGCGGACGTCAATTTGAACTTCGCCTTCCTGTTCGGCAACGACAAGCGCATCACCGTCGATGCCGGCGCCGTCGAATCGACCAATCAGCTCGAAGTCGTGCTAGTGCTCGACAATACCGGGTCGATGGCCAGCAACGATCGCATCGGCGCATTGCGGACGGCGGCGACGGCCCTGATCGATATGCTCGAAGCGGCGAAGTCGCCGACGCGCAGCGTACGTGTCGCGGTGGTGCCGTTCGTCACCGCCGTCAACGTCAAGGGCGAGGACTACGATCCGGCCTGGATCGACATGGCCGGCAAATCGCCGAACAATGGCGCCAATTTCCCCTTGGTCGGCGGCAAGCGCGTCAACCATATGGACCTGTTCAAGCAATTGGGCGTCGAATGGAGAGGCTGCGTCGAAGCGCGGCCCGGAACCAACAATGTTTCCGACATTTCGCCCGACCAAAACAAACCGGACACCCTGTTCGTACCCTATTTCGCGCCGGACGATCCAGGTAACGCTAAAAATCCAACCAGCTCCTACGGCAATTCAGCGACCGGCTACAACAATTCCTATCTCGACGATACCGTTGTCACCGTGCTTCCCGGCCTCACCAGCGACATGGCGAAGTACAGTGTTTCGACGATGAAGCTGATCAACGACAAGAGAGGCCCACTGACTATCGGCCCAAACCGGGCCTGTCCGACGCCGATAGTGCCGCTGACCGATGATTTCGACAAATTGCGGAAGGCCGTCGGTGAGATGATCGAATGGAACGGCTCGGGGACCAATGTTTCGGAAGGCTTGTCATGGGGGATGCGGGTGCTCTCGCCGGAACCGCCTTACAGCGACGGCGCGCCGTTCAGGGCGTCAGGCGCGACCAAAACGGTGCTGCTGCTCACCGACGGCGAGAATGTTGTCTATGGCGCGAAGGATACGCCACAGAAGTCGGACTATGGCTCCTACGGATTCCTGGCCTCGGGTCGGTTTGGATCCAGCGACCAGACCGCGGCTGCGCGCAATGTCGACGATTGGACAACCAATGTATGCAACACATTGAAGAAGCAGGACGTGCAGATATTCACAGTGCTGCTGCAGGCCGACACCGCAGCCAACCGCAAGCTTTACGAGGCCTGCGCATCGTCGCCGTTGGATTATTACCCGACCAACGACGTCAGTCAGCTCGAAAGCGTCTTCCTGAAAATCGGAAGCTCGATTTCGCAGCTGCACTTGACGAACTGAACGACGTCGGCCGCTCTCCCGCCGCCGCTGCTCAACTCGTGTGTGCAGCCACTTTGCCTGTGGTTTCGGGGAAGAAATCGGGCGCCGCATGGCGCTTGCCGAACATCATGTCGTATTGCAGTAGACGGAAGTCGCGGATTGCCGGATCGATCTCTTTCTGACGCGACCAATCGGGGGTGGCGTCGCCCCCCGGTGCCAAAAGCAAATTGCGGTCGATAACGCGGTAGCGCTCTCGCAACTGTCCGAGGAAGCCGGTGTAATAGGGATGGCTGATGCCGGCTGTCTTCAGGATATGGTAGGGCAGGAAGGACGGGCTGACGGCGCCCAGATCCTCGGCCGGGCCGCTGCGATTCGACCAGACGATCAGCGGCGTCTGGTGGTGCAGCAGCATCTGGTCGGCCGCCTCCTTGCGCGGCGCAACATTGTCCTTCAGAAAGCCGGTCTCGACGTAGACCGGCCCAAGTGGCGGCAGATGGTCGCCGAAGAACGCGATGACGGTCGGCCGCTCGCGTTTCTTCGCCCATTCGATCAGCCGCTCGAGGCCGCGGTCCGCGTCGGAAGAGCCTTCGGCATAGCTCAACAGCGATTCACGCGCCCATTGGCTGATCGGCGCCTGCACCTTGTGGGTCGGATTGTTATAGCGATACGGCTCATACGGCCCGTGGTTCTGCAGGCTGACGGCGAAAAAGAAGACCGGCTCGGCGCTGGTATCGGCTTCGTGGATGATCTCGTCGGTCATCGCAGCGTCCGACGCGAGCGGTCCGCGCTTCTGCATGGGCGGCAACGTCTCCTCGGACTTGAAGTCGTTGAAGCCGAAATCGGCATAGACGGCCCCCCGGTTCCAGAACCAGTTAGTGCCGGGATGGATAGCGCGCGCCCGGTAGCCTTGACTTTTCAGGAATGTCGCCAGCGAGGGAGTCGGTGTCCGCACATATTGCTGGTAGGGAATGCTGCCCGCCGGTAGGAAGGCGTTGGAAAAGCCGGTCAGGGCCTCGAACTCGATGTTGGCCGTCATGCCGCCGAACTCGGGCGAGAACATGTAACCCGTGCGCAGTGCCCGCACATTGGGGATAGGGTCGGGCGTGATGGTGACGCCGGGTAGCTTGGTCGGATCCCAGAAGGATTCGCTCATGACGACGATGATGTCGGGCTTCTCGGCGGGTACCGAAGCCGTCACCTGCGGTTTGCCGATCGCTTCGATCGCCTTGCCGGAATAGCCGGGCGGCGCCGAGACATGCGCCATCGGGACGTTCAGCGCGAAGGCGAGCGCAAAACCGTTCGAGGCATAGTTTTCCTTCTGGTCCCACATGATCGGGATGATCTGCAGCCGGTCGCGTGTCCACGAGAAAGTGGCATAGTCCATGATGGAGACGAAGAAGGCGATCAGCGGCACCGTCAGCGTCAGCCGGGCAAGGCGGCCCTTGTGGCTGAGTGCCGGAACGCGGCGGCGCCATAGCCGCCAGCCATAGACGAGCAGCGACAGCCCGCCGACGATGCCGATCGCCAGGGCAATGGCGGTTCCCGGGCGATCGCGTACCAGAAGCGGCATCAGTGCCACAATCTGCCGGGAATAGAGGAAATCGGTCGGATAGAGCGGATCGCCGAGATACAGCGACTTCTGGTGGCCGACGAACGCCAGCGACAATGTCAGCGGCGCGACGATCATCAGGCTCTGATGACTGCGGCCGAGCACGGCGTCGAGGCCGATGAGGATCAGCGCAAAAATGATGATCGTGGTCCAGCCGGGTTTGAAAGGCTGCAGAAAGAAATCAATGGTGCCGGCAAAGTTGCCGCGCACGATCAGTTCGATGGCAAACACAAGGATGGCCGCAGCCAGCAAGCTGATAAGGCCATAGCGGATGACAGGCCATTTGCGCGCCGGCAGATAGCCGGTCGACGGATCGCCTTCAAGAAACTGGGGCGCCGCCTCGGCTGCGCTCTGCTTGGTCTTTGCCACTTCAATAGTTCCCCGGCCCGCAACAAAAGCGTCACTCGATTGTCATCGAACTGTCACGCAAAGCCTAGCGCCTGTGGCGGAAATAAGAAGAGCCAGCAAACAAATCGTGAGCGGTTTTCATCATGAGTGATCGCCAAAAAGCCTGCCGAAACAGGCACTCGGCCGATATTACGCGATCAAGGTTGGACTTGACTTGGCCGCACGCCTTGCGTCACAGGCAACGTGAACCAGCAGCTGGGAGCCGCCGATGGCTATCGCATTCACCTTTCCGGGGCAGGGCAGCCAGGCTGTCGGCATGGGCAAGGACCTCGCCGATACCTTTGTGGAATCGCGGCGGATCTTCGAGGAAGTCGACGACGCGCTCGGCGAAAACCTATCGAAGCTGATCTGGGAAGGCCCGGAAGAGACGCTGACGCTGACCGCCAACGCCCAGCCGGCGCTGATGGCGGTGTCGCTTGCCGCAATCCGGGCGCTGGAGGCGCGCGGCTTCTCCCTGAACGGCAAGGTCACCTATGTCGCCGGCCACTCGCTCGGCGAATATTCGGCACTTGCGGCCGCAGGTTTCGTTTCGGTCGCCGACGCCGCCCGGCTGTTGCGCATCCGCGGCAACGCCATGCAGGCGGCTGTGCCGGCCGGCGAGGGCGCCATGGCGGCGATCATCGGGCTGGAACAGGCCGACGTCGAAGCCGCTTGCGCAGAGGCCGCCCAGGGCGCCGCCAAAGATCCCGCACAAGCCTTGGTTTGCCAGATCGCCAATGACAATGGCGGCGGCCAGCTGGTGATCTCCGGCGCCAGGCCAGCGGTCGAACTGGCGGCGAGGCTATGCACGGAGAAGGGCGCCAAGCGGGCGCTGATGCTGCAGGTCTCAGCGCCCTTCCATTCGGCATTGATGAAGCCTGCGGCCGAGATCATGCGGGAGGCGCTGGCCGCCGTGACGAAGAGTGCGCCGGTCGTGCCGCTGGTCTCCAATGTTACGGTGACCCCGACGAGCGATCCCGACGAGATCGCCCGCCGACTCGTCGAACAGGTGATCGGGCGCGTGCGCTGGCGCGAAACGGTGGAGTGGTTCGGCAGCAACGGCGTTGCGACGCTTTACGAAGTGGGCGCCGGCAAGGTGCTGTCGGGGCTGGCCCGCCGCATCAACCGCGACATTGCCACCACTGCCATCGGATCCGCGGCGGATGTCGAGGCGGCGCTGGCGGCGCTTGCATAATCAACTGGCGATTTGACCCCGCTCCATGCGAAGGGTGTTCGCTCAGATCAGGAGGCAAGAATGTTCGAATTGACCGGCCGCAAGGCGCTCGTCACCGGCGCATCGGGAGGTATCGGCGAGGCGATCGCCCGCGTGCTGCACGGCCAGGGCGCTATCGTCGGCCTGCATGGCACACGTATCGAGAAACTGGAGGCGCTGGCCGCCGAACTGGGCGACCGGGTCAAGCTTTTCCCGGCCAATCTTTCCAACCGCGACGACGTCAAGGCGCTCGGCCAGAAGGCGGAGGCCGACCTCGAAGGCGTCGACATCCTCGTCAACAATGCCGGCATCACCAAGGACGGGTTGTTCGTACGCATGGCTGACGCCGACTGGGATAGCGTGCTCGAGGTCAACCTGACCGCCGTGTTCCGGCTGACCCGCGAGCTTACCCATCCGATGATGCGGCGCCGCCATGGCCGCATCATCAACATCACTTCAGTGGTTGGCGTCACCGGCAATCCCGGCCAGACCAACTACTGCGCCTCCAAAGCCGGTATGATCGGCTTTTCCAAATCGCTGGCGCAGGAGATCGCCACCCGCAATATCACCGTCAACTGCGTCGCCCCGGGCTTCATCGAATCGGCGATGACCGCCAAGCTCAACGACAAGCAGAAAGAGGCGATCATGGCGGCGATCCCGACCCGGCGCATGGGCACGGGCGCCGAAGTCGCCTCTGCCGTCGCCTACCTAGCTTCCAACGAGGCAGCCTACGTCACCGGCCAGACCATTCATGTGAATGGCGGCATGGCAATGATCTAACACTTGGGAAAACGCTTCATTCCGTCTTGGATGCACGGGATTTTTCGTGTAATGCCGCCCGCAACCCGGCGGTTCGGGCAAAAACCGGTCCTGTTCCGCTGCGTTTCCGGCAGGACCATCTTTCAGCTTGATTAGCGGCATTCTGCCCGCTAACGAAGACAGACAACCAAAAGACGAGGATGCCCAAATGAGTGACACCGCAGAGCGCGTCAAGAAGATCGTCATCGAGCACCTTGGCGTCGATGCCGAGAAGGTGACGGAGCAGGCGAGCTTCATCGATGATCTGGGCGCGGACAGCCTCGACACGGTCGAACTTGTCATGGCGTTCGAAGAAGAGTTCGGTGTCGAAATCCCGGACGACGCCGCCGAGACCATCCTGACTGTTGGCGATGCGGTGAAATACATCGACAAGGCCTCCGCCTGACGCTATTTGCAGTCATCACCGGGGAGGACCTGCGATGAGGCGTGTCGTCGTCACGGGCCTTGGGCTGCTTTCGCCGTTCGGCATGGGCTTCGAGCACAGCTGGAAGGAGCTTCTGACCGGCCGCAGCGCAGCCAAGCGCATCACCGAATTCGAGGTGGAAGACCTTGCCTGCAAGGTCGCCCACGTCATTCCGCGCGGTGACGGCTCCAATGCCACTTTCAATCCTGAAGCCGTTCTCGAGCCGAAGGAACTGCGCAAGATCGGCGACTTCATCCTGTACGGGATCGCGGCCGCCGACGAGGCACTCAAGGATTCCGGCTGGCAGCCGAAGACGCATGAGGAACAGTGCGCCACCGGCGTGCTGATCGGTTCGGGCATCGGCGGCATCGAAGGCATCGCCGAGAATGCGATGATCCTCAAGGAACGCGGTCCGCGCCGCATCAGCCCATTCTTCATCCCTGGCCAGATCATCAACCTCGTCTCCGGTCAGGTCTCGATTCGGCATGGGCTGAAAGGCCCAAACCATGCCGTCGTCACCGCTTGCTCGACGGGTGCGCACGCCATCGGCGACGCCGCCCGCCTGATCATCTGGGGCGATGCCGACGTTATGGTCGCAGGCGGCGCCGAAGCGCCGGTGACGAGACTGTCGATCGCCGGGTTCGCCGCTTGCCGCGCGCTCTCCACCGAGCGCAACGACGCGCCACAAACGGCCTCACGCCCCTATGATCGCGATCGCGACGGCTTCGTCATGGGCGAGGGCGCCGGTGTTGTCGTGCTCGAGGAGCTCGAACACGCCAAGGCCCGCGGCGCCAAGATCTATGCCGAGGTCACCGGCTACGGTCTGACCGGTGACGCCTATCACATCACCGCGCCTGCCGAAGACGGCGACGGCGCTTTCCGTTGCATGACCGCGGCGCTGAACCGGGCGAAGCTGACGCCGGCCGATGTCGACTACATCAACGCGCACGGCACCTCGACCATGGCCGATACGATCGAACTCGGCGCCGTCGAGCGGCTGGTCGGCAACGCCGCCTCGAAGATATCGATGTCGTCGACCAAATCGTCGATTGGCCACCTGCTGGGCGCGGCTGGTGCTGCCGAGGCGATCTTTTCGATCCTCGCCATTCGCGACAACATCGCGCCGCCGACCATCAATCTTGACAATCCGGAGCGCGAAACGGCGATCGACCTGGTGCCGCACAAGCCGCGGGCCCGGCAGATCGACGTGGCGCTGTCCAACTCCTTCGGCTTCGGTGGCACCAACGCCTCGCTCGTCTTCCAGCGCTACAATGGCTGACCGCTCTGCCGGTTTCCGTCTGCCGTCAATTTTGCCATATTCGCCCCTACTCTGCCCGAGGGGATTCGTCGCAAGATCAAATGGTAGGGCGCTATGAACACAAATCCGGCCGATAACGGGGAATTCGGGCAACGGGCAGCAACGCCCGGCCCGATCGTGCCGAAGACGGCCAGTGAGGCGTTGCGGCCCGAGGCCGGCACGCCGCCGCCGAAGCGCTCGCGTGCCTCGCGCAGCCAGTTCGTCGTGTTCATGAACTTCGTCATCTCTTCGGTGATGCTGATGGTGCTGGCGGCAGGCGTTGCGCTGTATTTCGGCAAGCAGGAGTTCAACGAGCCCGGCCCGTCGGCCAATGGCGACACTTTCCTGGTCAAGCCGAATAGCGGCGTCCAGGAGATCGCCGACCAGCTTGAGCGGCGAGGGCTGATCAGCGACGCCCGCATTTTCCGCCTTGGCGTGCGCGCCTTCGGCAATGATTCCGCCCTGAAGGCCGGCGAATACGAGATCAAGCCGCAGGCGTCGATGCACGATATCATGGAAATGCTGAAGAGCGGCAAGTCGGTGATGTATTCGCTGACTATCCCCGAGGGGCTGACGGTCGCGCAGGCGCTGCAACGGATTGCCGAGCAGGACGCGCTGACCGGCGATATGCCGTCGACCACTCCACCTGAGGGCAGCCTCGCCACCGACACGCTGCGTTTCACCCGCGGCGCAACACGCCAGCAGATGGTCGACAAGCTTCTGGCCGACCAGACGAAGCTGGTCGACGAGGTCTGGCAGCGCCGAGCGCCGGATTTGCCGATCGCCAACGTTGAGGATTTTGTCACCCTGGCCTCTATCGTCGAGAAGGAGACCGGCAAGGGCGATGAACGCTCGCGCGTAGCCGCCGTCTTCCTCAACCGGCTGGCCAAGGGTATGCGGCTGCAGTCGGACCCGACCATCATCTACGGCCTGTTCGGCGGCAAGGGCAAACCCATCGACCGCCCGATCTATCAGTCGGACATCCAGAAGCCGACGCCCTACAACACCTATCTGATCAACGGCTTACCGCCGACGCCGATCGCCAATCCCGGCCGTGCGGCGCTGGAGGCAGTCGCCAATCCGTCGAAGACCAGCGATCTCTACTTCGTCGCCGACGGCAGCGGCGGGCACGTCTTTGCCTCGACGCTCGATGAGCATAACGAGAATGTCGCTCGCTACCGCGCACTGCTGAAAAAACAGGCGCAGGACGCCGCCAAGGCCGGAGCAACCAATACCGGAGCCGACACGCCGGCGGGAGCCATCGTTGACGATGCGGGCGCCACCGCCGCCCAGTAGGGCCGGACGCCATCAGGTTGGCCCTGTGCATGTCCGGGTGGATGTGCAAGGGCTGCTATGGCATTGAAATTCACATGATCCTGTCCGGAGAAAATCGCTCCGGCTTGAGGGGCATTCGGCAAAGGGACGCACGGCTACATGAACTTGCAGAGCATGACCGGTTTTGCGCGCAGTGTCGCCGAACACGACGGCACTTCGATTGCCTGGGAAGCCAAGTCCGTCAACGGCAAAAGCGTCGAGGTCAGGCTGCGGCTGCCGCAAGGTTTCGACCGGCTGGAGCCGGCCGTCCGGCAGACGGTGCAAAAGCGTTTTGCGCGCGGCAATTTCCAGATGACGCTGACCATTGGCCGCGCCGCCGGCGCTCAAGCGCAACCCGTGGTCAACGAGGCTTTCCTGAAGGATCTGGCGGAGTTGGCCAAGCGGCTGCAGGAGCAGTTCGGAGTAGCCCCTGCGGCGGCCGACGGGCTGCTTGCGCTGCGCGGCGTCCTCGACATTCCCGAAACCATCGAAACCGAAGAGGCGCGCAGTGCGCTCGATACCGCAATACTGTCGGCGCTGGAAGCAGCACTGAACGGGCTGCAGCAGGCGCGCCAGGGCGAAGGTGCGGCACTTCGTTCCCTGCTGTCCGGCCATATCGATGCCATCGAGGCGCTGACGCTGCGGGCCGAGGCCGATCCATCACGCGAACCGGCCACGATCCGCGAAAGGCTCGCCGAGCAGATCCGCCTGTTGATGGACGCGTCTGCCAACCTGGACGCCAGCCGGCTGCATATGGAAGCGGCGTTCCTGGCCACCAAGGCCGACATACGCGAGGAAATCGACCGGCTGAAGACGCACGTGGTGTCGGGGCGGGCACTGCTCGCCGGCGGTGGGGCCATCGGCCGCAAGCTCGATTTCCTGGCACAGGAATTCAACCGCGAATCGAATACGCTGTGTTCCAAGTCGAATGCTGCCGCGGTCACCGCCATCGGGCTGGAACTGAAGGCGGTCGTCGACCAGTTTCGCGAACAGGTCCAGAATCTGGAATGATCCCGATGCCAAGCCACATGACTGCCAAGCCCCATGACCGCTAGGGATGTGGGTTCCCGCATTCGGCGCCGCGGGCTGATGCTGGTCTTGTCGTCGCCGTCAGGCGCCGGCAAGTCGACGATTGCGCGCAATCTGCTGGAGAGCGATTCCAGCCTGGAATTGTCGGTCTCGGTCACCACGCGGCCACGCCGCGGCAGCGAGATCGAGGGCGTCCATTACCACTTCCGTACCATGCGCGAATTCGAGCGGCTGCGCGATTCCGATGCGCTGCTCGAATGGGCGGAGGTGCACGGCAATTGCTACGCGACGCCGCGCGAGCCGGCTGAACAGGCGCTGGCCGAAGGCCGCGACATGCTGTTCGACATCGACTGGCAAGGCGCTCAGCAGCTCAAGGAGAAGATGCGCGCCGACATCGTCTCGATATTCATCCTGCCGCCATCGATGAAGGAATTGAAGGCGCGGCTGAAGCGTCGCGCCGAGGACCAGGAAGCGGTGATCGAGACGCGGCTCAAGAACGCCCGCAACGAGATCGAGCACTGGAAGGAATATGATTTCGTCATCGTCAACGACGATCTCGACCGCGCTTTCGCCGAGGTGCGGGGCATCGTCACGGCCGAACGGCTCAGACGCGATCGCCGGCCGGGCCTGTTCGATTTCGTCTCGGGGCTGCTCGACGAAAAGACGGATTGATCAAGGCGCTGTCCCCGCGACCAGGATCAGATTGCGGCTGAGCGCGGCGTCGCGCAGTTCCAATGCCGCGGCATATTCGGCGGAGCGGTACCAACGCCGCGCCGTGTCCATGTCGGGGAATTCCACGATGATCAGCGGCCCGGGAGACCAGTCGCCTTCCAAACTTTCCACCTCGCCGCCGCGTACCAGATAGCGCCCGCCATGCTGGGCGATGGAGGCAGCCGCGCGGGCGCGATAGGCTTCGATAGCCTCTGCGTCACGGATCGTGACGTCGGAAATGACATAGGCGGTCACTGTTTGTCTCCGGGCGGGGTTTGTCCGGCTATCTATGCCATGAGAGCGGAAATTCCACGCGGACGCTTCCCGGCATCACACCGCGTTGGTCAGGCGAACGAATTCCTCGACGCTGAGCGTCTCCGCACGCCTGGTCGGATCGATGCCGGCGCGGGTGAGCAGTGCCTCGCCGCCGAGGCTTTTCACGCTCTGCCGCAGCATTTTCCGGCGCTGGCCGAATGCCGCTTCGGTGACGCGGCTGAGCCGTTTCACCTCTGCCGGCAAGGGGTTGGCACGCGGCACAAGATGCACCACCGAGGACGTCACCTTGGGTGGCGGCGTGAACGCCTGCGGCGGTACGTCGAAGGCAATCCTCGCCTCCGTCCGCCAGCCGGCCAGCACGCCGAGCCGACCATAGGCCTCGCTGCCGGGGCTGGCTGCAATGCGTTCGGCGACCTCGCGCTGGAACATCAGCGTCATCGATGTGTAGAACGGCGGCCACTCGGTAACGGTCAGCCAGCGGATCAGCAATTCGGTGCCGATATTGTAGGGCAGGTTGGCAACGATTTTCGCCGACCCGCCGCTTCCCGGCACTCCTTTTGCAAGCGCTGCAAAATCAGCTTTCAGCGCATCGCCGGCTACGATCTCGAGCCGACCCGGATAGTGGTTCGCGATCTCGGCCAAGGCCGCCAGGCAGCGCTCGTCGCGCTCGATCGCGACGACCCGCCGGGCGCCGTTGAGGAGCAGGGCACGAGTCAGCCCGCCCGGACCGGGACCGACCTCGATAACCGTAACGTCGCTCAGGTCGCCGGCGGTTCGCGCAATCTTGCTTGTCAGGTTAAGGTCGAGCAGAAAATTCTGGCCCAGCGCCTTTTTCGCCTGCAGCCCATGGCGCTCGATCACCTCGCGCAGTGGCGGCAGGCCGTCTATGCTCATCGGGCTGGGCTCATCAGGCGGGCTCATCGGGTTAAGGGCCATCGAATTTGGCTGATTGGGCTCAGGGCCTACGGCCTTTTCCCGGTATCGGCAAGAACGCGAGCGAGTTTCAGCGCTGCAATCAGGCTGCCGGCACGGGCGATGCCCTTGCCGGCGATGTCGAAGGCGGTGCCGTGGTCGGGCGAGGTGCGGACGAAGGGCAGGCCGAGCGTGACGTTGACCGCCTCGTCAAACGCCAGCGCCTTGGCCGGGATCAGCGCCTGGTCGTGATACATACAGAGCGCCACGTCGTAGCCGGCGCGGGCGCGAGCATGAAACAGCGTGTCGGCCGGCAACGGCCCGAAGGCGTCGATTCCTTCCTGCCTCAGCCGGTCGACCGCCGGGCGCACGATCCGCTCGTCTTCGGTGCCCATGGTGCCGCCTTCGCCGGCATGCGGGTTGAGGCCGGCAATGGCGAGCCGTGGCTTGGCAATTCCGAAGCGGTTCGCAAGGTCGGCGGCGGTGATGCGGCCGGTGGCGACGATAAGGTCCGTCGTCAGCGCTTTCGGCACCTCGGCCAGCGCGATGTGGATGGTGACCGGCACGGTGCGCAGGTCCGGACCGGCAAGCAGCATCACCGGTGTCACTTCGGTGCCGGTGTGAAGCGATGCCAGATGCGCCAGATATTCGGTGTGGCCGGGAAAGCGAAAGCCGGCGTCGTAGAGCGGCTTCTTGGCAATGGGGCAGGTGACGACCGCGGCAGCGCGGCCGGCCAGGCAGTCGGCAACGGCGCGGTCGATCGCCTCGATGATGCCGGCGGCGTTGGCTGGATCCGGGCGGCCGGAACTGTCGACGAAACGGGCAGCAAGCGCCACCACCGGCAGCGCGCGCGAAAACACCACCGGCGCTAACGCCGGCGTCGTCTCGGCAATCGCAATATCGGTGCCGAGCCTGTGCGCCCGCGCGGCAATCACTGCCGGATCGGTAAGGAGATAAAAAGACGGAACGCCAGCGCTATCGCGGGCCTGCCAAGCAGCGATGGCGATGTCCGGCCCCACGCCGGACGGATCGCCGACGCTCAACGCCAGCGGAAGCTCTGCGTCAGCCACGGCGCTTCGGCTTCAGCGCTCGATTATGCGGGCTTTCTTCCGCAACTCCTCGACATATTTCTTCGAGAGTTCGTCGGCGTTCTTGTCGTTCGAACCTTCACTCTGGAACACCATCTGCGCGGCTTTGTCGTCTGACACTTCGCGCGACGAGCAGATGCCGATGAATTCGACACCGCGGTCGGTTTCGCGCGTCGTGGTGGCGCCGCCGACCTTTGTAGCCTTTATCTGCTCGGCCCAGTCCGCCGGCAATTGCGGCGCCAGCACCCGGCCGAGATCGCGAACGGTGACATCGATCAGGCCCTTGGCGAATTCGCGCGTGGTGTTGCAGCCGTTGAAGCGGGCGCGCATGGCGTCGGCTTCGCGTTTGCGCTTGGCCAGCGTCGCGGTTCGCTCGGCGGCCGGCACCACGAAGATGACCTGCTGCAGCATGTACTCTGTGGCGCTCGGTTTGCTGCCGCCTTTTTCGAGCATGCGCTTGACGAGGTCCTGCTCGCTCATTGCGCCGCCACCGTCTCCGGAACGGGAACGCGCGGTCAGCGCCTGGTTCCAGGCCATCTGCGCCCGGATAAACTCCTTGAAATGCTCCTTGGTGACGCCGGATTGCGCCATCGCGCCGTCAAGCTGCTTGAGCGGCATCTTGTTGCTGGTGGCGAAACGCTGATAAGCGGCATCGACCTGCGCGTCGCTGATGCGGATGCCGAGCCGCCGGGCTTCGGCCAGGCGCAGCGTCTGGTCGATCATTTCCTGGCCGGCATCGCCCTTTCTGTGCTGCAGGCGCAGGAAAGCGGCCCGATGCTGGATGTCGCCGGTGGTTATCGGTATATTGTTGACGACGTATTTGATCTCGGTGGCGAAAACTGGCCGCGTCACCGCGGTGGTCGAGAACGCCACCAGCAGCGCGAACCCTGCCGAAAAGAGGTATTTCCTCATCGAAAGCATCCCAATTCCATCCCGATTCGGCCCAACCTATCCAGTTCAGGCCGTCAAAATTCGTGCCTGCTCTATGCGGCGAAACAATGTCGTCCGCCAGGCGCCCTGTTGCCGACCGCTGCCCGTTATTGAATGGTGTCGATGGAGCGTTGCGACGAGCCGAAATCGCCGAGCGTGCGGAACGACAGGTTGAAGCCGACGTTCTGCGATACTTCCTTGGTGTTCAGGTCACGTCTTTCCGAAAACGTCATCAAATAGGTAAAGCACGAATCACTATAGGCAAAGCCGACCCCGTCCTTGACCAGAACGCTCTGCTCCAGATCATATGTGCCGGTGCCAAAGACGCGCCAATTCTCGGCAAGATGTGTCGAGGCGCCGAGCGTAACCTCATGGCGATCGGTCGAGAAGCCATAGAGCGGCTGCGCCTGGATGAAGGCGTATTTGGCGCTCAGCGATACCGGCAGGCCTGAAAAGGCGGCCTTTACCTCAGCGCGGCGGATCTCGAAGCTTTGCTCGTCGAAACGGCCGCTGACCGAGCCGGAAAACCCGCTGGGGCTGTTGAAGCCGACAAGGCCGACATAGTCGGAGGTTGCAGTTTCAAGACCTGAATAGGCGCCGACATTGACCAGATCCGGCGTGCCGAACGAGTTCTGGCCGCCGAGCTGGTAGGATTGGCCGAACACCGCATTGGTGCCCCAGCCATTGTCATATGCGCCGGAATAGCGCAGCCCGACATTGGCGCGTGTGCCGCCTTCCATGCGGTCATAGCCCGAGAATTTGTCGCGCTCGAACAGCGTCGTGGCGTCGAAGACGAAGCTCTGGGCGTCCTCGTTGGGGACCGCCAGCCCGCCGACATATTGCTCGTTCGGACGCATGAATACCTGCGCCATCGGTTCGAAGACATGGCTGGAACTGGTCATCGAAAACAGCACCGGCCAGCGCATCTCAAGGCCGGCGGTCGCCATGTAGCGGGCAAGCGATGAACGCATATCGTCCTCGACGCCGAGATTGGTCGCCATCTGGTTGATGGCGTCGAGCGAGGCCGAGGAGGCGTTGACGTAGCCGGCGTCGCCGCGCAGCGCGAGGAGCGGTGTCAGCAGCAGCCCGCCATCGGTGGTGAAGGTGCGCTTCCATTCGGCTTCCGCGGTAAGGCGGCCGGATTGACCGTCGATGCCGCGGACGTTGTTGACGGACGAAGGGATGCCCGAATTTGCAAGAGCCGTATCGAGCCTGTCGCGGTCAATGACCCGCGCGTTGACGTCGAACGACAGCTGCCCGCCGGCCACCGGCATGTCGGGGATATAGGCGTAGTCGAGCGAGGGCAGCACCCAGGGCTGCTTGGCGGCGCGTGCAGTCGGATCGCTGGCGAGCGTGTCTTCCTGAACGTCGAAGTGCATGGCGCGCACATCGAAGTAATTGCGATCGTTGAGCCCCGTCAGGTACACCTCGGAGCGGTGCACGCTATCGTTGAAGCCATCGATGTCGTAGGTGCGCGCGAAATTCTTGTCGCTCTGCAGCAGGATGTCCCAGCCGAAGTCCCAGCGCGGGTTGATGGCGAACTGGCCCTGGGTGCCCATCATGCCGCGGAACCTGTTCGGGTCGCCTTCGGTACCCGAATTCACGTTGTGGCCATTGTCGTCGATGAAGGCGTCGGGATTCTCCTGCCGGATGCCCGCAATCTTCAGGCTGTACTGACCGTTGTTGAAGCGCTGCCTCCACTCGGCCTCACCAAGGAAACCTTGCTTGGTATAGCCGCTGCCAGTGACAGTGAGATCGTAGGTCGGCGAGAGCGCGAAATAATAGGGGACTTTAACACCGACGCCGAGATCGCTCTTGTAGGCGACGCCGGGGATCAGGAAGCCGCTCTTGCGCTTGACCGTCGGGTCGGCGATCTCGAAAGCCGGCAGATAGGCCAGCGGAAAGCCGAAGAACTCGAAATTCGAGTTCTCGAAGCGAACCGTCTTCTTCTCGCCGTTCCAGATGATCTTCCTGGCCTTGATACGCCAGGTCGGCGCTTTGTCGGGCTTGTCCTCGCACGGCTCGCAGGCGGTGTAGACGCCATTGTGGAACGTCGTCAGCACGCCGCCCATGCGCTCCGCGCTTTCGGCGGCGAAATACGCCTTGTCTATGGTCTCGACCCGCAGCGCGTTGACGAAGCCGTCGGCGAAATCGTCAGTGATGTCGGCATGCTGCGAATAGATTTTGGTGCCGTCGCTATTGACGAGTTCGACATTGCCGCTGGCGACGAGGCGTTTGGTGTTGCGGTTGTATTCGACCCGCTGGGCGACCAGACGGTTGCCGCCGTAGTCGATCTGGACGCCGCCGACGGCCGTCACGGTCTGCTTGTCGTTGTCGTAGACCAGCGTATCGGCTGCCAGCAGCATCTGCGTGCCGCTCGGAACCTTCGTTGCCAGCTCACTGACGTCCTGGGCAAAAGCCGGAGCAACCGGGGCGGCGCTGGCAAGCAGGCACGCCAAGGCGCTCGCCGCAGAGAGGCGTGCCAAACCGGCGTGCCTATGGCTGCGCAAAACCGCCTCCCTCACTAGCCGTCTTCCTTGTATAGCAGGAATGTCACCCCGAAGAACATAGCCACGACAACCGGCACCCAAGCCGCTACGGCCGTGGGTACGAATCCCGCTACGCCGAATGCCTTGACCAGCACCGAAACGACATAAAGCAGAAAGCCGGCCACGATGCCACCCAGAATCATCGTTGCCGACTGCCCCATCCTCGCAAATCGCATTGATACCGTTGCCGCAATCAGTGTCATCGCGACAAGCAGGAAGGGCAGCGCAATCAGGGAATTGAACTGCATGGCGAAGGCATTTGCCTTGAGGCCGAAGGAGCGGGCCACTTCGATCTTGCCGGGCAGATCGTAGAAGGGAATGGTCTCAGGGCGCGCCAACCGCTCTTGCACGAATTCCGGCTTGAGATTGGTCGGCAGCCGATCGCTGGGTAACGACTGGATGGTACCGTCCCGGAACACCTTGACGTCCTGCAATTCCCAGTAGCCGTCCCGCAAAAAGGCGCGCGCCGCATCCTTGCGCTCGATGATGTCGCCTTGCGGGCTGAAGCTGAAGAAGACCGCGTCGGCCATCTCCAGGCCTTGATTGAGAATGGCGCGCGCGCCGATGATGGTGTCGCCGGCGTTGGTTTTCTGCCTGATCCAGGGCGCAGCATCGGCCGAGACGCTGTTCGACTTGCCCGAACGGAGCTGGGTCTCGATCTCCTCGGACCAGGAATAGGCGTGCGCGGCTACCGGATTGATGACGCCGACCGACAAGGCTCCAAACAGCAGCGCCCCGATGCAGCACGGCAGCAGGAATTGCCATGCGGAAACCCCGGCGGAACGGGCAATGACCAATTCATATTTGCGGTTGAGCGACACCAACGTCGCCATCGCCGAGAACAGGCCGACGAACGGCACCGTCTGCAGCATGATCATCGGCATCCTGAGCCCCGAAATGGCGAACGCAGTTGCGTAGGTGAAGCCCGGCACGCCGGTCGTGCGGCCGGAAAGCTCGGTGAAATCGATCAGGAACACCAGCGCCAAGAGGCCGATGAAGAACCAGATGGTGATCGTCACATAGCGAAAGAAGAAGTACCGACCCAGAGTCCAGCCCATCAGCCGGCCCCCTGTCCGGATGCGCCACGCCTGGCAAAACGGAGCTTGATGGCGCTCCAGCCGTCACTGAAGCGGCCGGCAAGATTGGTTATCCAATCGGCCCAGGCAACCGGCAGTTCCATGGTCCGGTTGGACACGATGAACCAGATGGCGATCGCCGATGCCACGATCGGGACGCCGTAGACCATATAGGCATATTGCGGCACCTTGTCGGCCTTGCCGGCGGCAAAGAACCCGAGCCAGCGCACGAACAGTGCGATCGCGATTGCCGTGATCAGCGGGTGCACACGCGCCTCGCGATGCGAGCGCGCATCTCCGGCAACGGCGAGCGCGATCAGCGCGAAGACGAGCGAATAGGACCACTCGGAAAAACGCTGGTTGAGCTCGGCCAGGTACCTGTTCGGCTTTTGCTGGTACATCTTGTCGTTCGGACTGGGATTGAGCAGATACTGGGTCGTCCGGTCCTTCGGCAAGAGCAGGATGTCAGATGATGCCGACATGAAAGCGGACAAGTCGAAGGCGTAGGAGGTGAACCGGATCACCGAGAGGTCGCCAGTCATGGTTTTGCGATGGATGACGCCGTCATTCATCATCAGCACCTTCTCGTCGCCGCGTTCGATGATGCTGCCGGTCTTGGCGTAGTAGATGAGATTGACGCCTTCTTCGCGCGAATCGGCGACAAAGATGCCGCCGAGACGGTTGTCGGGAAGCCGTTCGCCAACCTGCAGGAACAGGCCGTCATCGATCTTACGGAAGGTGCCTTCCTGGATGATCAACGACAACAGATCGGCACGCGACGACGCAATCAACTCGCGGTTCTTCTGGCGTGCGTAAGGGTCGACGCCATTGTCGACGGCGAAGGAAAAAACGCTGGCTGCAAGTGCCAGAAGCATGATCGGCCTGACGATGGTCCAGCGTGAAGCGCCGGCGGCATTGATGACGGCCAGCTCCGAATCCGAATTCATCACGCTGAGGATCTGGGCGACCGCGACCACCAGGGCGAACGGCACGACAATCGGAACGATCGTCGGGATGATCAGCGCTGCGACTTCGAAGAAGGTGAGGGCCGACTGACCGCTATCGGTGACGAGGTCGATGCGGGCGAGCACCTGAGTCGTCCAGACGATCGCCAGCGTCCAGACGAGCGCCAGCGCGAATACCGCGAAAGCACGGCGCATGATGTAACGTTCAACGACCTTCATGAAGGCTTTTCTCGGCGATTTCGAACGGCATCATGCCTTGGAACAAGGTAGTCGTCCGGCGCCGGCTGCACAACTGGCTCAGTTTGGCGGTTCGATCTGGGTTCTGTCCCGGATCGCAAAATCCGCTGGGCCGGAGTGTCGGCGGCAATGGATAAGAAAGAGCGAACATTGTTGGTTAACAACAGGTTGCGGCGGGAAGCGGGGCCGTGCCGCGACGAATCGTGGATGGTTCGATATCGCATATGGGAGCGATTTCGGCCAAAGTCTTGTCAAATGCGGCAAAACGACCAAATGTCGCGCCGGTCGCGACCGCCGCGACATGATAAGACGGGTCAGGATCTGTCGAGCCCCAGCATGGAAGCGGAAAAATTGCGCGATCAAACCGGTCGGGAAACCGTCTTTGACGGCGCGATCGTGGTCGGCGCCGGCGCGGCCGGCCTTGCCGCCGCCCACGCCTTGATGAAGGCCGGCGTACCGACGCTCGTCCTGGAAAAGGAGAGCCGGCTTGCCGAACCCTGGCATCGGCGGCACCAGCGGCTGCACCTCAATACGCATCGCGATCTCTCGACGCTGCCCGGCGTCGGCTATCCCGCAGGCACCCCGGCTTTTCCGCATAAATCGGCCGTCATTCGCCATCTGAACGATTTCAGCCAGGCGCATGGTCTGCCGGTCGCATTCGGCGTTGCCGTTGAAGAGATCACGTTCGACGGCGATCACTGGACCGTGCGGACGAACTCCGGACGTCGTCTGGCGCGCCATGTCGTCGTCGCCACCGGGCGCGACCGGCAGCCGTTTATTCCCGCGTGGAAAGGCATGAAGGATTTTGCAGGCCGGATTATCCATTCGGCCGATTTTGGCGAGGCGAAGGACTACGTCGGCAAAAAGGTGCTGGTCGTCGGAGCCGGCAATTCGGGGTTCGATGCACTCAATCATCTTGCGAATGCAGATGCCCAAAGCATCTGGCTGTCGGCCCGCAACGGCCCGTCGCTGCTGCCGAAACGCATCGGCAAGGTCGCCGTCCACAGGCTTTCACCGTTGATGGCGAGCTTGCCGGTGCGGTTGGCCGATGCGGTGATGGCGACAACCCAGCGCCTGGTTTTCGGCGACCTGACGAAATTTGGGCTTCCGCCGGCTCCCATAGGCGGTGCGAGCCGTCTGAGCGCCGACTACACCGCGATCGCAGCCGATGACGGCGCGGTTCGCGCCATAAAGGCAGGCACGATCGTGGTGGTGCCACTATTGCGGGAATTTACCCAAGACGGCATCGTGTTGAATGACGGCAGGTTGATCACGCCCGATATCGTCATTGCGGCGACCGGCTATCGCACCGGTCTGGAGCAGATGGTCGGCAAGCTCGGCGTTCTCGACGGCAAGGGCGTTCCGCTTTTCAACGGCGGCGATGCCGATCCGAAATTGCCCGGTCTGTGGTTTACCGGCATGCGGCCGAGCATTCGCGGTTGTTTCGCCAACGCCCGCATTCAGGCCAGGGCGATAGCGGCGCGGATTGTCAAGCAGCGATAATGAGCCGGACTATGCCGACTGTTCCGCCCGCAATAGACACGCCTTGTTGAAACGTGCTCGAACCGAAAGGTCAATAGTCATGACGCCAGTCAGCATTCGCTACATGGTCGATGATGTCGCCGCCTCGATCGACTTCTACTGTGGACATCTGGGCTTCGCTGTTGAACAGGACGCCCGACCGGCGTTTGCTTCCGTCACACGCGGCGCTTTACGGCTCCTTCTAAGCGGACCCGGCAGTTCGGGTGCACGGGCGATGCCGGATGGCCGGCAGCCGGTGCCGGGAGGTTGGAATCGCATCCTGTTGGTGGTGCCGGACCTGAAAGAAGAGGTTGCGCGCCTCAAGAGTGCTGGACTTGTCTTTCGCAACGATATCATAACGGGCGTCGGCGGTTCCCAGACGCTGCTCGAAGACCCATCGGGCAATGTCATCGAGCTGTTTCAACCCGCCGCTCACTGACGAACGTTTCTCGCAATAATCCAACTCACTTCCCCGAAAGCAGGACATGATGAATTCGAGACCCTCGATCGCCTTTGCCAAATTCGCCGCGCCCAAAAAAGGCAGCGTTTTCGTTCTGGTGGCCGACGAGGGCGGCCTCAGCGATGCCGCCAGGGCTTGCGATCCGGCAAAGACCCTCGAGCGGGCTTTTCCGGTCGCCGACTTCACCGGCAAATTCGCCAGCCTGGTCGAAGTGCTGGCACCGGAAGGGACATCGCTCGAGCGGCTGGTGGCTGTCGGTGCCGGCAAGGGCTCCAATCTCGATGATTACGCCTGGCTGAAGCTCGGCGGCACGATTGCCGCGTCCTTTCGCAAGGCAACCGAAGTGGCCGTCGTGCTCGATCTTCCCGGTGCGGCCGTCAGCGGCAGGCAAGCCGTTCAGCTTGCAGCGGGCATCCTGCTGCGCAGCTATTCCTTCGACAAGTACAAGACCAAAAAGAACAATGGTGACGACAAGCGCGAGCCAAAAAAGCCTGTCAAGGTGACTATTCACACCGCCGATCCGGCAGCTGCAAAGAAGGCCTTCGCCGATGAAGCGGCGGTGATCGACGGCGTCTTGCTGGCGCGCGATTTGGTCAATGAACCGGCCAATGTTTTGGGACCGGTGGAATTCGCCGCCCGCATCGCCGAACTGGAGGCGCTCGGCGTCACGGTCGAGATCCTGGCCGAGAAGGAGATGAAGAAGCTCGGCATGGGTTCGCTGCTGGGCGTAGCGCAGGGTTCGCCGCGTGGCGCCCGCATCGCGGTCATGCGGTGGGACGGCGGCAAGGCCAAGGAAAGCCCGGTCGCCTTTGTCGGCAAGGGCGTCACCTTCGACACCGGCGGCAATTCGATCAAGCCGGCGTCGGGCATGGAGGACATGAAGGGCGACATGGGCGGCGCTGCTGCCGTCACCGGGCTGATGCACGCGCTGGCCGCGCGCAAGGCGAAGGTCAATGTCGTCGGCATTGTCGGGCTGGTTGAAAACGCCGTCGACGGCCACGCTCAGCGACCGGGCGACATTGTCACCTCGATGTCGGGCCAGACTATCGAAGTGCTCAATACCGACGCCGAGGGCCGCCTGGTGCTGGCCGATGCGCTCTGGTACTGCAACGACCGCTTCCAGCCGAAATTCATGATCAATCTGGCGACGCTGACCGGCGCCATCATGGTCGCGCTCGGCCAGCATTATGCCGGCCTGTTCTCCAACAATGACGAGTTGGCGGACCGGCTGACGGCGGCCGGACAGGCGACGCAGGAGCGGGTGTGGCGCATGCCGCTCGGTGCCGAATACGACAAGCTGATCGATTCCAAGAATGCTGACATGAAGAACATCGGCGGCCGCCATGGCGGCGCCATTATCGCCGCGCAGTTCCTGCAGCGCTTCGTCAAGGACACGCCCTGGGCGCATCTCGACATCGCCGGCACCGCGATGGGCGCGCCTTCCAGCGAGATCAACCAGTCATGGGCTTCCGGCTTCGGCGTTAGGCTGCTCGACCGGCTGGTGCGCGATCATTACGAGCAATGAGCGGCTGGGGCGGGACTCCGACAACGTAGACTGAACGCATGGCCGAGGTTCTGTTTTATCACCTGACCGAATCGACGCTGGAGGATGCGCTGCCCGGCCTCCTGGAGCGCAGTGTCGATCGCGGCTGGCGCGCCGTGGTGCAGACCGGCACCGAGGAACGGCGCGACGCGCTGGACCAGCATCTGTGGACTTTCCGGGACGATTCGTTCCTGGCCCACGCAACGGATCGCGAAGCCCATCCCGCCGAGCAGCCGGTGCTTCTGACCGTCGGCCCTGACAATCCGAACCAGGCGCAGATACGCTTCCTGGTCGATGGGGCGGTGCCGCCGGAGCTTGGCGGCTACCAGCGCGCCGTGTTCCTGTTCGACGGCCACGATGCAGCCCAGCTAGAGGCGGCACGCACGCACTGGACGATAATGAAGGAGGCCGGCCACACCGTGACCTACTGGCAGCAAACGCCCGACCGGCGCTGGGAGCGCAAGGCTTAGAGAATTTGCAGCCAAGTGGAATCACTGGCGCCGCAAGAGTGCGACGACAAAACGATTGACCGCCGGCCATTCAAAAGATCTGAGTAAGCCCGATGCCGCCCGATGAACGAACACCAGGCATGCCGATAGATGCCGCACTTGTTCGCCGGCTGATTGCCGCGCAGTTCCCCAAATGGGCGGACCTGCCGGTAGAGACGGTCGAGCCTGGCGGCTGGGACAACCGCACGTTCCGGCTGGGCGACAGCATGTCGGTGCGGCTGCCGAGCGCTGCCGCCTATGTCGCCCAGGTCGAGAAGGAGCATCGCTGGCTGCCTCGCCTGGCGCCTCACCTGCCTCTGCCGATACCCGTGCCGCTGGCCAAAGGCGCGCCCGGGGAAGGCTATCCATGGCCTTGGTCCGTCTATCGCTGGCTTGGCGGCAGACCGGCGGCTGGTGGACTGATTGCCGATCTTACTGAGTTCGCCCGTTCGCTGGCCGGCTTTCTGGTTGCGCTCTACCGGATCGACGCTGCCGATGGGCCACCGGCAGGGCAGCATAATTTCCACCGCGGTGGCCGGCTTTCGGTCTACGACGCCGAGACCCGAGCCGCGCTCTCGGCGCTCGGCGGCCGCATCGACAAGGCCGCAGCCGAGGCCGTGTGGGCGACGGGCCATGGCGGCGGGTGGGCAGGGCCGGCGGGCGGGGGCCATCGGGACGTTGGCCGGGGCCAAGTGGGGGGGGCAGATGGGACA